>DASXZC010000630.1:0-7774 GCA_036502165.1 Bryobacteraceae bacterium
CTAGCCAGGCGTTCCTCCAATCGCTGGCGATCAGCGAGAAGCTGGCGGAGGCAGAACCCGATCGCGCCGACTACCAGCGCGACCTCTCCGTGTCCTACAACAAAGTGGGGGATCTGTACCGTGCGCTGGGCCAAGGCGAGCCGGCTCGCCAGGCGTTCCTCGAATCGCTGGCTATCATCCAGAAGCTGGCGGAGGCAGAACCCGATCGCGCCGACTACCAGCGCGACCTCTCCGTGTCCTACAACAAAGTGGGGGATCTGTACCGTTCGCTGGGTCAAGGCGAGGCGGCTCGCCAGGCGCTCCTCCAATCGCTGGCTATCCGCGAGAAGCTGGCGGAGGCAGAACCCAATCGCGCCGACTACCAGTCCGACCTGTGCGTCTCGTACGAACGGATGGGAGATTTGTCTGGCGAAGACGGAAACGCCGAGCAAGCCGCCGGTTGGTATAACAAGTCCCTTGCGATCTGGGAGAGGCTAATTCAAGCAGAACCCGATCGAGCCGATCACCGCCGAGGCTCAGTCATTCCCCTCCTAAGGCTTGCCGGGACTGCTGGCGAGCATTCCGCGGAGTACTTCCTTCGCGCCTTGGACACGTGCGAAGAACTTAAGAGGACTGGGCGGCTCGACCCAGTTGACGAACCCATGTTGGCCGCACTCCGTCAGATGATTAGCGAAGCGCCGAAAACAGACGACGAGTCTTCCGGCGACTCGCTCCAACCGTAACTGTTCTAAAGGAGCTCCAGCGATGAACAGCCCACTCCTCGTCCTCCTCATCCGTCTCGGACCCCCCACCGGCTCCGCTGCCTACGCCCAAGCCATCCGCGGGACGTTCTCGGACTCTACGCCCGCAGCAGTAGCAGGAGGCCCAGCTGGCGCCGCCGCGAAGGAACTCCTGGAAGTTACCGAGTTCCGTTAGTACATCTTTGAAGAGGACCTCGCCCTCTTCCCGCCGCCCGTCCTGGATCTCGGCAACAACTCCCTCGACTTCCTCACCTCCGCCGACCGTCTTCTCGTCGTCATCCTCGACGCGAGATCGGCGGCCGCCGCCGGATCGCCCCTTCCCGTCAACACACTGACCCCCTTCGAGCGAACCCTCCTCACCAAGCTCGACTTTATTCTAACCATCCCTCATTCCAGCCAGCGAATCGTAAACGTCCTGCTCGAATATCCTGGCGCCGCCTACGGATCCTTCCCCGCCGACCCACGCATTACCCGCCTCGGACTCGAGGACCTCTTCGAACGCGACCTCCACATCCCGTTACTGACTCTCCACGCGCTCCACACCGCGCTCACCCTCTTCCCCAATCCCGCTGGCAACAAGCCGACGATCTTCTTCAGCCACGCCAAGCGCGACGGGGTCCCGCTCACCACCGCCACCCTCGACTGGATGACCAAGCGCCTCCACGGCTTCGCCTCCTACTACGACACCAAGGACCTAAACGTCACCGGCGACATCGACAAACAACTCGACAGCGCTATCGAGAGCGCCATCGTGATCGTCTTCCGAAGCAATGTCTTCGATCAGCGCTACTGGTGCCAAAAGGAAGTCCTGTGGGCCGAGCAGCACGGCCGCCCGGTCCTCACAGTCGACGCTCGCTGGCACCTCGAGCACGGTCCGTCCGTCATCAATTTCGACAGCACCCCCGTCGTCCGCATTCCGGATGGCAGCGTCACGCGCATCATCACCGCTGCTCTCCTCGAAGCACTCCGAGTCGAATTGTTCACCGCCCGCGTCCAAGCCCACGGCGCCAGCATCGCCAGCACAAGCGTGCGAGCCCTCCCGCGAGTGCCATCGCTCGTCTCGCTCCATGGCGCGTGCGACGATCTGAACAAAGCCGCAGCGGTTCCGTCGTATGTCGTCTATCCGAATCCGTCGTTGCCCGAGTTGCTGCGCCAGTCGGCGCAGGGTCTGGCCCAAACCTTCGTCCCCAGATGCGAAGTCCGGTCGCTCGACGAATTCCGATTGGTAGTGAAATAGGTTTTAGGAAGAGGAAGGATTCGATCGATGACCAAAACAACCTCAGTACCGGGCGGCCGCCCCTTGCAAGGCATCTCCATCGGCTTCTCCATTTCCGAATCGGAAGATCTCGCAGACTACGGCCTCGACCCCAGCCACATCAACACAGTCACCCTCGAACTCTGCCGCCGCTTCATCGCCCTCGGAGCGAAAGTTGTCCTCGGCCACCAATGGCGTCCAAACGGAGTGATGGAATCCGTCGCCCGTTTCGCCCAGAACTATCATGGCGGAAGCGAGTCCGGGATCGGTCCGATCATCCACAACTACATGGCCTGGCCCGACCGCGCCGCCCTCACCGACGCCGAGCGTAAGCAATTGGAACCGATCGTGCAAATCCACGAAGGATCCGACGAAGGAAGAGGCCGCGCCGAAGCCCTTTCGTCAATGCGCAGCCTTGTTGCCTATAACTGCAACGCTCGAATTTGCATCGCCGGCAAAAAGAAGCAAGACTCCGGCCTCGTCCACGGAGTCATCGAGGAAGCTGCCCTCACGCTCGCCCGCGGAAATCCAGTCTACATGTCCAGCATGATGGGCGGCGCCACCGCCGTCATGATCGATCGTCTTGAAGGGCGCGAAGGAACGCCGCTGGAAGGAGGAGACATGTCCCGCACCAATCAGTATCTTGACCAAATCCGCCAATTCGGCGCAACGAGACTCGCCCAACTTTGCGGACTAACGCCGGACGATTTGCATACGCTCTTCCACTCCCACAACCTGGACACCCTGATCCAACTCACCAGCCGCTGCCTCCTCGCCCGGCCCCGCAGAAATCCACTGTAAAAGTGTCTACGGTAGCATTACCCAAGTTCCCGGCTCAGTTCGTCCGACCGAAGGAGCGGTCCTCGAAAACTCAATCGGACCGCCCTCGGCGGACTCTCAGAAAAGCGCGGACAATCCGCGCAGCAGAAATGGGACGGGTGGCTAGATTGCCGCCCGAACTCTTAAACGGTTGCTCTCATCCATCCAGCACGCTCAGACTGTCATCATCGATGAGGCGACGATGAAAGAAAAACACGCGCGGAGGGAGAACAAGCCTTGAGGATGCTGGACGCATTCGCCAGCGTCGGGGCCTAGCCTTCGACATCACCCACACCAACATGGAAGGCGAGAAGACCCGCGGCTTGCTCGAAGGCGCGGGCGCCGATCCGACCGCCGCCGGAGCTACTCGCGTAGCCGGCACGGCCAATGTCAAATCCAAATACGCTCCTGAAGGCTTGCACGATTTTCAGGATGAAGTAGGAGCGTCAAATGACCATTTGGACGCTGCCCGGCATGACTCATTGCCCTCGCTCCATCAGTTCAACGGCAGACGTGGCATTCCGGGGCGGCAACCAAAGGACCTTCTTGAATCTGAGCTTCGGTAGAAAGCAATCGCATGCCGAGTCAACTTCTTGAACTTCGTGACAGAAAGGCCCATATTCGGTACTGTGGAAGAGAAGGAGGAAGCGGCCGTGGACGTGACCTTAAGCCTGAACCCTGATGTCGAAAAAGGCCTGTTGGCCCGCGCGCATGCTCCCGGCGTATCGCTGGAGGTCTACCTTCAGGAAATAGCCACCCGTGAAGCGGGACTGCCTCAAGCCGCCGCTCAATTACGGGCGGGGCAGAAGCAGTTTGATAATCTTTCAGATCTGCTCCTCAATTCTCCTTTCGCCGGCGCTGACCTCGACCTTGAGCGATCCAAGGACTACCCGCGCCAGATTGATCTTGGATGAGCGGTTTTTTGATCGATACAATGTTCTCTCCGAATATAACAAGCCGCTAGGCCCGGATCCTGGCGTGAAAGGTGGCTCGAAACGACCGCTCGCCAGTTGCAGTATGTGAGCGTCATGACGCTCGCGGAAATTCAAAAGGGCATCGAACTTCTTGCGTCGGGAAAGCGCCGAGTTGAGCTTGAAGAGTGGTTTGCGAAAGACTGGAAGCGTGGTTTTCAGGCCGCGTACTTCCGGTGGATCGCCAGGTTGCCGCTCGATGGGTCCTTGTGGCGCAAGGATCACGCGCCGGCCGACCTTTGCCGACGGTTGATTATGTCTGATTGCCGCTACCGCTCTCGTCTAGGATCTGACCATCGTCACCCGGAATGCCAAAGATTTCATTGGCAGCGGCGCGGCGACGATCAATCCCTGGGAAGCTTCATGAGTGACGCAGCCGCGATCGCATAGAGGGTGACCGGAGAAGAAAAGACCGCGCTTTCACAATGGGCCTGGCCCGACCGCCCGGCCCTCACCGAAGCCGAGCGTAAGCAAGCGTCACCGGCCTTCTTGAACTTCGTGAGATAATCCCCCAAATCCGGTAGTGTGGAAAAGGAGAGATGCAGTTCATGACCCTCACCTTGAATCTCCAGCCAGAAATCGAACGCGGCCTCCTGGCCCAAGCGCAGGCGAAAGGAGTCTCGCTCGCCGACTTTGCGGAGGAGGTGCTCACGAGGGCCTTGGCAATCGAGACAACCAATACGCCGGCGCTCAGTACAGAGAAATCATCAGAGGCCAAGACGTTATACGATCTTTTCGCGCCCGTCCGCGGCCTTCTTACGGACGAAGAGATCGATTTGTATTTCAGCCAGCCCTTCGACGAGTCATCCGGTCACGTTTGAATGAGCGAATTCTTGGTCGATACAAACATCATTTCCGAACTTCTTCGGCCCGGCGCCAGACGCAAAGGTTGTTTCGTGGACCCAGGACGTTTCGAAAGACCTCTTGTTTCTGAGCGTGGTTTCGATGGGCGAACTCCGCAAGGGCCTTAGCCCCATGCGGCCCGAATTCTACCAATGACGCAGTCCATCGCGGAGCGCTGGGGCGTTTTGGAAGCACAGCGGCAACAGGTAGACCGTCCAACTCATGTGCCTGATGCGCAGATCGCGGCGACAGCTCTGTTTGTTTGTGGGGTGCAGCATCTGCTGCACGCTTGGCCTTCGCCGAGGACGGGGTAGCAAGGCAGCAAGCTCCTTTTCGGAAGCCCGGAACGCGACTTGCTTGCGCGCCGATCAGCGAAAGAAAATGGCCGGTTATGGGGAAAAGGGGCTTGCGCATGCAAGGGCGGACCCCTTGGCAAAATGGCGCGTCTGCGCCACAAAGACGCGTTTGCGATATCGAAACCCAAAGGGCGGAGACACGCCCTGAGTCAAAGCGAAGGACTTGCCTCCGTGCTCTGCATGAGCGCACGGCCCGGCTCGTCCGGGCGACGCCCAAGGCCCTTCAAATCGCGTGACAGTCAAATGTCATGACAATGTCGGGCAGACATGCTATGATCGGCATCGTAAGGGCGGCGTAGTCGTTTACAGGGAGGTCCGCATGGCGAATGTCGAAACACGCAACGAAAAAATCGATCTGCGGCTAACGCCATCTGCGAAGCAGATGCTCCAAACTGCCGCGACAGTCGCTCACAAATCCGTGAGCGAGTTCGTCCTTGAGAGCGCCCTCGCCCGTGCCGAAGAAACTCTACCTGATCGCAAGCGGTTCGGGTTGGGCAAGGCGCAATGGGAAGCATTTCAGAAGGCGCTCGATGCACCGCCTCGTCCTTCGCGCCGCCTTGCCAAACTTCTCCGGGAGCCGAGCGTATTTGAACGCGGCGGCATGTGACGACGCCTCTCAGGATTGAGAAGCTTCAGCGCAGCCATCAGATCGACGCCTTCGATTGCGGCCGGGAAGCGCTGACCCGCTTCCTCATCGTCCACGCTTTTCAAAACCAACAAGCCGAGGCTTCGAAGACTTACGTCGCCTTGTCCGATGAAACGGTCGTCGGTTACTACACCCTGGTAGTCGGCGAAGTCGCTTACGCGAGCGCGCACGAGCGGTTGACGAAGGGCCTCGCTCGTCATCCTGTTCCCATCATGTTGCTTGCGCGTCTCGCTATGGAAATCTCCTGGCAAGGCAAAGGGCTGGGCAGCGGTCTACTTAAGGACGCGATGCAACGAACGGTCGAAGCCGCGGATATCGCCGGCATCCGAGCGTTCGCCGTTCACGCGAAAGACGACGAAGCCAAATCCTTCTACGAGCATTTCGGTTTCACGCCCTCGCCCAGCGATCCGTACCACCTATTCAGGTTGCTAAAGGACATTCGAGCCGGACTGAAGTAAGGGGCATCAGAAGAAAGTTACGCTCATTGACGGCTCTTCATAAAAACGTCGCGTCGCATCGGTCTTCCTGAGATGGATTGCCATCCAGGGACCCATGTTCATAACCTGAATTGAGTCAATCAGCCTGCGCCAGTCAAGTAGGCAAGCGGCGCAGCCCAGGAACCGATAGCCTAATTTCGGGCTCTCGGCCGCTTCCCTCCAAAGCCCTGTCGACGCAGATCTGCCGCCTACCCCCCGCGCATAGCGCATCCCAAGAATCGCCGTCCACAAACCACCCAATTTTATTTTCTCCCTCCACCTCAGCGACTTAACATCTTTCGCACCACCGGTTCGCCCCCCGCCGCCCCGACACTCATAGCGAAGGAGGATGTCACAACCATGTCGACAACCACAGACAAGAAACCCCGCACAGAAGCGCAGATCGCCGCATCCCGCGCCAACGGAGCCAAATCCAATGGCCCCACCACCCCCGAAGGCAAAATTGTCTCCTGCTGGAACCGCATGACCCATGGCTTCCGCTCAAACGCTATCACCCTCGTCAGCGAAGACGCCGACGCTTACGACCGCCACCTCGACGCCTATCTCGCCCGTTACACCCCGGTCGACAAAACCGAAGAGGACCTCGTCGGACTCCTCGCCTCATCCATGTGGCAGATCATGCGCAACAACTCCATTGAGGTGGCCCTCTTCGAAATCGAAATCACCGGAGTCAACGAAGAAATCAAAGGCGAGTTCGAACACATGGATCAGTACGGCCGGCTCGCCCTCGCCTTCAAGAAGTCCGCGGGAGACAACGCCCTCGAACTTCTCCGGCGCTATAAAGTCAGCTCCGAGCGCGCTTATCACCGCGCCCTCCAGGCCATCGAGGAAATTCAAAAGGCTCGCAAACCCTCGCAGCCTATCGACGAGCCAAGCGACCAGCCACCCGGCCAGCCCGCCGCCGCCGGCGACACCGACGCCGCCGCACCGTCCCCTACGCCACCCAAAGAATTATCTACCGTTCGAACCCAAGAAGTTCGCACAACGCCGCCGCCCGCCCCCGCCCCCACAGCGCGACCCGCAAATGACGCTCCTCAGGGACAAATAAATGCTAGCCTGCAACTTGACCGCCACTGAAACCAGCGCCTCCGCCAAACGACTCCTCCCATGGCTCGTCGCCGTCGCCTTCTTCATGGAGTCGCTCGACACCACCATTCTCAATACCGCCGTTCCGACCATCGCCGCTGCCCTTAAAGTCGCGCCGCTGAGTATGAAATCGGTACTCTCCAGCTACACCCTCAGCCTCGCCGTCTTCATCCCGGTCAGCGGTTGGATGGCGGATCGCTTCGGCACCCGGCGCGTCTTCTCTTCCGCCATCGGACTCTTCACGCTCGGCTCCGTCCTCTGCGGACTCTCGACCAACATACATATGCTCATCGCCTTCCGCATCCTGCAAGGTTGCGGCGGCGCCATGATGGTGCCCGTCGGCCGCATCACCATGGTTCGCACGTTTGAAAAGTCGGAACTGATTCGCGCCATGAGCTTCGTCGCCATCCCCGGCCTCATCGGCCCCATGCTCGGACCCATGGCCGGCGGCTTCATCGTCGGCTACTTTCACTGGAGCGTTATTTTCTTTCTGAATCTCCCCATCGGACTCATGGGATTGTGGCTCGTCTACCTCTACCTTCCGGATTACCGGGAAAAATC
>DASXZC010000631.1:0-3184 GCA_036502165.1 Bryobacteraceae bacterium
GTACGGTCCGTGGAATCTCTCGCAAGCGCAACTGGCAGACGAGGTGTTGCTGGTCACTACGAATGAATTGCCAGCCCTGCAGGCGGCGCAGCGCGCCTTGAACTACCTCGATACGGGGCACGTCGGCCGGTTCAAAACCCGGCTGGTGGTGAACCGCTACAATCGCGATGTCGGCCTGAGCAAGGAAGTGATCGCCACGGCGCTCAATTCGGATGTTTATCATCTGATCCCGAGTGACTTTGAAGCGATCCAAAAGGGTCTCATGGAAGGCAAGCCGATCAGCGCGAGCTCGGCCGTGGGCAAAGGGATGGCTCAACTGGGCGATCGCCTGGCGGGCCGTGAAGAGACGGAGCGGAAGTCGAACTCCACGCTTTCCGGACTGTTGTCGCTGTTCTCCCGTTCGAGCAGTTAGGCCAAATCTCGCGCGGCGCGAGACTCCTTTTCTTAGCAAAGGCGCGATTTCTTGCGCCCTTTTGATGCACTGTGCTATTGTCGAAGCAGACCAGTGGGCGAAAGCCCACTTTTTTATTGCCTGGTACGCTTCATACGGTAAAACCGGCAATACAGCACGGAATTCAAAGAGAATGGCAGGCAACCGGGAGTCGATCATCGAGCGAGTCACCGCAATCGCGGAACGCGTCGCAGCCAGCGAGGGCATTGAAATCGTCAATGTCGAATTCGTCGGCGGAGGGCGGAATCGCGTGCTGCGGCTCTTCATCGACCGCTTCCCTCCCGAGGGTCAACCTGTCCCGATCGACGCTCCGACCGGGGCGACTCTCGAGGATTGCGAGCTGGTTTCGCACGAGGTGGGAACGATTCTCGACGTCGAGGACGTGATTCCCGGGGAGGGGTACAAACTCGAAGTCAGTTCCCCGGGCGTGGAGCGAAGCTTGTACAAACTGATTGATTTTCAGCGGTTTACGGGTCATCAGGCGAAAGTGACCCTGAAACCTCCCTCGGCCGGCGGCAGCAGCAACGGCGGACAGGCCCACCTGATGGGAGTCCTCAGAGGGACGAGCGGGGACATCATCCACTTGGAGTCAGGCGGGAAGACGATCGATTTTCCCTTCGAGCAGGTCCTCAAGGCCAGCCTCAAGTTCCGTTGGTAGCGCGCGCGACCCAGAGTTAAAAAACGGCGGCGGCGCTCAGGTTCGAATTCGGATCCACTCAACATTTTAAAGAACAAGTAGTAAGAGGAAGCAAACGTGGGCAGCATTTATCAAATCGTAGAAATCGTGAGCAAGGAAAAGGGAATCGATCCACAAATCGTTCTCGATGCCGTGAAGGACGCCATGATCGTGGCGGCCCGGAAGCAATTCCGCACGAACGAAGATCTGATCGCCGAGTTCGATGACAAGAAGGGATTCCAGCTCTTCGCAATCCGCCGCGTGGCCGATCCAGTTGCCGACGCGGACCACGAAATTTCCTTGAAGGATGCCCGCAAAGTCGATGCCACCGCGGAAGTGGGAACAGAAGTCAAGATCGCGAAGCCGACCGAGGCGCTGGGGCGGATTTCGGCGCAGACAGCGAAGCAGGTGATCCTGCAAAAAGTCCGCGAGGCCGAGCGCGAGAATATCCATTCCGAATACTCGGGCCGCGTCGGCGAACTGATCAATTGCGTGGTTAAAAGGATCGACGGGCAGGACCTGGTCGTTGATGTAGGCAAGACGGAAGCGCGTCTGCCGAAGAAGGAACAATCGCGCCTCGAAAGCTTTTCGATCGGCGAGCGTATCCGTTGCGTCATTAAAAGCGTCGAAAAGACAGGCAAGAACGCCGGCGTCATGGTGTCTCGCGCCTCAGCCGAGCTCGTCATGCGGCTGTTCGAACAGGAAGTGCCGGAGATTTACGACAACACGGTCGTCATTAAAGGCTGCGCGCGGGAAGCGGGCGAGCGGACCAAGATCGCGGTGTCTTCGCGCGATCGCGACGTCGACAGCGTCGGCGCCTGCGTGGGCATGAAGGGCATGCGCGTGCAGTCGATCATCCGCGAGTTGCGCGGCGAAAAGATCGACATTATTGAATTTTCCGACGATCCGGTGGGATTTGCGACGCACGCGTTGAGTCCGGCGAAAATTTCGCGGGTTTCGATCGTGAGCGTGCCCGATAAGCATATGGAAGTGATCGTCGACGATTCGCAATTGTCGCTGGCAATCGGCAAAAAGGGCCAGAACGTGCGGCTCGCGGCGAAGCTGCTGGGCTGGAAGATCGACATCAAGAGCGAGGAAGAAAAGCGCCAGGAAGTCGAGTCGCAGATGGCGCAATTCGTAGTTCCGGGAGCTCCGATTTCGGTGCTGATCGACCACGGTCTGCCGGAGCAGTTGGCGGAGAAGCTGGTCGAGGCCGGGATCGGAACGGTCGAGAAGTTGGGATCGATGACACCGGAGGAACTCGAGGCCATTCCGGGCCTCGAATACGACCCTGTTCCGGCGATCCAAACGGCGGTCAACAGCTACTACGCTCAGTTCGAGGAAGTGGAGCAGGATCAAGAAGATAGTCCTGCGGCCGCAGCCGCGGATACAGGCAGTGTGAAAGCTGCCGCGGGAGCTCCGGATACAGTACCGGCTGTAGAGGCCCCGGCAGGGGAATCTACTGAAAATACTACTGTTTCCGAGGGCGAATCTGCTAGGATAGGGGAAAAGGACTAGCCGGCGGACGTGAAGTTGCGTCCACAGGGGTCCTTGATGTAAACAGCAACGTGAGCTGCCAGGGTGCAAGTTCCGAAGCGAGGAAACGAAGCGCGAAGAGCGCTGATCTATGAAGATTCGAATTAACGAGCTGGCTCGAGAGCTGGAAGTGAAGCCCCAGCGCATACTCGAGCTGCTGCCCGAGTTGGGAGTCGTCGACAAGAAAACGCACTCCAGTTCGGTGGACGACGAGGTCGTAAACAAAGTCAGAGGGTATTACGGACTGGCGCCGCTATCGGCTGGCCAGGGCCAAGGGGATTCCTCACCCTCGAACGAGCTCGATCGAATCGAACGTCGCAAGCATTACGACCGCGACCGGCTTCATCATCAAACGGAATTGCGGGAAGCGCAGGCCGCCAATGGCGATGCGAACGGCGCGCGTCAGGCAGGCCACGGCGGCTCCGCCGTTTCCGACGCGTCGCGGCAACAGGCCCCTGAGCCTGGGAAGAATGAGGGAGAACCGGAAAGCGCGAGCAAGCCGGAAGCGGCTCCGCAGGCGG
>DASXZC010000632.1:0-2456 GCA_036502165.1 Bryobacteraceae bacterium
GTCCATATCCGCCAGCCGGACCAGGTTGACAATCGGGGTACTGACTCTCCAGAAAGATCTTCGGTCTTCGCTCCTCCGCAGCCCCAGTCTACCCCCCATTTTCATCTCCTGGGGTGTCCCCTTGGGACGACGAGGTTGACAACCGAATATTGCTGTCTCCGTATCGGAAGCGAACCCACGGCAGAGTCACAGGAACAACTCTTCGAACCTGTCTCCAAAAGGAGCGAACCAATCCACTATCCGTGCGTAACTCGAAGCGGCGGGTGAACGCGCCGATATACCGAGGTCCCTCAAAACCGCATCCTGTTCGAGTGCACCATGCAGGTATGTTCCAACGACTCGACCCACGCGGACTCCCTCACCGGAACCATCCTCGAATCTCGCAAAGGGAGCCAGATCAGGCCCGTCATGTGTCGTTTCCCCGAGATGGATTTCATACGCAGAGTAGCCGATTCCTCCAGGCGTCAAAGCCCGCACCACCCGAGTCGTCTTGTGAGAACTAAGGATCGTATCCACCGGCAGGAATCCGAGCCCCGCCACCGATCCCTGTGCGGACTCCATTCCCAACGGATCCTCAATCGTCCGCCCGAGCATTTGAAATCCGCCGCATATTCCAACGAGCGTCGCGCCGCGTTCGTGCTGTTCCTTCAGCCATCGCCCGAGCCCTCGCTCACGCAGCCATTCGAGATCGGCGGCGGTGCTCTTCGTCCCAGGCAAAAAGATGAAATCAAAATCATCGGATACCGGCGCAGTGATCCACGCCGGACTCGGCAAACGCCGAAAATCCGTCGTATTCGAGATCCGCGGAAACCGGATGATCGCGCATCGCTGTCCGCGCTCGACCCCAAGCAGAGACGCTCCAGCCGGAATGCTGAGGCTATCTTCGTCATCAAGTTGGATATCGGATGCGTACGGAAAAACGCCCAGGCAAGGACACTGCGTACGCGCCTCGAGGATCGTTCGTCCCTCATCAAAGAGCGAAAGATCCCCACGAAATTTGTTCACCGCCAAGGCCCGCAGCAACGAGCGTTCCTCAGCCGTCAAGAGTCCGACTGTTCCAATGATCGAGCCAAAGACACCGCCACGCTCGATGTCGCCGACCAGCAGCCACCGCGCCGCCAGCCGCGTCACCAGACTGAGATTGACCAAGTCAAACCGCCGCAGGTTCAACTCCGTCACACTGCCCGCGCCTTCGATCACGACGACATCGAACCGCGACGCGAGATCCTCATAAGCATCGAGCACGACCCCTCGCAAAAACTCATGATTTTCGTAGTATTCTCTCGCGGACAGCGTCTTCCACACCTTGCCGTTGACGACGATCTGGCTCCCGCCCTCGGCATGCGGCTTCAGAAGAATCGGATTCATCGCCGGCTCCGGCTCGAGCCCGCATGCCCATGCCTGCGCGACTTGCGCACGTCCAATCTCGCCGCCCGCCTTGCACGGATAGGAATTGTTCGACATGTTCTGCGCCTTGAACGGAGCGACGCGAACTCCGCGGCTACGCAGCCATGCGCAAATCGCCGTCGCCATCCAACTCTTGCCGGCGTGGGAGGACGTGCCTCCGATGAAGATCGGCTTCGCCATCCGCTAGAATCTCCTGCGAACCAGCCACACAAGATAAGGTCCGCCGATGAGTGCCATCACCGCGCCCGCGGGCAGCTCTGCGGGCGCGAGAAGGACCCGGCCCAGAGCGTCGCAACACGCAAGCATCACGCCGCCGATCAGCAACGAACACGGCATGAGCACGCGATTGTCAGGACTGATGCGCGATCGAACAATGTGAGGCACGATCAATCCGACGAATCCGATCGGACCGGTCAGCGCGATGGCGCCCGCCGTGAGCGCCGAACCGCAGCAATAGCCGAGGATCGTGAGCCGCCGCAGATCGGCTCCCCGCGATCCTGCCCAAGTCTCGCCGACCGCGAGCAGGTTCCAACTCCTGGCTTGTGTGATGACGATGATCGACGCCACCGCCACGACAACGGCGAAGGCAAACAACGCGCCATAGCCGACGGAATCCACGCTGCCGAGCAGCCACTGCGTGATCGAGAATGAGCGCCGATCCCTCACCACGCCGCTAATCAGAAGAATGAATGCGGAACAGATACTGTTCAGCGCGATGCCCGAGAGCAGCAAACGCACGCCCGAAAGCTGTCCTCGTTTCCACGACGCCCCGGCCACGATCATCAAGACTGCCGCGGCTCCGAGAATGGCGCCGGCCCACGCCGCGGGGAATCCGAGCAGATGATCCAGGTCGAGAGCGAAGGTCAACACAGCGCCGAGCGCCGCGCCGCTCGATACGCCGAGCGTGTAAGGAGTCGCGAGAGAATCGCGCAACATAGACTGAAACAGGCTTCCCGTAAGAGCGAGCGCACCACCCGCCAGCAGTCCGAGGAGTGTTCGTGAAACACGCAGCTCCACGAAAATCGGATAGTCTGGACTCGCCCTCGCCA
>DASXZC010000633.1:0-39121 GCA_036502165.1 Bryobacteraceae bacterium
ACCGACGGAGAAGACCGCGTCCTGCCCTCTGCCGAGAAGATGATGCGCAAAGCTCTCGACGCTCGTGAGCATGCCGTAGGAACGACCGTGCTCGCCGACACCTCGAAGCTCAGCCTGGAACTCTATCATCTGCGCGAATACGAGCGCGAAGTCGACATCCTCGCCGCCTACTACGCGGCGATCGGTGAAACCAAGAAGCAGGAAGAACTCCTAGTCCGCGCGCTTGCGACCAGTGAGCGGGTCCTCGGCAAGCAGCATCCCGCATTGGCCGGTCCTCTGCGCCGTTTAGGCGATTTCTATTTCCGCGCAGGTGGCAAAGACCGCGTGCGTCAGGCCGCCTCAGAAGGCGGTGCGCAAGCTAACGACGACGGCGGACTCGATAAGGCCATCGCCCTCTGCCGCCGTGAAGTCGAGATTTACGAGAGCGCGTTCGGCAGCGACGATCAGATCCTTCACTCCTCAGTGGCGAGGCTCGGGGACCTCCTATGGATGAAGGGCGATGAGCAAGCCGCCAAGGCTTGCGATGCTCGCGTCGCGAAACTACAGGAAGCCGACTCCGACTCGAAGACGCCCGAGCAAACCATGCTGCGGGAAGTGAAGGAGCATCGCGCGTTCCTCCGCTTCGAAGACGCAGAGGACGAGATCGAAACCTTCCACAAAATGCATCCCGACAAGTCGTCGTAACTAAGAAGACTTCTTCGCCGGACCCTTACCCGGCAATCCCGCCGGATTTTCGTGGACTCGCTCGACCACGCGACCCTTCAATCCGGTTGCGATCGAGACGCTCTTTTCGCCATATTTATCTCGGATCCTGTCCATCGCCGTCAACGCCTTGCGCCACCGTTCCGTCTTCCCCCCGTCGAGCAGATTCATTTGTCCCTGCTGATCTTCAAGCGATCCCGCATACACTCCCAGCAGCCGAATGGGCGCGCCCGTCCACGCCGTCTCGAACAGCAGCCGCGCAATATCCAGGATCTCCGTGTCGATCTGCGTCCCGTGATCGAGCGTCCGCGATCGCGTGAACGTAGAGAAATCCGAATAGCGCAGCTTGATGTGGACATTCCTCGCAAACAGCTCATGTTCACGCAACCGCCGGCAGACCTTCTCGCTCAAATGCGCGAGCGTCGCTTCGAGCTGCAGAGGATCGAGTGTGTCTTCGTTGTACGTATGCTCGTGGCTGATCGACTTCGGATCCCCCGCCTCGCCAACCTCCCCATCGAACCACGCCCCCGCATCAAGCCCGCGCGACTTACCAGCCAGCGCCATCCCCCACTTCCCAAACCGCCGCTCGAGGAATTTCGGCTCCAGCCGCGCCAAATCGCGGACCTTCCGGATTCCGCACTCATGCAGATTCTTCTCGCCCGCCTTGCCCACTCCCGGAATGCGGCGTATGTCGAGCGGCCCCAGAAATTCCGTCTCCTGTCCAGGAAGAATCCACAACACACCATTCGGTTTCGCCTGATCCGATGCGACCTTCGACACCAACCGCGACGTCGAAATCCCGATCGAACAGTTCAAGCCGGTCATCGCGCCGATCTCGTTGTGCAGCTTGTGAGCCGCCGTCATCGGATTGCCCAGCAGCCGTTCCGTCCCAGTCAAATCGAGATAGGCTTCATCAATCGACGCCATCGCAATCTTCGGCGAAAACCGCCCCAGCACGTCATAAACCTTGCGCGAATAATCCCGGTACCGGTGCGGCGACCCAGGCACGAAGATCGCATGTGGACACTTCTGCGCCGCCGTCCGCAGAGGCATCGCCGAATGCACGCCGAACTTCCGCGCTTCATACGATGCCGCCGAGACCACGCCGCGTTCGTTCGGCCCTCCGCCGACGACCACGGCTTTGCCCTTCAGCGAAGGATCGAACAGTTCCTCGACCGAGACGAAGAACGCATCCATATCGAGATGAAAAATCGTCCGCATCGAGTGGCCATGCCGCGCGAAACTAGCGAACCGTTTTCACCAGATCTCGCGACAGCAGGTCGGCGCGCTCCGCAAGCTGGCGAGCGGTCTGCGGATCCCTTTGCCGCGCCTGTTCCGCCTGACTGATAAATGTGCGGATGCGCGCGACCGATTCCTTTTGGCTCGCGTTCAGCGTAATGCCGCGCAATTGCGCCAGCGCCTGTTTCGCGCGCCCCACGCTCTCATCGCAGATTTTGAGGTTTTCGAGGCGCTGATCATCGCTCAGAATCTCACCCAGCTTCGGCACCGGCGAAGTCGGCGGAGTCCCCACGTTCTCACCGCCGCCCTCGCCCTCCCTCGGCGTCGTCGTCGCCGGAGCCGCAATTATGGGCTTCTTCGGTTGCTTGTGATGCTTGGGCTTCGGCCCCGGCGGAATCGGGATCACGTCCACCGCTGCCGGGATATCCGACACTTTCGCTTCAATTTTTGGCGGAGGTCCGGGCTGCTCGACCTTCGGAGGTGGCGGCTTCACTTCCGCTACCGGGGTCGGCGGGGCAGGCGTCTGCACAGGTGCGGGCTTTCGTTTGCCAAACATGTGGCAACCGGTCAACCCGACCAACAGGATCGCTACGGCCATGGGCTTCATCCCGGTAGTCATTCGCGCCCCTTTGGCTCGGACAAAGGCAAGAGGAAAATAAATGTGGTTCCCTGCCGCGGATTGCTTGAAAACTCAATTTTACCACCATGAAGTTGCGCGACCCGGAATGCAATCGCGAGCCCAATACCCGATCCCTTGTTCTTGGTCGTAAAGTAGAGTTGAAAAATTTTATCACGTTGATCGGGTGGAATGCCCGGCCCGGAATCGGAGATCCCGACCACCGCTTGCCGGCCCTCCCTTGACGACAACAGGCTCTCGATCTTGATGCGCAGCGTCCCGCCGGCCCCGTTCATCGCCTCGATCCCGTTCATCACAACGTTCAGAAACGCCTGCTTCATCAAGTCGCGATCGCCCTGCATGATGAACGCCGCGCTCGGCTCGGCGATGAAGTTGACCGCCACGCTCGACTGCGCGGCTTCGGGTTCAACGAAGTGCGCGATCTCCTCAAGCAGCGCCTTCAAATCCACATCCGCCAGCACCAGTTGCACCGGACGCGTAAAATCGAGGAACGTCTTCACCACCCGATCGAGCCGCGTGACTTCCTCGGCGATGATGTCCAGCTCCTGGTTCGACTCCGGCAGCTCCTGTCCCACGCGCGCCCGCAGAACTTCAAGCCGCAGCGCGATAGCATTCAGCGGATTCTTGATCTCATGCGCCACTCCGCCTGTAATCCTGCTGATCGCCGCCAGCCTTTCGGAAAGATCAAGCTGCGACTGCACCTGCCGCCGCCCCTCCGCATCGCGCAAAGTAACCATTGCCCCAGCCGGCTCTCCCGCGCGATCACCGCTCGCCGACAGCATCTCGAGATTCACCAGCAGCCGCAACGGCTCCTGTCCACGCCGCACCCACGTCACGCTGCGATCCGACAACGGAATCTGCAAATGCAGCGCGCGTTGTAGCAACGCGCCCAGTTCAGTCGTTCCCGGCAGCGCGCCGCCCACCGGCTGCCCCACGAGTTCGGAACGTCCCATGCCAAGCAACCGCTGCGCCGGCTCACCCGCGAGGATGATCCGACCCTCGCTATCGACCAGCAGGATCGCCTCCTGCAAATTCTCGATCAGTTGCTGTGCCCCGCGGAACTGCTCGCCCAATAAATTCAATTTGCTTTGGACAACCGCGAACTCCTTGGTCGACGTCCCCGGCGGCACCGGAGCCGTGACCTTGCCCGCGGCGATCTGATCGATCCTCTGGCTGATCTTCTCGAGCGGACGCAGCACCAGGCTCGCCGCCATCAAACTCAGGAAAATCGCGCTAATCACCGCCAGTGCGGAAACGCCCGCCACGCCTTCGAGATGCGGCAGCAAACTGCTCCGCTGCAACACCGACGACACCAGCACCTGGATCTCGAACACCGGCGTCGGCGGCTTCGTCTCGATTCCCACCGGCACGCGCACTTCATAATCGCCGTGATTGCGGATGACCTCGAGGAACCGTTTGACCGGATTCAAATTCTCGAGCGAATTCAGCGTCGGATGCGCGATCATCGGCTTGCCCACTTCCGACGGAATCGTGGACGCGAGAACAATCCCGTCATCCCGCGCGATCGAGATCTGCACGACGACTTTCACCGGCGCCATCGTACGCTCGAGCAAAACCGGAATTTGCGTATCGGTCGAAAGCGTTTGGAGCCAGAAGATCTTCGCCTGCTCAACCGTCGTGAACTGCCTTGAGTCAGCCGCTTCATCCAACCTTTGCAAAAGGATCGTCTTCACCTGCTGCGCCGTGAAATCGCTGCGTTCCCGCACCGTATCGAGGAATGTCGTGACCAGCCCGTCAATCCCCACCGCGGAAATCGCAAGCGCGATTACCACCAGCGTCGTGACCAGCAAGGCCAGCAATCTGGACTTCAATGACATAGTTCGGAGTCGCCCACCCGCTAAGAGGACTGCGTCTCGCGCAGCTTATTGAACAGCGTCTTGATGCTGATGCCGAGAATATCGGCTGCCCTCGTCTTGTTATTGTTCGTATGCCGTAACGTGACATCGATCAGTTCCCGTTCGGCCTGATCGAGCGTCGTTCCCACCGGCAGCGTGACCTTCAGTAGCTCATCTCCGTCCACGGACTTCGTGCCCGTGGCGGGACTCGCCCCGCCTGTACGCTGTGCGACTCCGGCTTGAAAACTCTTAGGCAAGTGCGCCGGTGAGATGGTTCCTTCACCCGCGATAATCAACGCCCGCTCCAAAACGTTCCGCAACTCGCGGACGTTCCCGGGCCAGCGGTACGCCCGGAACATATCCATCACCGTTCCATCCACTTCAGTAATCTTGCACTGCTGCTTTTTATTGAGCGCATCGATTAGCGCCGCGCACAACACCGGCATATCTTCGAGACGATCGCGCAACGGGGGCAGGGAAATGTGAAACACATTCAGCCGGTAATACAAATCGCTGCGGAATCGCCCTTCCGAAATCCCCTTCTCGAGCCCCTGATTGGTAGCCGCAATCACGCGGACGTCCACCTGCTGTTCCTTCGTCGCGCCCAACCTGCGGACTTTGCTGTCCTCGAGCACGCGCAGCAATTTCGCCTGCGTCGCAAGCGGCATATCGCCGATCTCATCGAGCAGCAGCGTGCCGTGTTGGGCCAATTCGAAACATCCCGCGCGCCGCTCGACGGCTCCCGTGAACGCGCCCTTCTCGTGCCCGAACAGCTCACTTTCCATCAATGTTTCCGGCAGCGCGGCGCAGTTCACCGCCACGAACGGCCCCGTCTGCCGTGGACTCAAATTGTGGATCGCCCGCGCCACCAGCTCCTTGCCCGTGCCGCTCTCCCCAGTCACAAGAATCGTCGCCCGGCTCGGCGCCGCCTGGCGGATCAACGCGAAAACTTCCTGCATCGGCTGCGAAGTACCGGTCAACTCGCCCAGCACGCCGTAATTCGAAAGTTGCCGCTCGAGCGTAACCGCGCGTTCATTTAATCGGCTCTGCGAAACCGCCCGCTCGAGCAGCGTCCGCACGGCTTCCGCGCGCACCGGCTTCTCGAGGAACCAGAACGCACCCAGATCACGCACGACATTGACTGAGGTGTCGAGATTCCCGTACGCGGTGACAACGATTGCAGGAATCTGCCCCGCCAGCCGCTTTAAGAATTCGCGGCCATCCATCAGCGGCATCATCAGGTCGGTAATGATCGCGTGCGGAGCAAACGAGGGAAGCTTATCGAGCGCATCCTGCCCGTTCTTCGCGGTCTCGGCCGCATATCCCCAACTCTGAATCATTGCCGCCAGACCCGTACGCTGGTTTTCCTCGTCGTCGACGATCAGGACACGTGATTTGGCCATCCGGTTTTATTGTCTCAGGCTTTATGGGCTTTCCGGTATATGGCCAGCGCCGTCATCACCATCACGCCCCCGAGCAGGCCCATTGCCATATCCTCTTGCGAATCCCACATGTCGCCCTGCATTCCGACGAACGCCTCCCCCGCATCCGGGCTCACAATCGATGCGACCAACGCCTCGATGCACTCATAGATCGCCCCGAACGCCATCACCGTCTCGACCGGAAAAAAGTACGCCCACTTCCCACGAACCCCCGCATAACGCGCATACATCTCATGCAGCGGATATCCAAAAAACAGCCCGAACGATAAATGCACGACACGATCATAGTGATTGCGGGATGTATGCAGCCACCCCTTCATCCACTCACCCAGCGGAACATCCGCGTACTTAAAGTGCGCGCCCCATTCGTGAAAACAGAGGAACACGAAAATCAATGCGTAGGACGTATTCGACAGCGGATACTTCTTGTAAGTCGCAATCAAATAGGCGAGCAGAACAAACACCAGCAGGTTCTCGAGACACCAGTCGACAACCATCTCCGGATGAAATCCAGAGATCGCCATCGCCGCCACCGTACCGCCACAAAGCCATTGCAGCGTGCGATTTTCGCGGAACTTCAGAGTCGGCGCGAAGTGCGAAGTTTGTGGAGCGAACGCGGCAACCATGACCAACGATTGTACCCAAATCAGCATTTCGAGGCGAGCAGCCTTCGCAAAATGGTACGATCTCTGATTCATGGCTGAGTACTCGATCGGAGTGGATCTCGGCGGCACGAATCTGCGCGCCGCGGCGATCTCAAAAGAAGGCAAAATCCTCGACAAGGTGAGCGTCGACACAAACGCCGCCGGGGGCAGGGAAGCCGTCATCAACGATATCGTGCAATCGATTTCCGGCCTTCGCGCGAAGCAGTCCGGCAATCGTCTCGCCGGTGTCGGCATCGGAGTTCCAGGCTTCATCCTGCTCGAGAAGGGTTTCATCCTCAACTCGAATAATCTGCCGTATCTCGAGGATTTTCCAGTTCGCGACGAAATCGAAAAGCATCTCGGAACTCCCGTGATCCTCGAGAACGACGCCAACGCCGCCGCCCTCGGCGAAAAATGGATGGGTGCTGGCCGCGAAGTCGAGGACCTCGTTCTTCTCACGCTCGGCACCGGCGTCGGTGGCGGCATCATTTCGAACGGCCGCATCATCCACGGATTTCTCGGAATGGCCGGCGAACTCGGCCACATCACCGTCGTCCCAAACGGCAATCCCTGCGGCTGCGGCAACATCGGATGCCTCGAGAAGCACGCCTCCGCGACCGCCATCGAAGCCTCCGCGAAGCTCCTCGCCCTCGGCGACGATCTGACTTCGCTCGACGTCTACAACATGGCGCTCGAAGGCAACGATCGCGCGCGCACCGTTTTCGAATCGATGGGCTCGGCCTTGGGAATCGCCCTCGCGATGCTCATCAATACCTTCAATTTTCCCTTATATCTGCTGAGCGGCGGCGTCCTGCCCGCGTGGGATTTCTTTGCTCCCGCAATGATGTCGGAACTCGGCAAACGCTCCTACACGTTCCGTAAAACGCAGACCCGCGTCGAGCGCGCGATGCTCGGCAATCAAGCCGGCCTGTACGGCGCGGCCTTTCTTCCATTTCAAAGAGCACAATAAATACTATGTACTGGATGGGAATCGACGTCGGCACCGGCGGAACCCGTGCCCTGCTCGTGGACGCATCAGGCGCCGTCAAGGCCGCCTTCACGGCAGCGCACGAAGACATGCGTATGGACCAACCGCTCTGGGCCGAACAGCGTCCCGAGAACTGGTGGGATGCCGCGCAGATCGCCATCCGCGGCGTACTCGCGGAAGCCAACGCCACAGGCTCCGACGTCAAAGGCATCGGACTCTCCGGCCAGATGCACGGCCTGACTCTGCTCGACGAATCGGACCAAATCGTGCGCCCCGCCTTGATCTGGTGCGACCAACGCAGCCAGCCCCAAGTCGACTACGTGAACCGCACCGCCGGTCGCGAATTCGTTCTCGAGCAGACCGCCAACCCCATGCTCACCGGCTTCACGCTGCCCAAACTCCTATGGGTTCGCGACCACGAGCCGCATCAATACGAGCGCATCCGGAAGGTCCTACTTCCCAAGGACTACCTGCGTTTCGAACTCACCGGCGAATACGTATCGGATGTTTCGGACGCCTCAGGCACCGGCGTCTTCGACGTCGTCCACCGCAAGTGGGCGTTCCCCCTCGCCGATAAACTGAACGTCGATCGTTCCCTCTGGCCCTCGATCTGCGAATCGAGCGACGTCTCCGGCCGCATCACCGCCAAAGCCGCCGCCACAACCGGACTCGCCGTCGGCACCCCCGTCGCTGGCGGAGCCGGTGACCAAGCCGCAAGCGCCGCCGGCAACGGCATCGTCGAACCCGGCATCGTCTCCTGCACCATCGGCACCTCCGGCGTCGTCTTCGCTCATCTCGAAAAGCCCGAGTATGATGCGCGAGGCCGCGTCCACACGTTCTGTCACTCCGTCCGCAACGCCTGGCATGTGATGGGCGTAACCCAAGGCGCCGGCCTCAGCCTGCAATGGTTCCGCAACACACTCGCGTCAGGCGCCTCCTACGACGCCCTCACCGCCGAAGCCGCGCAGACCTTCGCAGGCGCGCAGGGATTGTTCTGGCTCCCATATTTAATGGGCGAACGCACGCCCCATCTCGACGCCGAAGCCCGCGGCGGATGGATCGGCATGACCGCCAAGCACACCCGTGCCGACATGATCCGCTCCCTCCTCGAAGGCGTCGCCTACAGTCAAAAAGATTGCCTTGAAATCATCGAGCAAATGGGCGTAGCGGTAAAGAGCGTCCGCCTCTCAGGCGGAGGCGCTAAGAGCCCCTTCTGGCGCCAAATGTTCGCCGACGTCTTCGGCAAACGGGTAGTCACACTCGAGTCGCAAGAAGGCTCAGCCTACGGCGCCGCCCTCCTCGGCATGGTCGCCACCGGCGAATTCGCAACGTTACCGCAAGCCTGCGCCGCCACGATCCGCGAAGTAGACGTCGTAGAGCCCGGCCCCGACGCATCGGCATACAAGACCGGACACAAGACGTATCAAGCCCTGTATCCAGCGCTGAAGTCCGCTCTTTAACCAACTACCGGAGCGAGATTCGAATCGAGGATCCGCTGGTCCGACGTCAGGAGCCTGAGGCCATGCATTCGCGCCGTCGCAACGATGACGCATTCAGGTCGCGGCCTAGAAACCGAACGCACAAGTACATGGGTGTCAATCAAAGCTGCGGACTCACGCCGACTTCCGAGGCTTCGAAACCCGCCTCTGACACGGTGGGTCCACATGCCCGTCTAGCGCTTCCCAGTAGATTCCTGCGGGAGGACTAACAATGTCACCCAGGGCATCGAGATCTATCTTGCCCTTCAGGATGCCCTCGAGCGATTTCCACGGCTTCTCCGCAGGCTGAACCGTGGCGACAGGCTTTCCGCGCTTGGTGATTGTGACGGCGGTCCTGCTGTCCTTCACCTTCGCGGTCACACTTCTGCTCTTCATAATCGGAGCGTAACACGGGGAACTGGTCACAATCGACCAGTTCCCCCAAAAAAGCAGCCTACGCCTTAACCGGCTTATCCGAAACCTTCCAAGTCCTCTCGTCGAAGTACAACACCTTGCCCTGCCGATACGAATCGACCGCCATGGTGATCAAAACCTGAGCGTGCGCTCCGGTGTCGACATCGAGCGTCGGCTTCTGCCGCGACCGCATGCAATCGAGGAAGTTGTTGATGTGCGCCGCCATGATATCCGTCTGGTCGACCGGAATGCGGATCGCCTCGGTGCCGTACTTATCCTTGTACGCCTGGTTGATCACACGGCCTTCCGGCTTCACCGTGACGTGATCCGTCTGGCTCTCGAACATGCCGTTGTCGACCATGATGATCGTGCCTTCATGTCCGCGAATCAGCCCGGGGATGTGTTGCGAATTCGCCATCGACGAACTCAGCACCAGCGAGTGCCCCGCCGGATAGTCACCGATCAAGTGGAACGTGTCCGGCACCTCGCGCGTGTCTTTGAACACATAGATGCCGCCGCCCGCGACGACCTTCGACGGGAACTGCGGCTTGTCCCAGCAAATGTTCATCGGCGCGACCACGTGGAAGAACAGATCAGTCGCGATGCCGCCCGAATAATCCCAGAACTTGCGGAAACGGAAGAACCGGTCAGGATCCCACGGCCGCTTCGGAGCGTTCCCCAACCACATCTTCCAATCGATGTAATCCTCGCCCTTCTTGTCCGGACCTGCCGCCTCGTCGATCTTGTAATTCCACTCGCCCTCGGTCGAGTTGCGATGGTACGAACCCTGGCTCATGATCATCTGCCCGATCATCCCATCGGCGATGGCCTTCTTCGCCTTCGCCCATTGATCGGCGGACGTTGTCTGCGAGCCGACCTGCAGCACGCGCTTCGTTTCTTTCACGGTCTCGGAGAGCTTCTTCGCCTCTTCGATCGTGTGGCACATCGGTTTTTCAAGGTAAACGTCCTTGCCCGCATCCATCGCCGCCAACGCCACCGGAGCATGCCAGTGATCAGGAGTCGCCACGATCACCGCATCCACATCCGACCGGTTCAGCACTTCGCGATAGTCGAGATAACCCTCGACCGGCTTGAACTTCGCGGCAAAAAATTCCCTCGATTTATTGATGCGCTTCTGGTAGCAATCGCAAACCGCGACGATCTGGCACTTGTCCGCGCCGTCGGTCACACCGACCTCGGCGAACTTGCGGCTGACGTATGTACCTCGGCCACCGACGCCAATCACCGCTACATTGATTCGATCGTTCGCGCCGATTACGCGGCTCGAAGCTTTCGCGCTTTTCGCCGCGAACGCCGGGGAGGCAGCCATCCCGATTGCGGTAGTGGCGGTCGCTGCAGTCTTCAGAAAATCTCGTCTGTTGGTGCTCATGAGGATCCTTTTTTGCGGGCGGAGGCCGAACGGCCCCTACCAATTTACTACTTTTTAGGTTACCGTTGACTTCGCCGCTTCGAGGCGCTCGATGAGGATCTTCCCTCGATCTTTCGCATGCTTCGTCGCCGTCTCAATCGCCGAAATCAACATCGACCGCAAGCCGTGCCGTTCAAGCTCATGGATCGCCACAATGGTCGTGCCGCCCGGCGTAATCACTTCATCTCTGAGGATCGCCGGATGCAACCCCGACTGCCTCACATGTAACGCCGCGCCGAGCACCGTCTGCTCCGCGAGCCGCGTCGAGATCTCGCGCGACAATCCCATCTTGACTCCGCCCGCGATGAAGGCCTCGATCACCATGTAGACGTACGCCGGCCCGCTGCCAGACAGCGCCGTGACCGCGTCCATCATCTCGTCATCGACCCAGCAGACGACTCCGACTGAGCGGAACAATCGCTCGACCGTCGCCCGCTGTTCCGCATTGGCGACGCCGTTCGAAGCGAGCGCAATCGCTCCCTCGCCCACCACCACCGGTATGTTCGGCATCGCTCGAATGACAGCCATCTGCCGCCCCGCTCGCTTCTCGAGGACATCGATCGTCAACACCGCCGCCAGCGACACGAGGATCTGATCATCGCGCAGCACATCGCGGATCTCATCGATCACCTTCGGAACCGTCGCCGGCTTCACGCCGATAATGATGACGTCCGCATCCGCCGCGGCTTCGCGATTGTTGCCCGCGCTCACCGCGATACCATGCAGCGCCCGCAGCCGCGAAGCACTTTCCTCGCTCTGCGTAGTAGCGACGAGCGTCTGCGCGTCCGCGGCCTTCGACTTCAAGAGTCCGCCCACCAACGCCGCGCCAATATTGCCCGCGCCCAGGATTGCAATCTTCACATTTGCCACTATCGCACGCTCACTGCATAGTTCTGAGCGATCGCATCCCGCATGAAGCGTCGTACAGTATAGAAATGCCGAATCCTGTAATGCATTTCGAAATCGGGTGCTGCAGCGATTCCCCCCGCACCCAACAGCTCTATCACGACCTGTTCGACTGGACCATCGAGCCCGCCGGCCCGGCCGCCTACATCAAGGACGCCGGCATCAGCGGCCACATCACCGCGCTCGGCCACGAGCCCACGCACTACACGATTTTCTACGTCCATGTGGACGATGTCGCGGCCTACATCGCGAAAGCCGAATCGCTCGGATGCAAGAAGATCCTAGGCCCGATCCCGATCCCCACAGGAGTCTTCGCCTGGATCGCCGATCGCGACGGCAACACCATTGGACTCTTCAAGCCCGCCGCGGCTTAAATTTTCTCTTCCTTCGCGATGATCTCTTTCATGATCTCGCTCGTCCCCGCGCCGATGGTGCCAAGTCGCACATCGCGAAACATCCGCCCAATCGGATATTCGTTCGTATATCCAAAGCCCCCGTGGATCTGCATGCAGTCGTACGTCACACGCTGCTGCAACTCGCTGGTGAACAGCTTCGCCATCGAGATCTCCTTCGTCGCCTTCAATCCGCGATTGTATAAGTCGGTCGCGCGATAAGTCAGCCACCGGGCCGCCTCGATCGACGTCAGATGTTCCGCGAACCGGTGCCGCCACACTTGGAAGCTCCGCACCGATTGTCCGAACGCCTTGCGATCCTGCCCATAAGCGAGCGCCAACTCGACCGCCCGCGCCATGCTGCCCACCGATCCAAGCGCCGCCGCCAACCGCTCGCCCTGGAAATTCTTCATGACGTAATAGAAGCCCTGATTGAGTTCCCCGAGCAAATACCGCATCGGCAAGCGCACATCGTCATAAAACAACTCCGCCGTATCGGAAGCCAGATTGCCGACCTTGCTCAACTTCTTGCCCACCGAAAATCCCTTGGTCTTCGTCGGCACCAGCACGAACGAAATCCCCTTGTGCCCTTCGCCACCGGTTCGCACAGCGGTGATCACGAAGTCCGCGCGAGTGCCATTGGTGATCCACAATTTCTGCCCGCGGATAACCAAATCGCCGCCGTCGATGCGCGCAGTAGTCTTGATGTTCGCGACATCCGACCCGCCCCCCGGCTCGCTGATTCCAAGCGCCGCGATGCTCTCGCCCGCAATCCCAGGACGCAGGAATTCTTCCTTCTGTTCCGCCGTCCCCAGCTTGTCGATCACCGGCAGCGTGATGTCCGACTGCACAAACAACCCCATTGTCACGGACCCTGAATCCGAATGCGCCATCGATTCCGAATACGCCGCCGTCGCCCACCAGTCCATTCCCAATCCGCCATATTCAGGATCGAGCCGGATGCCGAACAGCCCCAGTTTCGCCGCCTTATCGAACAATTCGCGCGGAAAAATCCCCTCCTCATCCCACTCGGCCGCGTACGGAGCGATCTCCTCCCGGCAAAACTTCTTCACCGTCTTCCGGATCATCTCGTGTTCATCAGTAAACGGCGGAAACGCAGGCGCGTCAGTCATGACTTCTCTTGAGAACCTCCAATTTGAACCAGCGTCTGTCCGGGCGAAACGACGTCGCCTTCTTTCACCAGGATCGCACCGACCACTCCATCCATCTGACTGCGGATCGTCTGCTCCATCTTCATCGCCTCGAGCACGACCAGCGGAGTCCCCACGCTGACCGTCGCGCCCTGCGCAACGAGAATGCGTAGCACCTTGCCCGGCATCGGCGAACTCGCGGATGCATTCGATCCGGCCAGCTTCGGCTTCGGATGCCTGGGCACACGCTCAAACTGGAACGTCCCCACCGTCGACGAAATCAAATACGCAGCACCGCTGAACGCAATCGCATAAGTACGCGCCACGCCATCGATCTCCGCCACCATCGACTCGGCATCGCAACGAATGACTGTCCCACGGACGGCAGCCTCGATCAATCGCCCACCCGTCTGCAATCGCACCGTCGCCTCACGCCAAACACTATTGCGGAAATTCCGCACCGCCGGCAGGATATTTCGCCCCGCCATCTCCCGCTCGAAAACCCACAACGCCAGCGCCCTCGCGGACAACTCGACCCGCCCCGCATCGGCCTCGCGCGGCTCAGGCAAAAACGCCGTCGACGCCCGCCCCTGCGTGAACTCATCCGACTGGAGCACGTGTATCAAATACGCACGATTCGTCGCAACCCCCAACACCCGCGCCTTTGCCAAACACTCGAGCATCGCCGCGATCGCCTCCGCACGGCTCCCGCGATGCACGATCAACTTCGCCAGCATCGAGTCGTAATACGGCGTCACCACCGACCCCGTTTCCACTCCCGTATCCACACGCTCCGCAGCCAACTCGCACAACGCCAATCTCCCAATCGACGGCGCAAATCCACACGAAGGATCCTCCGCGCACACACGCACCTCAATCGCATGCCCCATCGGCTCCGTCACCAGTGGGAACTCATCAATCGGACGCCCCTCCGCAATGCGGATCTGCATCTCGATCAAATCGAGCCCCGTGACCATCTCCGTCACCGGATGCTCCACCTGAATCCGCGTATTCATCTCGATGAAGTAGAACTCACCATTCGGCGCAATGAGGAACTCGACCGTTCCCGCATTCACATATCCCGCCGCTTGCCCGATCGCAATCGCAGCCTCATACAAGTGCCCGCGCGTAACATCCGTAATCGCTGGTGAAGGACTTTCCTCAATAAATTTCTGATGCCTCCTCTGCATCGAACAGTCCCGCTCGAACAGATGAATGACGCGTCCATGAACGTCACTGAAGATCTGCACCTCGACATGATGCGCGAACGAGATCGCACGCTCGAGGATCAGCGACCCATCCCCGAACGCTGCCTGCGCCTCACTCCGCGCCGACGCAACCGCGGCTGCGAACTGCGAGGCTTCGGTAACCAACCGCATCCCTCGTCCGCCGCCCCCCGCGGACGCCTTGATCATCAGCGGATATCCCAACGCCTCCGCCCCCGCCTCGAGATCATCGCCCTGATATCCCGGCACCACCGGCACTCCGCACGACACCGCCACAGCCCGCCCCGACGCCTTCGAACCCATCTTCCGAATCGTCTCCGCTCTTGGCCCGATGAACGTAATCGAAGCCCCCGCGCAAGCCTCAGCGAACTCCGCATTCTCCGCCAAAAATCCATACCCCGGATGAATCGCATCCGCACCCACACGCTTCGCCGCCTCAATAATGAGATCGATCCGCAGATAGGATTCCCCCGCCGGCGCCGCACCAATCCAAACCGCCTCATCAACAACGCGCACGTGCAGCGCGTCGCGATCCGCATCCGAATACACGCCGGCACACGAAATCCCCAGCCGCCGCGCCGTCCTCGCAATCCGGCACGCGATCTCGCCGCGATTCGCAATGAGAATTTTCCGCATCGGAGGGGTCAATGCCGGAACACCCCCCATTCCATCGTTCCCTCGACCGGCGCGTTGTACACGGCAGACAACGAAATCGCGAGCACCGTCCGTGTATCTCGCGGATCGATGATGCCGTCATCCCACAGCCGCGCCGTCGCAAAATAACAATCAGACTCCCTCTGAATCTGCCCCTCGAGCGCCGCCTTCTCCGAGTTCAATTGATCCTCGTCAACCGCCTCACGAGCCCTCGCCGCCGCAGCCCGCTTGATCAAATCCATCACGCCGCTCAACTGCTTCTCACCCATCACCGCGATCCGATGATTCGGCCACGTAAAGAGGAACCGCGGCTCATACGCGCGTCCACACATCGCGTAGTTGCCCGCGCCATATGAACCGCCGATCATCACTGTAATGGCGGGCACGGTCGAATTCGAAACCGCATTGATGAGCTTCGCCCCGTTACGGATGATCCCCTCTTCCTCAAAAGTCTTGCCAACCATGAACCCCGTGATGTTCTGCAGAAACAGGAGAGGAATGTCCTGTTGATTCGCCAGCGCGATGAACTGCGCACCCTTCCCAGAGGACTCCGACATCAGCACGCCATTGTTCCCCAGAATCGCCACCGGAAACCCGTGAATCCTTGCAAACCCGCAAACCAGCGTCGGTCCATATTCAGGTTTAAATTCAGAAAATCGCGAGCCATCGACCACCCGCGCGATCACGTCCCGGACTTCGAACGGAATCCGCAAATCCGACGACGCAATGCCCAGCAGTTCGTCCGCCGCATACAACGGCTCATCGAAAACGGTCGAATCCGCCGGCGTCGCAGGCTTCGAGAAATTGTAGAAGCTCACAATCTCCCGCGCCTGCCGGATCGCATCGACCTCATCCTCAGCCAGATAATCCGACAATCCGGAAACCCGCGAATGCATCTCCGCGCCCCCGAGCGACTCCTCATCCACGACCTCGCCCGTCGCCATCTTCACCAGTGGCGGACCCGCCAAAAACACCTGCGCCCGCCGCTTGACCATGATCACGTAATCGGACATCCCCGGCAGGTACGCACCGCCCGCCGTCGAACTTCCAAACACGATCGCAATCGTCGGACGCCTCGCCTTCGACCTACGCGTGATATCGCGGAAGCCCCTGCCCCCCGGAACGAAAATCTTGCTCTGCACCGGCAAATCCGCCCCCGCGGATTCCACGCAAAGAATGACCGGAAGCAGATTCTGACGCGCGATCTCCGCAAGCCGCGCGTTCTTCCACAACCCCGCTTCGCTGGTCGCGCCACCCTTGAGCGTCGCCTCGTTCGCGATGATCAAACACTCGTGCCCGCACACGATCCCGATGCCGCCGATGACTCCCGCGCCCGGCGACTCGCCCTGCATGCCGATCCCAGCCAGCGGAGCGATCTCGAGAAAGTACGATCCCTCATCAAGCAGCAACTCGATGCGATCGCGCGGCAGCAGTTTCCCGCGCGCAATGTGCCGCTCGACATATTTCGCGCCGCCGCCCTCGGTCGATCTCTTCAGCTCGGCCCTCAGCCGCGCAAGCGCAGCCGACATCGCTTCGTAATTCGATTTGTATTGGCTCGATGCCGTATCGGCCAACGAACGAAGCGGTTCCATTCTACGAAGTGAAAGCCTTCTTGAACGGATTGAAATTCGTGTCGAAGTCAAACGTGTCCACACCCTCGGCACGCTTCAAACTGTTAACGACCCAGTATGTCAACGGCGTCGCAACGACCTCATAGATCACCTTAAACAAATAACTATTGATGATCAGATGCACGATCGTCCCCGCATCGAGCTTCGACCCAAACGCCAGCGTCAGGAACACGGTTGTGTCGACCGCCTGCCCAATCACCGTCGATCCCACCGTGCGAGTCCACAACTTCTCACCCCGCGTCCAAACCTTCATCCGCGCCATCGTGAACGAATTTGCGAACTCGCCGCACCAATACGCGATCAGGCTCGACATCACCATGCGCGGCACGAATCCGAAAATCTTCACGTAAGCATCCTGATCGTGCCACTCGTGCGACGGCGGCAGCGCGACCATGATCAAACCCATCAACGAAAGCAGCGCCGATGCGGCGAATCCCATCCAGATCGCGCGCCGCGACGCAGCGTAGCCGTAGACTTCGGTAAACACATCGCCATAAATATAGGTCAGCGGAAACAGCAGATTCGCGCCCCCGATGATCAGAGGATTGATGTGAATTCCAAAGATGTCGAATGGCCCGAACTCGCATAACTTCCCGCCGACCAGATTCGAAATCATCAGGATCACCAGAAAGCTGCTGAGCAGCAGCTCGAAGTATTTGAAGCTCTTCAGATCCCGTTTTGGACCAACCGCCGCCTGCTCGCTCGATGTCATGGACATTCAGATTAGCATCAAAGCAATCGCCTCATACAATAAGAGGATGCTCCCCGACTATGAGAAGCTCGGCGTCTTTTACCTCGGCAAACAGAAGGACTCCGGCAGCCTGCTTTTGTACGATTCGAAGGACCTCGTCACCCACGCCGTCTGCGTCGGCATGACCGGCAGCGGCAAGACCGGCCTCTGCATCGGACTCCTCGAGGAAGCAGCAATCGATGGCATTCCCGCGATCGTCATCGATCCCAAAGGCGACCTCTCAAACCTCTTGCTGACGTTCCCCGACCTCAGCGCCGAGGAGTTCGCCCCGTGGATCAACGCGGATGACGCCCGCACGCAAGGCCTCGATGTCAACGCCTTCGCCGCCAAGGAAGCCGCCGCCTGGAAGGCCGGACTCGCCACATGGCAAGAGGATGGCGCCCGCATCCAACGTCTCAAAGACGCCGCCGATTTTCGCATCTACACGCCGGGCAGCGACGCCGGCCTCCCAATCTCGATCCTGAAATCCTTCGCCGCTCCGCCCGACGCGATCACCGCCGATCGCGAACTCTATCGCGACCGCATCACCGCGACCGCCAGCAGCCTGCTCGGTTTGATGGGCATCAACGCGGATCCCTTACAAAGCCGCGAGCACGTCCTCATCTCGAACATCCTCGACAAGTCGTGGAGCGCCGGCAAAGATCTCGACCTCCCCGGCCTCATCGGACAAATTCAAAGCCCTCCATTCACAACCGTCGGAGTCATGGACGTCAACGCCTTCTATCCGGAGAAGGATCGCTTTCAACTCGTGATGTCGCTCAACAACCTGCTCGCCTCACCCGGCTTCGAACTCTGGATGCAAGGCGACGCACTCGACATCGGCCAGATCCTCCATTCCCCCACCGGCAAGCCGCGCGTCTCGATCTTCTCGATCGCGCACCTCAGCGATGCCGAACGCATGTTCTTCGTATCGCTCCTGCTCAATCAAACGTTGGGATGGGTCCGCTCGCAATCCGGCACCACCAGCCTGCGCGCGCTTCTCTACATGGACGAGATCTTCGGCTACTTCCCGCCGATCGCAAATCCACCGTCGAAGAAACCATTGCTCACGCTCTTGAAACAAGCGCGCGCCTTCGGCTTCGGAGTCGTCCTCGCCACGCAAAACCCCGTGGACATCGACTACAAAGGACTCTCAAACACCGGCACCTGGTTCATCGGCCGCCTGCAAACCGACCGCGACAAAATGCGCGTCCTCGACGGACTCGAAGGCGCCGCCGCCGACACTGGCACGCAATTCGACCGCGCGTCGATGGACACTCTCATCTCCGGCCTCGGCCAACGCGTGTTCCTCATGAACAACGTCCACGAACACGGCCCAGTCTTGATGGAAACCCGCTGGACCCTCTCGTATTTGCGTGGACCACTCGCACGCCCTGAAATCAAGCGTCTGATGGATCCAATCAAAACCGCCGCTCCACAACCAACACAAGCGCCCGCCAAAGCCGGCGGCGGCCAAGCCCCCATCCTTCCTCCGCAAATCACGCAATACTTCATGCCCTCGCGGGCAAAGTCCCCGAGCTACCAGCCAACATTAATCGGATCTGCGAAAGTGCAATTCGTGAATGACGACGCCGGAGTCCGCGAGACTCGCGCCACAATTTGTTTCACGCCCCTCATCGACGGTCCCGTCGCAGCGGATTGGGATAGCGCGAAAACCACCGACGCCGACTTCGACGTATGGGATCTCGAGAAAGCCCCCGCCGACGGCGCCGCCTTCGCTCCGCTGCCCACCGCCGCCGCGAAAGCCGCCAACTACGCAACCTTCGAAAGCAACTTCTCAGCCTGGCTGTTCCGCACCAAAACCATGAACATCCTGTGCTCCCCGAGTACCGGCGTCTACAGCAATCCCGACGAAAAAGACACAGAGTTCCGCGTCCGCCTCCAACAAGCGGCCCGCGAGCAGCGCGATCAGATCGCCTCCGCGTTGCGCGACAAATACAAGCCGCAGTTCGACCGTCTGCAAACCCGCCTGCAGAGCGCTGAGCAAGCAGTCGCAAAGCAGTCGAATCAGTATTCCAACCAGAAAATCAACGCCGCCATCTCAGTCGGAGCCGCCGTCGCCAGCGAGCTATTCAGCTCGTTTCTAGGCCGCAAAGCGATCTCCGTGACCAACATGAACAAAGCCGTATCAGCCGTCCGCGCCGTCAACCGCGCCCGCGCTCAGGATACGAACGTCGACATCGCAAACGACACCGTCGGATCCGTGCAGCAGCAAATCGATGCCTTACAAAAACAGTTCGACGCCGACGTCGCCGCCCAGCAGAACAAAGTGGATCCGCTGACCGAGCAATTCGAAAAGATCTCGATCCGCCCCAAAAAGAGCGACATCACCGTCGAATTGGTCGCGCTCGCCTGGTACGCGCCGGAATAATGGCTACGTGTAAATTCCCGGATACGCAGTCTTCATCTCGCTCGCCCGCTCGACCGCATCGCCGATCTGCACGAGCGGACCCTTCCCGATCCCTGGGCACATTTCGCCCGTCTTTTCCCACTCGCCGGCCTTCTCAACCAGCTCCGGCCAGAAAGGAAACGTGCGGCACTGGACAGGGTTAACCGGATGTATGCTGCACCCGTCTTCTTTCAAAAACAAGCACTGCGCATTGCGCGGCTTGCGCAATCGCAGCAGATGCGCCGTGCGATAGACGTACTTGTCTTCAAAATCCTCGGGCGTCATTTTCAAGTACTTCGCAATCCGCGTCAGGTCGTCGTCGCTGATGTAAACGTAGCCTTCCACGTTGCAGCACTTGATGCAGCCCCGCTGGCATTCGAATCGAAACTCCACCATGACGTCACATCTCCTTCCACAGAATCTCCGCGTCCGAGCGCCTCACGTAGTTCGCATCGAGCACCGCCGGATCGACGCCTCGTCCGCCCGCGAACTCCGCCCACGCAATTCGCCCGATCGCCCCCGCCAACACTCGCGAAGCCTGCACCATCGGCCGCCCTCGCAGCAAATCCGCGAACGGAGTGAAATCGAGCGCGATGATTTCGACGTCCCCTTCTGGCAGCCCCGCGAGCCAGTCCGCGAATCGCAGCACCATCTCCGTCTGCACACATTGCAACCGGGAGTCGTAGACCGCGCCGTACACTTCGCCTCTCCGCGCATCGAGTACGACCGCGCGCAATGCCGCGGATCCGCACGCCGCCATCGCCTGCAAATTCGACACGCCCACCACCGGACGCCCCGCCGCATCGCCCAATCCCTTGACGACCGTCATTCCCACGCGGACCCCCGTGAACGACCCCGGCCCCGTCGCTCCCGCAAAGCAATCGACGTCCGCCGTCATCAATCCGTGCCGCGCCAGCAGCGCCTCGATCGCGCCGAAAATCACATGTCCGAATCCATCCGGCGAATGCAGTGGCACCTCTTCGATCAACTCGCCGTTCCTCATCAGCGCCAGACTTCCGAACTCCGCCGTCGTATCCAAAGCGAGCAGAGTCGCCATCAAGGCACCAGCTTGTAAATCTTATCGGTCATGTAAACTTTGCCGTTCGCGTTCAACGCCGCGAGCCGCAACAGCAACGTCGCCGGAAAATTCTTCGCCAAATCAGGAGGCACCTGGAACGTTCCTTTCGCCCCCGTTCCCAGCACGCGGAACCCTTGCCCTTCCGCCGCAACCTCCGCCGTCCACAGATACAACATGAACCTCGACGCACGCGTCTCCCGCCGGATCCTCGCCTCGAACTGCGCCGGCTTCGATACCGACAACTCATCAGAAGCCGGCGCGAGAATATCGTACGGCACCTTCGAATCGACCTCCTGCACCGGCACCGGCCGCGAGTCGAAACGATAGCTGTTCAACATGCTCGCCTTCCGGCTCTCACGCGAAATATGCAGCACCCAATCATGATCGGACGTCGGCGGCTCGCCCGCCCATTTATCCGTGTGGATATCTTTCAGCACAGTCCACTCGCCATTGACCGGATTGAACCAGCGCAGATTATATCCGTGCCTCGGCAGCCGCACTTCCACCGGGCCCGGCTTCTCCACATACACGATGAATTCAATCGGATCGATGTCCTCGGGATCGAAGTCGCGATTCAGCGCCACCGCCCGCCCACCATCGACATCGAAGTACGGCTCGAGCTCCCAATAGCGCGTATCCGCGAAGAATTCGTACCAGTGCTTCCACGCGTCGGCGCCCGCATCGCCCTCGACCTCGCGCTCCGGATATTGGCCCGCCATCGTAGCCGTCCACAACGCCTTGCGCTGCGCATCGGCATCTTTCTCAATGACGCCGTTCACTTGCGGAAGCTGGTACAACTGATGCTCAATCGCAGCCAGATCGTAATTCGCCCCAGTCGACACGATGAAGTTCATCCACTGATCGCCCAACAACGGCGACGACGTAATCGCGGCATCAGTCGACTTCGGATGTTCATACGGATCGAGCGTCTTGAACGCCTCCCCATACAGCTTCACAATCGGACGCCAATCGTACGTCCCCTCAAAGCGCCGCGCGATTTCCCACGTCACATTGAATGGACCATATCGCGACACGATATAATTCACGAACCTCTCCCGCTCCTGCCGCGTCTTCCCGATCTTCTCGAGCACCCCCGGAGTCTCCGCGATCACCGCGTCAAAGATGATGTTCTTCGCATTCAACTCCCTGACGCGCTCATCCAATTCGTGAAAGTATTCGGACACGGGCGCACCGTCGTGCCACACCAGATCGAAGTCGCGCGCCTCACCCAGCACCAGCCCGCGGACATGCGTAAACAGTTGCCCCGCCCTCGCCGTCAACATCGTTTCGAATTGCGCACGCGGAACGAATCCGATGCGCCACGTCGTATCGCCCATCCACAGATGCTGCTTCTTGAGCGCATTCTGCCAGTGATGGACATTCGCATTGTGGACGTGCGTCGTCGCCGTCGACTCCGCCACCTGCAGCGTCCCCTCCTTGCCATCCAGCCGCTTCAGATTCGACGCCAGTTTATAACTCCACGTCCCCGCGTCCGTCGGACCCATCCGGATAATCAGCTTCCGTCCGCCATCCCAAAACGCCGGAATCAGGTACGTCTTCATCTTCGAAGGCGCGCGGAACTCCGCCCGCAATTGCACCGTTTCGTAAGGCTTCGGATGTGCCGCCGCTTCCTCCGGAGTCAGCTCCACCGTGAAGTCGCAAGGCATCCAGGCAACCGCCGCGGCGCATGGCGTCTGCGCGTGCAAGGACAGCCAGCCGAAGAGAACAACGCCGGCGGCGAAACATCTTGTCACCATAAAAACCACTATACGGGATGCCCCACCCGCCTAAAAGCGGTTACGATCATAGAATGCGTTCGCTGATTGCCTTCGTCGCGCTTTCCCTCTGTCTCGCCGCCCAAACCAAGCCCAAAACCATCTCCGAGGCCACTTCCTCCGCTCGCAAAATGCCCGGATACTTCAACCTCTATTGGGATGAACGCGCCGGCAAAATGTTCATCGAAGTCGACAAGTTCGGCCAGGAGTTCCTCTATCAGGAATCCATGGCCGACGGCATGGGCTCGAACGATCTCGGCCTTGATCGCAACCAACTCGGAGCCACCGCCATCGTCCGCTTCGACCGCAGTGGACCCCGCGTTCTCCTCACCCAAGTCAACTACAACTTCCGCACCAGCGCCACCGATCCCGACCAGCGCCGCGCCGCGCGTGAGTCATTCGCGCAATCCGTTTTATGGGGCTTTGAAGTACAAGCCGAAGACCACGGCCGCGTGCTGATCGACGCTACTCCGTTCTTCCTACGTGACTCCCACGGCATCGGCCAGCGCATCCAGCAGGCCAAACAGGGTTCGTACAAACTCGACCCCACGCGCTGCGCATTCGCACTCGAACGCACCAAGGCCTTCCCGAAAAATACGGAAGTCGAAACGATCATCACGCTCACCGGTGAACCCTCCGGAGCATGGGTCGCCGCCGTTACGCCCGACCCGAATTCCATCACCGTGCATGAGCATCATTCCTTCGTCGAGCTCCCCGGTCCCGGCTACGTCACCCGCGAGTTCGATCCCCGCAGCGGATTTTTCCCGATGGAATATATGGACGCGGCGACCCCCATCGATCAGCACGTCGAGAAGCGCGTCATCAGTCGCCACCGTCTGACTAAAGGGGGAACCATCACGTACTATCTCGACCGCGGCGCCCCTGAGCCCATTCGCTCCGCGCTGCTCGAAGGCGCCGGCTGGTGGAACCAGGCGTTCGAAGCCGCGGGCTTTCCTAATGGATTCAAAATCGAACTGCTGCCCGAAGGCGCGGACCCCATGGATCTTCGCTACAACGTCATCAACTGGGTCCACCGTGCCACTCGTGGATGGTCCTATGGCGCAGGAGTAACAGATCCTCGAACCGGCGAAATTATCAAGGGCCACGTGACCCTCGGCTCGGGCCGCGTGCGCCAGGATTTCCTCATCGCTGTCGGAGTACTCGCGCCCTATGAAGACGGCCGCATCGTCCCTCAGGAGATGACGCAAATGGGTCTCGCGCGCCTCCGCCAACTCGCCGCGCATGAGGTCGGCCACACGCTGGGCTTGGCCCACGCGTACGCTGGATCCGTGCAAGGCCGCTCCTCGGTGATGGATTATCCGAATCCCGTGATCGACCTCGATGGCAACGTCCCGAACGTGCGCAACGCCTACGCAACCGGCATCGGCGAGTGGGACAAAGTTTCGATCGCCTGGGGCTACAGTGAGTCAACCGACCGCACCGCGCTCGACAAAATCATCACCGACGCCGCCCACCGTGGACTCATTTTCCTCACCGATCAGGACGCTCGCCCCGAAGGCAGTCTCAGCCCCATCGCGCATCTATGGGACAGCGGCAACAACGCAATCGATGAGCTCGAACGTCTCATGAAAGTGCGCGAGCGTATGCTGGCGCGCTTCGGCGAGCGTAACATCCGCAATGATGAGCCATTCAGTTCGCTCGAGGATGTCCTCGTGCCTGCGTATCTGATCCACCGCTATCAAACCGAAGCCGCCTCGAAATCGTTAGGCGGCGCATCGTATACGAACGCCCTCCGCGGCGACGGTCAAAAGATCATCGAGATCGTCGCCCCCGCTGAACAGCGCCGCGCCTTGAACGCTCTCCTGCTGACGATCAAGCCGCAAGCGTTGACGCTGCCGCAACACCTGCTCGATCTCATCCCGCCCCCGGCCTTCGGATTCAATCGCACCCGTGAGGATTTCCCCCGTCACACCGGCCTCGCCTTCGATCCCCTAGGCGCCGCCGAAGCCGCCTCAAACATCACAGTTGGACTCATCCTCAATCCCGAGCGCGCCTCGCGCCTCGTCGACTACGCCGCTCGCAATCCGAAGAATCCAAGTCTCACGGAAGTGATCAAGACCCTCCTCTCCGCCACCTGGGACGCGCCCGTTCCCCCCGGTCTTGAAGCCGAAGTCCAACGCACTGTCGACAATGTCGTGCTCTATCATTTGATGGCGCTCGCCTCGAATCAATCCGCCACCACGCAGGCGCGCGAGATCGCTTGGCAAGCTCTCTCCGATCTCGGCAAGCGCGTCGATCGCACCGCCGGCGGCGACGCACCCACGGTCGCGCATCATCTCTTCGCCAAACAACGAATCGAGCGTTTCTTGCGAGATCCCAAGGAAATCCCGATGCCGAAGCCCGCCGACCCGCCTCCGGGCCAGCCCATCGGATCGGACTGGAACTAACTCCCGCGCGATGTCATTACTGTTGAATTGCCAGTCGGTGTCGAAAGGTTTCGGCTCGGCGCCACTGTTCGAGAACGTGTCCCTGACTATTTCGGAAGGCGATCGCCTCGGTCTGATCGGCCCGAATGGAAGCGGCAAATCGACACTCCTCAAAATCCTCGCCGGTCTCGAGGACACCGACTCGGGAATCGTCTCGATCCGCAAGCAAGTGCGCCTCGCCTACATCCCGCAGGACTCCCAATTCGCGCCCGGAAAATCGCTCCACGACATCGCATTCGAAGCCGCCGGCGCGACCGAAGACGCCGAAGTGCGAGTCGCCAACTTGCTCACCCAAGCCGGATTCGATGATCACTCGGTCGAAGCCGCGACCCTCTCCGGCGGATGGAAGAAGCGCCTCGACATCTGCCGTGGACTGGCCGCCAACGCCGACCTCCTGCTCCTCGACGAGCCCACGAATCACCTCGACGTCGCCGGAATCGAGTGGCTCGAAAAACTACTGAAACAGGCCCGTTTCGCGTCAATCTTCGTCAGCCACGACCGCTACTTCCTCGAGAACGTCGCGACCCATGTCGCAGAACTTCACCGTCAATATCCAAACGGAATCTTCACCGTCGTCGGCGACTACCTCGAATTCCTCGAACGCCGTGAGGACTTCCTTCACGCCCAAGCCCAATATCAGGAGTCCCTCTCGAACGCCGTCCGCCACGAAATCGAGTGGCTCCGCCGCGGCGCGAAGGCCCGCACACGAAAATCGAAAGCGCGCATCGACAAAGCCGGCGGCATGATCGACGAACTCGCCGATCTCAACTCCCGCACCCGCACCTCGACCGTAGGTCTCGACTTCGTCGCCTCCGATCGCAAGACGAAGAAGTTGATCGAAGCCGTTGATGTGCAAAAATCGATGGGCGGCAAGCTCCTATTCGAAAATCTCAAGGTGAAGCTCTCCCCCGGCGTCCGCGTCGGCCTCGCCGGCGGCAACGGCACCGGCAAAACGACGCTCCTCAAGATCCTCGCCGGCGAACTCGCCCCCGACACCGGCGAAGTGGAACGCGCCGACAACGTCCGCATCGTCTACTTCGATCAGAACCGCGATCAACTCGATCCCGAGTGGACCCTCCGCCGCGCCCTCGCCGAACAAGGCGACAGCGTCATCTACCGCGGACGCCCCATGCACGTCGCCGGTTGGGCCCGCCGCTTCCTGTTCCCCTCCGATCAACTCGAAATGCGCATCGGCCGCCTCTCCGGCGGCGAACGTGCCCGCGTCCTGATCGCACGTCTCATGCTGCGCGAAGCGGACGTCCTACTGCTCGACGAGCCCACGAACGACCTCGACATCCCAACGCTCGAAGTATTGGAAGAAAGCCTGACGAGCTTCCCCGGAGCACTTGTCTTAGTGACCCACGACCGCTTCCTACTGGATGTTGTATCGACGACGATCCTCGGCCTCGACGGCGAAGGCGGAGCCGGAATCTTCGCCGACTCCGATCAATGGCAGTCCTGGATGGACGAGCGCCGCTCCGCGAAGGAAAGTCCAAGGCCCGTCGCCCCGCCCGCATCAACACCCGCGCCGGCGCCCACTACGAAGAAGAAGCTATCGTACATGGAAGCCCGCGAATACGCCTCGATCGAGCAGCGCATCCACGAAGCCGAAGCAATTCTGGAAGAGAAGAAAGCAGCAATGCAGCGCCCCGAAGTCGTAATCGACGGCCGACGTGTACAACAAGCCCTCACCGAAATGGCCGCCGCCCAAGCTCTAGTGGATCAACTCTATGAACGCTGGAGCGAACTCGAAGCCAAGTCCTAATCGGGAATAGTGAACGAGATCGCAAGCGCCGACGCTGGCAATTCCTCATGCGCGATGCGATCCGCGATCACCTCGATGGCCAGCAACTCAACACTGCTGATCGCTTCCTCGCGAGTCAATCCGTACCGCATAACGCCCGGCAACTCGACCGCGTCCGCGATCCAACGCCCGTCTTCCTCACGTTCCAATTCGATAGTCAGCTTCACGTCAACTGCGCCAAGTGATTCCCATCATGCCCCGCCATCGTCTCGACAATCGTGCGCACCGTCATCGTCCCCCGCTCCGGATGCGTCACTTCCTTCTCGAACTCCTCCGCAGCCAACCCTAATAGGAACTGCACATTCCACTTTCGCAGCAAAGCGAACAGTGCCAACGCCATCTCCGCATCCGCCCGCTCATAACCAATGGCCCACTTTTCCTGATCGAACGGCTGGATCACATGCCCCGTCTCCGCCACAGCCTGCCGAAGCCGGAACCCAAACGCGATCTCAGTATCAGTGAGATGAGCCAACACCTGCCGCACACTCCACTTCCCCGGCGCCAGCGGAGCGTCGATGTCCCTCGCCGCTCTCACCGCCGCCTCCAACTTAGCCGGAGTCAATGCCACCTGCTCCAGCAGATCCGCTCCCGTCACAAATCTCGCATATGGATTTTGCATATCGAAAAATCACCCCGGTAAATTCGACGAACCCATCAAAAATAGATCGACCGCCCGCGCCGTCTTGCGTCCCTCGGCGATCGCCCACACGACCAGCGACTGTCCACGCCGCGCGTCCCCCGCCGCAAACACCTTCGGATCACTCGATTGATATTTCACCGCATCCGCCTGCACATTCCCGCGCCTATCCAACGCGACGCCGAGTTGCTCAATCAATCCGCTCCGCACGGGACCCGTAAATCCCATCGCAAGCAGCACGAGATCGGCATCGAGCACAACCTCCGACCCCTCCACCATCTCAAACTTCGGCGGAGCCCCCACACGCACCCCATGCAACTGCTTCACGTTCCCATCCGCATCGCCCGTCAACTTCAAAGTGTTCAAACTCCACTCACGCCGCCCGCCTTCTTCGTGCGAACTCTCGATGCGCAACTGCAACGGCCACAACGGCCATGGCGTGGACTCATGCCGCACATCCGGCGGCACCGGCATAATTTCGAATTGCGTCACCGAAGCCGCACGCTGCCGGTGCGAAGTGCCCAAACAGTCCGCGCCCGTGTCGCCTCCGCCAATGATAATGACATGCTTGCCCGTCGCGGATATCTGATTCGCCACCCGATCGCCCGCCACGCGCTTGTTCTGCTGCGGCAAAAACTCCATCGCGAAGTGGACGCCCTTCAGCTCCCGCCCCGGAACGTTCAAATCCCTCGGTTGCTCCGCGCCGATCGCCAACACGATCGCATCATACTCACGCTTCAACTGATCGCCCGTGATCGCGACGCCCGCATCAACGCCCGCCTTGAACACCACGCCCTCGGCCTCCATCTGCCGCAGACGCCTGTCGATCAGATGCTTCTCCATCTTGAAATCCGGGATCCCATAGCGCAGCAACCCGCCAATCCTGTCGGACTTCTCAAACACCGTCACCGTATGCCCCACGCGATTCAACTGCTGCGCCGCCGCCAATCCCGCCGGCCCCGAGCCAATCACCGCAATCTTTTTATCCGTGCGCGTCTTCGGCGGCTCCGGACGAATCCACGCCTCTTTGAACGCGTGATCGATGATGGTCCGTTCGATCACTTTGATCGCAACCGGCGGCTCGTTGATCCCGAGCACACACGCCGCCTCGCACGGTGCCGGACAAATTCGCCCAGTAAATTCAGGGAAATTGTTAGTCGCATGCAGCGCGCGGATCGCATCGCGCCAGCGATCCTTATACACAAAATCGTTCCAGTCCGGAATCAAATTCCCCAGCGGACAACCCGTATGACAAAACGGCACGCCGCAATCCATGCACCGCGCGCCCTGCATCTGCACGCGATCTTCGGGGAACTCCTGATAGATCTCGAACCAGTCGTTGATGCGCTCATCAATCGGACGCCGCGCCGGCAATTCCCTTTGATATTCGAGGAATCCAGTAACTTTACCCATGGACGGCCTCCCCTCGCGGCGTATACGACGACGGCGGCCGATACTGCTCCTTCGATCGCGCCACGCCCATCACACGCTTGTATTCATGCGGGAACACCTTCACGAACTGCGGCAGCATCGTCGCAAAATTGTCGAGGATCCATTGCGCCCTCGGACTATCCGTCAACTCCGCGTGCCTCTGAATCAGATTCCGCAGCGCCTGCATGTCCTCTTGCTCGGTGACCGCTTCGAGATCGACCATCGCGCGATTGCAATGCGTCGTTGCAAACTCACCCGTCTGATCGAGTACGAACGCGAACCCACCGCTCATGCCCGCTCCAAAATTCTTCCCCGTGCGCCCCAGCACGACCACGAGCCCCTTCGTCATGTACTCGCAGCCATGATCCCCGACGCCTTCCACCACCGTCGTCGCGCCGGAATTGCGGACCGCGAACCGCTCACCCGCGACCCCGTTGAAGAACGCTTCCCCGCTCGTCGCGCCATATAAAACAACGTTCCCCACGAGGATGTTCTCCTCCGGTACAAACGTCGATTCACGTGGCGGAGCCACCACAATCCGCCCGCCCGACAGCCCCTTGCCGACATAATCGTTCGCATCGCCAGAGAGCGTCAGCGTCACGCCCTTCGCCAAAAACGCCCCAAAACTCTGCCCCGCGGATCCCGTGAAGTGGAATCGGATCGTATCGTCCGCCAGCCCCTTCGAGCCATACTTGCGCGCGATCTCACCCGATAACATCGCACCCACAGTCCGATGAATATTGCGGATCGGCAGTTCGAACTTCACACGCGTCCCGTGATCGATCGCCTCCCGCGCATGATCGATCAACTTATAGTCGAGCGCCTTCTCGAGCCCGTGATCCTGCTTCGTAATGCAGCGCCGGCTGATGCGCCCCGGCACCGCCGGATTGTGCAAAATCGCGGATAAATCAATCCCACGCGCCTTCCAATGCTCGATCGCCTGCCGCATCTCGAGCATATCGACGCGCCCCACCATCTCATCCATCGTGCGGAATCCTAACCGCGCCATCAACTGCCGCACTTCCTCGGCAATGTAGAAGAAGAAATTGATGACGTCCTCGGGCTGCCCCGTGAACTTCTTCCGCAACGCCGGATCCTGCGTCGCAATCCCCACCGGGCACGTATTCAGGTGGCACTTGCGCATCATGATGCAACCCATCGCCACCAGCGGTGTCGTTGAAAATCCGAATTCCTCCGCGCCCAACAGCGCCGCCACCACGACGTCGCGCCCCGTCTGCAGCTTGCCATCCGTCTGCACCCGGATCCTCCCGCGCAAATCGTTCAACACGAGCACCTGCTGCGTCTCGGCGAGCCCCAGTTCCCACGGCGATCCCGCATGTTTAATCGAAGTCAGCGGCGACGCACCCGTCCCGCCATCGTGTCCGGAGATCAACACCAGGTCCGCATGCGCCTTCGCCACGCCCGCCGCGACGGTCCCCACGCCCACTTCTGAAACCAGCTTCACCGAAATGCGCGCCTTCGGATTGGCATTTTTCAAGTCGTAAATCAACTGCGCCAGATCTTCGATCGAATAGATGTCGTGATGCGGCGGCGGCGAGATCAAACCCACGCCTGGAATCGAATGCCGCACCCGCGCGATCACATCATCGACCTTGTGCCCCGGCAACTGTCCGCCTTCACCCGGCTTCGCACCCTGCGCGACTTTGATCTGCAATTCGTCCGCATTGACCAAATATTCAGCGGTAACGCCAAATCGCCCCGACGCCACCTGCTTGATCGCGCTCCGCTTCGAATCCCCATTCGCGAGCGGAATAAACCGCTCCGGATCCTCGCCGCCCTCGCCCGTATTCGACTTCGCACCGATCCGGTTCATCGCGATCGCCAGCGTCTCATGCGCCTCTTTAGAAATCGAGCCGAACGACATCGCGCCCGTCGCGAACCGCTTCACGATCTCGCTTGCGGCTTCCACTTCCTCAATCGGAATCGGCCGCGTCGCAAAGCGCAGCGTCATCAATCCGCGCAGCGTACACAACTGCTTCGATTGATCGTTGACCAGCGCCGTGTATTCCTGAAACGTCTCGAACTTGTTCTGCTTCACCGCATGCTGCAGCTTGCTCACCGTCATCGGATTCAGCAGATGATACTCGCCCGTCGCGCGCCAATGATAATTGCCGCCCGCGTCGAGTTCCATCTCCGACCCGCTCACCGGACGGAACGCGAACGCATGCTTCATCGCCGCTTCCTTCGCCAGAACATCCAGCCCGATGCCTTCGATGCGCGACGCCGTACCGGTGAAATATTTGTCCACCAGCTTCTTGTTCAACCCGATCGCTTCGAACACCTGCGCACCCCGATAACTCTGCAGCGTCGAGATGCCCATCTTCGAAAAGACCTTCAACAGGCCTTTGTTAATGGCCTTTTTGTAATTCTTCAGCGCCGAAGCGAATGTCACACCGCTCGGCAGCTTGCCATCCTTCGAAAGATCTTCTAAAGTCTCGATCGCCAAATAAGGATTCACCGCGCTCGCGCCGTATCCAATCAGCAGCGCGTAATGCATCGTCTCGCGCGGCTCGCCCGACTCGACAACCAGCGCCACCTGACTACGCGTACCTTCGCGAACCAGATGATTATGCACAGCGGTCAACGCGAGCAAACTCGGTATCGGCGCGGACTCCTCATCCACCCCGCGATCCGAAAGAATCAGCAGCGTATACCCGGACTTGATCGCCAGCGACGCCCTGCGGCACAGCCCATCGAGCGCCCGCTCGAGCCCCCGTTCGCCGTCTTCAACGAGGAACAACATCGGCAACGTCGTCGCCAGCAGATCCCCGCGGCTCACCCTTCGCAGTTTCTCGAGATGATGATTCGTCAACAGCGGATGCGGCAGCTTCAACGTGTGCGCATGCATCGGAGTCTCATCGAGGATGTTCCGCTCCATGCCGATATAACTGGTCAGCGACATCACCAAATCCTCGCGGATCGGATCCACCGCCGGATTCGTCACCTGCGCAAACAACTGCTTGAAGTAATGGAACAGCGGCTGCGGCTTGTCGCTCAAACACGCGAGCGGAGTGTCCGTGCCCATCGACCCGACCGGCTCCTCGCCATTCGTCGCCATCGGAGTCATCAGGAACCGCACATCCTCTTCCGTATAGCCGAACGCCCGCTGGCGGCACAGAATCGTATCGTGATCGGTCTCCTGCACACGGCTCGGCTCATCCAGTTGATCGAGCAAAATCTGGTTCTGTCCGATCCACGTTCCATACGGCTGCCGCGCCGCGAGCCGCGTCTTGATTTCCTCGTCAGGAACGATCCGCTTCTCTTCGAGATCGACCAGCAGCATCTTGCCCGGCTGCAGACGTCCCTTCGATTGGATGTCCTCCGGCTTCACCGGCAGCACACCCGCCTCCGACGCCATGATCAACTGCCCATCGTGCGTGACCAGATACCGCGCCGGCCGCAGCCCGTTGCGATCGAGCGTCGCGCCGATCATCCGTCCGTCCGTGAACGCGACCGCCGCCGGTCCATCCCAAGGCTCCATCAGCGACGCGTGATATTCATAAAACGCCTGCTTTTCCGCGGGCATCGTCGTGTTGCCGTCCCATGCTTCCGGAATCAGCATCGCCATCACGTGCGGCAATTCGCGCCCCGACATCGTCAGCAATTCAACCGCGTTATCAAGACACGCCGAGTCGCTGCCCCCCGGTTGGATCACCGGGAACAGCTTCTTCATATCACTGCCAAACCGCGGCGACGCAAACACCGACTGCCGTGCGTGCATCCAGTTGACGTTCCCGCGCACCGTATTGATCTCGCCGTTATGGCAGATGTAGCGATACGGATGCGCCAGGTTCCACGTCGGAAATGTATTCGTCGAGAACCGCTGATGCACCAGGCACAGCGCGCTCATCACATCCGGATCCGTCAGCTCGCCATAGAACTCCGCAATCTGCGGCGCGAGCAGCAGCCCCTTATAAATGATCGTCCGCGATGAAAACGACGGCGCATAGAAGAATCCCTTCTCGCGCATATCCGACGCCGCCACTTCCGACTCCGCCCGCTTCCGCACCAGGTACAACTTCCGTTCGAATTCATCCGGCGTCATGTGCGACGCCTTGCGGATGAACACCTGTTCAATGTCAGGCTGCGTCGCCCGCGCCTGCCTGCCGATCGCATTGCCATTCGCCGGAGTATCGCGCCAGCACAGAACCGTCAGCCCTTCCTCGCGTGCGATCCGCTCGATGATCCCTTCACAGATCAACCGCTGCTGCGGCTCGACCGGCAGGAACATCATCCCCACGCCATACTCGCCCGCATTCGGCAGCGTGTAGCCGAGAGACTGGCATTCCCGCGCGAAAAACTTGTGCGGAATCTGAATCAGTATCCCCGCCCCATCCCCCGTCTCCGGATCGCACCCGCATGCGCCCCGATGAGTCAGATTAATGAGAATCTGAATTCCCTTAGTGATGATCTCGTGCGAAGGCTCGCCGTTAATGTTCACGACAAAGCCCAGACCGCAGGCGTCGTGCTCATGCGAAGGATGATACAAGCCTTGCGGCTTGGGCAAGCCGTGCGCCCAGACCTCATCGGCAGGATTGACGTGATCCATATTCCAGTTCCTTTTGCTTCAGTCCGGCGACCAGAGACACTACTGCGCCAGCCCCAAAAAGCATTTTCCGAAGTATAGCAGCATAGTGCGCCACTATGCAAGAATTTAAATTGTTTTCACTGTACTATCAGAGGGACTTATGATAACCTACTCCTGGTGAACGTAGATACACTCAGTCTTTTTAAGGACATAGCCACTACCCGCAGCGTCAGCAAGGGAGCCGCCCTCAACGGAGTCAGCCAGTCCGCCGCCAGCCAGATGTTGAAGCAGCTTGAAAAGTCTATCGGAATGAGGTTGTTAGACAGTTCGAAGCGCCCCTTGTTGATCACCGAAGCCGGACGCCTCTACCTCGAACTCTGCCGCGACGTCCTCCGCCGCCACGGCGATTTCCGCAGCACCATCGACTCTCTCCGCACCAGCGTCGAAGGCTCCGTCCGCATCGCCGCCATCTATTCCGTCGGCCTCTCCGAGATGTCGGAACTCGAACGCGAGTTCTCGCTCCGCCACCCCGGCGCCCGCCTAGAAGTCGAATACCTCCGCCCCGAGCGCGTCTATGACGCCGTCGTCACCGATCGCGTCGACGTCGGACTCATCAGCTACGCCGAATCGAGCCGCGACGTGAAAGTCATCCCCTGGCGCGAGGAAGAAATGGTCGTCGCGATGTCGCCCTTCCATCCTCTCGCGAGCAAGGCCTCCATCGAACCATCCGACCTCGATGGCCTGGACTTCATCGGCTTCGACGAAGAGCTCCCGATCCGCAAGCACATCGACCGTCACCTCGAATCGCAAGGCGTCTCTGTGCGAGTCACGATGCACTTCGACAATCTGCAATCGCTGAAGGAAGCGGTCGCCGAAACCCGCAGCATGAGCATCCTCCCAGGCCGCTTATTGCTCAAGGAACTCAGCAGCGGACGCCTCGTCGCAAGCCCGCTCACCGGCTCAAGACTTTTCCGCCCGTTAGGAATCATCCATCGCCGCAAGAAGCAATTCCACCGCGCTGCGCAAGCATTTCTGGATCTTTTAGAAGAGCAGCCGCAGTCCGCGTCGCTCGAACTGATGGTCGCCGGCTAACAGCGACGCACCGATCGAGTAGACTCACTGAATGGAGTGGCGCGGTTGAGCTGGCATCAATTCTTCTTTGAACATCTCATTGGCGATTTGGAATATCATCCCAAACGTGCCCTGACCTATCTTGCGCTCGGCGCCGCCGGAGCAAGCATCTGGATCTTCGGACCGGTCGAAGCCAGGACCTCGCCAGCGTCCCTTGTATGCGGCGCCGGCGGAGTCGTGCTGCTGCTGAAGGGCATTTTGCTGCTCCGCAAGACCTCCGAGCGGATGCCGATTTCCGAACTGTCGCTAGGCCTTTCGCCCGCCGAAATGGCGAGGAGTGTGAGCGTTCCCATTCCTCCGAAGGCTCTCCCGACGGTCTCGGTCTTAGCCGCGCAGCTCATCCAGGATTTCGGAGCCGGCGCCCTGCTTCTTGTATTTGTGCTGCACTTTGCGACCAGAGTAAACGAAAACTCGCGGCTTCCTGTTTTTCAGGTCTTCGTCATAGGAGGATTGCTTTTCGGCGCCGGATGGCTGATCCGCTATTTGAACCGAGAATGATCCCAATGGCAGAGGCTTATTGGATCGCCACCACGACACCCGCCTGGCTCGACGCCCCACCCACCGTCACCTGAATCGGAATCGCTGACCCGCTCCGCACCGTCGCCGGCACTCGGACGCTCACCTGCACCATTCCGGATACTTCACCAACCGCGTCTCCCACTGAAATCAAATCACACACCACGCCATCGATCATCACGCTCACCGGCAATGATGGACCGTTCCCAATCGCCGCCGCGATCTGCCCATCGGTCTCGCCCGGCGACATCACTCCCGCCCCCGTGAAATAAAGGGAAATCACCGATCCCTTCGCCGCCGGCAGGAACGCCGCGTTCGACAATCCGGAGTCGTTGAAGATCAGCCCTTGCCCCGCGCCCGATCCATCCGCGGTGAACAATCCCGGCGCCGCGGGAGCAATCGACACCGACACCGGATTCGATCGCACTCCCAAATACTCGACCACGATCTGCGTCGTCTGTTGCCCCGCCAATCCCCACGGAGTCACCGCGATCACTCGCCCGTCCGCCACGCTCAACAACGGCGCCGCGATGCCTCCAAACAGCACCTGCACGTTTCCAACTTCCGTCGCTGCCGTCGCGCCGTTCTCGAGCAGCACGCCCAACGGAAGCGCCGGCCCCAACGTCGACCCCGTGATCGTGACGTACTCACCCGGAGCGATCGCGTTCCCCGCCGACTGCGTTCCCGCTCCCGTATTCGCGATCGCCATAATCGTCGGGAACCGATCGCCGACCTGCACCGCCACCGAATTCGACGCCATCGGCGAATCCGGATTCTTCACCCGCACCCGCAGCAGCGTATCCCGAAACAACAACGACTGACCAATCGTGAACTGCAAACTCGACGACGTTGTGGATGCCGCTGGTGGACTGATCGTCTGGCTCAGCGTCCCATCCTCGAGGAACAACTGGACCTCTGAACTCGACACAAAACCCGCGCCCGTCAGCGTGAAAACCGTATCCGGCGATCCCACTGGAACGTGCGGCGGATTGATCGCCACAATCGACGGCGCCGGATTCGCGACTGTCAGCGTGACCGTGATCGGAATCAACGGCGACCCGTCCCCCGGAATCACGCGGATCGTCCCCGTATACACGCCCACCGCCAGCCCCGCCTGATTCACAAAAACGAGGAACGTCGCCGGAGTTTGCCCGCTCGGAAGATTCGCGCTCAACCACTTCGTCCCGCTCCAATCGACTGTGAACGCACCCACCGTTCCCGACGTGGACGTCACCGTGACGGGCAGGGCAGAGGGTGGCGCAGCCGATCCCTGCGATGCCACAAAACTCAGCACCGTTGGCGTGACGCTCAACGCCGGCGCCGCTCCGGCAATATTCGGATCCGCGGAAAGAACCGCCAGGAACATGTCCCCCGTTCCCCCGCCGTACTGGCTCTGGTACGCGCCGGATGTCGCCGGAAATCCCCCGCCCGCCGTGCCCGCGACGTACGTCACGCCTGTGCCATCCACCTGCACGCCGTTCGCATACGCCCCGCCCGCGCCGCCAAGCAGCGTCGAGAAAGCGAGCGAATTATTGGACAACAGAAACTTCGCGACGAATGCCTGGTGTGCCCCGTTTTGGCCCTGAAATGGCTGCAATCCATTGCGCTGTGGGAAATCGGTGGATTGTGTAGACCCAACAACAGTCAGCAATCCGCTCTGCTCGATCGCCAGATCCCGGATCGCATCCGTATCCGATCCTCCAAAATAAGTAGCGAATAAATAGTCGTCGCCAGCAGGCGTCAGCCGCACAACAAACGCGTCCGTGCTCCCGCCCCCATAGACCGTTTGGGGAGCGTTCCGCAGCGGAAAATTCACGCCATTCGTCGAGCCGCCCGCGATGAGAGAGCCCTGCGCATCGACCGCAATCGCAGCCACGCCGCCGCTCAGATAAGTGGAATACAGCAACTGGCTCAAGTCCGGAGTCAGCCTCGACGCGAACCCCGCCGCGCTACTCGGCAGCACACTTCCAATGCCGGCCCGCACTGGAAAATCAGGCGATGTCGTAACGCCCGCCGCGTACAAATTGCCGGATGGATCGAACGCCAGAGCCTGCACCGAATCCTGCACCGATCCTCCCAGCAGCGTTCCCGAATCGAGCTTCGCGCCCGTCGGATCCACAGCGACCAGGAATCCCGTCGCCACCTGGCTCAACACCGAAGCGCCGAACGTCGTCTGAAATCCGCCCGCTGGCATTGAGAAATTCCGCGACGCCGTCGTCCCTCCGACATACGCCGCGCCTGTCAAATCGACCGCGACAGCGAAGCCCTGATCGGATCCCGAACCTCCCAAATAGCTCGAATACACCAGCGATTTCCCATCCGGCGCGATCTTCGTGACGAACGCATCCGGCAGCGTCCCCCCGCCCGGAGTCATCTGAAACCCATTCGCCACCGGAAAATTCACCGACGCCGTCGACCCCGTCAAATACGCCGCCCCCGAACTATCAACCGCCAACGCGTAAGCAATGTCCGGCTGATCGCCGCCCAGGAAAACGTAATAGCCGATCGTATTCGTCTGCGGACTGAATTTGATCACCAGCGCATCCTGCCCCGGATTCGTCGCCGACGAGAACGGCCCCGACGCAAACACTCCCGGTGAAGGAGCCTCACCCGCCAAGTACACATTCCCCTGCGCATCGAGCTTCATCGCATGCGCCGATTCGAACGTTCCCCCGCCGAAGTACGTGGCGGACTCAATCACCGGATCGATCACCACCGCCCGCGTAGCATTGCGCCCGTCGATCTCGATTCCAAAGTCGGAACTTGAAAGCCTGACATAATGCGAACCCAACCGCCTGCCCTCTTCGGCAACCAGCGGACGCCGATGCACCAATTCTCCTCGCCGCGTCACCGCCCGCAGATCGCCGCTCGCAGTCTCCTCAACTCGCACCGTACCCGAAAACGCAAGCCGGATTGCCGTAAGATCCGCTCCCGGCCCCGCGAGAAAATCATACTCGAGCCGCCCCTCGCTTCCGTAATAGACAACGTCGATTCCCTGATAAACATCGTGGAACCGCAGCCGTCCATAATGCGGAACGCCCTGCCGCCACTTCGTTCGATCGCTTCCGTGGAAGTAGTTGCTCGTACCCGGCAACGGCTGCAACGCTTCTCCTGAAGAAGCCACCCGCGCGCCCACCAACCGCAGCGCGACCTCCGAATCGAACCGCACGCCCGTGGACGTCACAGTCACCGCGCTCGATCCCACCCGTGCAATAAATTCCCCCGCCCGCCCGCCCGGCTCAAAGATCACCGGCAGATTCGCCGCCGACGCCGCGATGAAAGGCACAACCGCAATCAAGAGGAAGGGAAGTCGAATTGGAATTCGGAACAACATCTAGAAACTGAACCGCAAGGACATCTGCAGCGACCGCGGTCCTCCGATTTGATACACCGGCATCAGCCCGTTCGCCGGTCCCCCGGTGCCGAGCCCCGCATTCAACATGCTCTGCGACTCGCCAAACAACGACGAACTCAACATCGACTGCGGATCGCTCAAGTTCGCACGATTGAACGCATTGAATACTTCGACGCGCAACTGCAGGGCCGCATGATCCCTGATTCGGAACTGCTTGCGAAGCGCCAGATCGACCTGCGAAAATCCAAACCCGCGGATCGAATTGCGCGTCAGATCCCCTTGCCCATATCCATTTGGAATCGAGAACGCCTCCGGATTCAGCAGCCGCCCACCCGGCGCATTCGGATCCTCGATCCACACCGGCATCCCCTGCACCACATTCGGCCGCAACACATAATTACCGGTCCCAAACTGAAATGGATCCGCACCCGTCACGACATTAATCGGGAACGCCGACCGCGACCGCAGA
>DASXZC010000634.1:0-5372 GCA_036502165.1 Bryobacteraceae bacterium
GTCCTCGTTCAAGACATTGCTCACTTGCGGAGCCTAACCGCTCCGCCGGTTTCAATGTCCTGCTGGGGCTATTTAATGGCCGGTTTTGAGGTGACCACAAATGGCCGGTTTTGGGTGACCGCCGAGGCGAAAGGATCCCCGCATCATGGCCACCTCACTCGCACAAATCACCGCGAACCGCGCCAACCCGCATTTCTCCACCGGACCCGTCACCGCAGAAGGCAAACTCACCTCATCCCAAAACTCCGTCACCACCGGACTCACCGCCGTCAAACTCTTCATCCGCCCCGAAGAGCAGGACACGTTCAACACCTTTAAATCCGACCTCACAAGCGAAATGAAGCCCGGCGGTGCCCTCCAAAATCACATCTTCGGCATCCTCCTCCACGCCGCCTGGAACCTCCGCCGCTGCCAACTCCTCGAACTCGAAATCCAAGAGGACGCTTTCACTCGCGGACTCGACGACCCCACCCTCCTCGCCGGCCACGAACTCGGCCGCAAACTCGATCGCGTCTATCGCTATCGGAAAATGCACGAGTCGGCGCAGCGCCGTGCAATGGCCGATCTCCGCCAGTTGCAAACGGAACAACTCTGGCGCCGTGAGAACAAGGTCGGCGAACACGAATCCATTCTCGCCGACACCACAAAAGTCGAGTTGAGAGCCGGCCAGCGCAACGCCACTCAGCAGCGGGCCAATCTCGATGTGCTTCGCCAACACATCGAATCGTTCATCGCCCCACCCGTCCTACCTCATCAACGGCGATAACTCCCCGAAAACGGAGCGAACCCATTTCGAGCGTCGCGAGACACGCAAATGGACGCATGTGCGCCCGCAGATCTCGACGATCTTTGACAATTCAACCAACGGCAACAAAGAGCGCGCCCAAGCCAGGTCCCGATCCGCGAAGCTAACAATCGGACTCTTCCGCCCCCAAAGGCCGCCTCTCGGCTGATGCCATTGGCCCGCGGAATTTTTTTGGTAACCTTTCAAACCGTTCCCAATATAGACCGTCTATATCGACCATGGACGACCAACCTTCGGACCTCATACAAGGCACCCTCGACATGCTCATCCTCCATACCCTCGCTCTAAAGCCCCTCCATGGAGTCGGCATCGCCCGACGCATCGAACAAGTCACGCGAGGAACGTTCCAGGTCAAAGCCGGATCTCTGTTCCCCGCCCTGCACCGCATGGAAGGCGCCGGCTGGGTGTCGTCCGCATGGGGTGAAACCGAAACAGGCCGGCGCGCCAAGTTTTACGAGCTCTGTCCCGCCGGCCGCCGCCAGCTCGAAAAAGAAACTGCACGCTGGGGCCGGGCTTCGCTCGCGGTAAACCGTGCCCTCGGATCCGAGAGTTGAATATGTTCGCGTCCATCTCCTATCTATTGCGAAACCTGTTTCGCCGGCAGCGTGTCGAGAGCGATCTCGATCTGGAAGTCCGCAGCTACGCCGAATTGATCGAGGAGGAAAACATGTCGCAAGGGATGAGCCCTGAAGACGCACGCCGCGCCGCCCGCATCGAGATGGGCGGACCGGAGCAGGTCAAACAGGAAACCCGCGAGGCGCGCGCGGGCGCCCGCATCGAAACCGTCTGGCAGGATCTGCGCCTCGGCCTAAGAATGCTGCGCAAGAATCCCGGCTTCGCAGCGACGGCGATCCTCACGCTCGCCCTCGGCATCGGAGCCAACACCGCCATCTTCAGCGTCGTTCGCGCCGTGCTGCTGAGCAGCCTCCCTTATCGTCAACCGGAAAACCTGGTCAACGTCTGGGGCCAACTTACAGGCGAAGGCATCCCAAAGAATTCCTTCTCCGACCCCGAGTTGTTCGAGCTCACCGATCGCAATCAATCCTTCGAAAGCATCGCCGCTTACTACACTGGCAGCGGCGCCAATCTCGGCGGAAGCGATACGGATCCGCAGCGCGTCACCCGTGGACGCGCCACCTGGACGCTGTTCCCTTTGCTCGGCGTTCAGCCCATTCTCGGCCACACGTTCACAGCCGAAGAGGATCGTCCGGGACACAGCCAGGTGGCGCTCATCAGCTATGGCCTGTGGCGATCGTTCTTCGCGAGCGATCCGAACGTCGTCGGCAAAACGATGCGGATCAACATCCGCCCCTACACAGTCGTCGGAGTGTTGCCCGAAGGATTCGCCTTCGCCGGCGACAACCAGATTTGGACGCCGCTTGCCCTCGACAGAAATCATCCAGATAATCGCGGCAATCATTCCTGGAACGTGATCGCCCGGCTCAAATCAGGAGTCACCGTCTCCCAAGCCTCGTCCGACATGACCCGTTTCGCCGCCCAACTCGCCCGCGAAAATCCCACGTTCTACGGACCCCGTTCCGGATGGGGCGTCTTTCTCGTTCCCATGCGCGAGGAATTGGTCGCGCAGATCCGTCCAGCGCTGATTATCTTAATGGCCGCCACGGGAATCGTCCTTCTGATCGCCTGTGCAAACATCGCCAATCTCCTGCTCGCGCGGAGTTCAGCGCGTGAAAAAGAGATGACCGTCCGCGCATCCCTCGGAGCCGGGCAAGGACGCCTCGTCCGCCAGCTTCTCACCGAAAGCCTGCTGCTCTCCCTCATCGGATGCGCCGTCGGCCTCGCGTTCGGCGAGGCAGGCATCATGGCGATTCGCAGCCTGCATGCCGATATTCTGCCCCAAGTCGGACGAGTCGAACTCGACTCGAGCGTCCTGCTACTCACGCTTGCTGCCGCCCTATTCACCGGCCTCCTCTTCGGACTCGCGCCGGCGCTGCACATCTCACGTCCTCGTTTGCACGACGCCATGAAGGAAGCAGGACGCGAAGGCAGCGGCGGCCGCCGTGGGCAGCGCATGCGAAACACACTCGTTGTCGCTGAGATCGCGTTTTCGTTGCTACTCGTAATCGGCGCGGGCCTGACGATCCGCAGCTTTTATCGCCTTCTACACGTCGACCCCGGCTTCCGCACCGATCACATCCTCACGATGAGCATGACTCTGCCGTCCGCCACCTACAAACCGGAAGCCGTCACGCCCTTTTTCAACCGGCTTCTCGACGCGATTCGCTCGATGCCCGGAGTACAGAGCGCGGGTGCGACCTCGCAATTGCCAATGGGTGGATTCCGGTCGTCCGGCTCGGTCTCCGTCGAAAATTCGAATGAGGCAGCACTCGAACGCACGCCGCCGGTTCCCTATGGATACATCGAAACGGACATGATGTTCGCGACGCCTGGCTATATCGACGCGATGAAGACTCCGCTCATCGCGGGACGCGCCTTTGCCGATCAAGACACGGCAACCGCGCCGCGCGTCGCTCTGGTTGATACGAAGTTCGCCGCGACAGTATGGCCCGGCAACAATCCTTTGCAGCAGCGGATTTGCATCAACTTCACAGGCGACCAGAAGGCTCCCGTCCCGCAGTGGGCCACCGTCGTCGGAGTGGTCGCGCACGTCCACAACGAAGGCCTCGACATCGACGGCCGCGGACAGGCATACTTTCCGCAAAGCCAGGATCCCTTCGATTCATCGCGAGCGAGCTTCATCACGATCCGCACAGGCCAGGATCCGATATCGGTTGCAAGCGCAGTCCGCGCGAAGGTCCTCGCGATGGACCGCAACCAACCGATCTACGGCGTCCGCACCATGGACGAAGTCGTATCGACTTCAGTCGAACAACCCAGGCTCAGCCTGGATCTCCTAGGCCTATTCGCAGCTCTTGCGTTCGTCCTGGCAGCGATCGGCGTCTACGGCGTGATCGCGTTCACCGTCAGCCAGCGAAAGCACGAGCTCGGAATCCGAATCGCCCTCGGAGCCCAGTCCGCCGACATCCGCCGCATGATGATCGGTCAAGGCGCGCGCCTCGCCATCGCCGGAGTCGCCTTAGGCCTAGCCGGCGCGTTGTACCTCGCCCGCTTCATGTCTCCGCTGTTGTATGGAGTCGAAGCGCGCGATCCCCTGACGTTTACGATCGTGCCCATTCTCTTAATCGGAGTCACCATCGCCGCCAGTTGGATTCCAGCCGCGCGAGCCACCCGCGTCGATCCAATCGAAACCCTGAGGCACCAGTGAAAACCCTTCCGCTGTTACTGGCTGTGTGCCTCGCCGGATGTGCGAAGCCGCAACCACGTCAAATCCAGGAAGAGCCAATCCACTTCGCCAGCGGAAAACTGATGCTCGCCGGAACTCTGCTCCTTCCCGCCGCATCGCCTCCGTATCCGGCAGTATTTCTCTTTCACGGTTCCGGCCCGCAGCCGCGCGATCTTTCGACTGCGCGTTGGTTCGCCGAGCAAGGATTTGCGGCCCTGACCTACGACAAACGCGGCGTCGGCGAATCGACCGGCGACTTTCGAGCCGGCCCGTTCATGGACGTCTGCGAAGACGGACTCGCCGCCCTCGGATATTTAAAATCCAGAAACGAAATCGACACCCGCCGCATCGGCGTCTGGGGATTGAGCCAAGGCGGCTGGCTCGGTCCTCTAGCCGCCTCGCGCTCATCGGATATCTCGTTCGTGATTGCGGTCTCCGGTCCAGGCGTCTCTCCCGGTGAACAGATGTTGGTGTACTACGCGAACGAACTGCGCGATCGCGGAGTCCCCGAATCCGACGTTCGCGAAGCAGACACTCTGCGGCGCGACGTTTGGAACTATCTATTCACTGGCAAAGGCTACGAGCATGCGAACCGTGAATTAAATGAAGCCCGGCACAAACGCTGGTTCACCGAAGTCAATTCGCAACAGGACCATTTATTTGAGCCGCTCAGAAAGCCGGCCGATCTCAATCGTCCATCGACTGTTCGGTTCAGACGCGAGATGACCTACGATCCGTTACCCGCTCTAAAAGCGCTGCATGTTCCTGCGCTCTTCCTGTTCGGTTCCAACGATCGCCTGATTCCCGTCGAAAAAAGCGTCGAAGTGATTCGCGACGTCCAAGCTCACAGCACCCACGCGGACTTCACGATCCAAGTGTTCGACGGCGACGATCATGGAATGCGCGACGCAACAGGCGCGCAGGATCCGCGATATTTGAACACCATGCGCACGTGGCTCATTAAACATGAACAGAAGTAAGGAGTGATATTGTATATCTCGTCGAGAGATTAAATGGAACGTCGCCTACTTCTGGCATTGTCCATCGGAATCCCATCACTCTTAGGCCAACAACCTCTCGGTGAAGCGGTTCGCCTCACTGCCTCGTCCACGCGTGCCAGACCAACAACCGTGGAATTGAAGATGACCAACGTAAGCGCATCCTATGCCAACGTTTGGATTGTTGAACCGGAGCGCAATTATGATGTCTCAGTAAAATCCGCAGTAAATGGAGAGAGTGCTCAATTTACGGCAAGAGGTAAAGGGTTCTTCGGTGGACCGTCTAGTCAAGACCGTACCGGTG
>DASXZC010000635.1:0-5014 GCA_036502165.1 Bryobacteraceae bacterium
CGCTCGAGCGCCGCGTACGGGCTTTTACCGAACTCGCGAGCGAGCCGCCCGTGAACTTGACCAATCTCGATTTGAACGCCCTGCTCGAGGAGCGGATCGCCTTTCTCCGTTCCGCCCATCCGGAAGTGAAATACGAAACGCGTCTGACCCATGAGACCGAACCGGCCTGGGGCGACAGCGACCTGGTCCGCGGAGTGCTAACCAATCTGCTCGAGAACGCCGCCCATGCCGCCGGACCAGGCGGAATCGTCCTCGCCTCCACGATCCGCCAAAACGGACATGTAGTCGCCGAAGTGCACGACTCCGGCCGCGGCCTCAGCGCCCTCGCCAGAAGCGCATTGTTCGAGCCCACGATTTCGTTCAAGAAGGGCGGCATGGGCTTGGGACTATCGATCGCCCGCCGCAGCGCCCTGCTCTGCGGAGGCGACCTTGCACTCGTCGACGGCGAACTCGGTGGCGCCGCCTTCCGCCTCACACTCTCGGCCGGCAACGATCGCGAACACGAATCATGAAACGAATTCTCATCGTCGATGACGAGGAAAACATCGGCCGTTCCCTCCGCTTGATTCTCGAGCGCGAGGGCTACACGGTCAGCATCTGCCACACCGCCGGCGAAGCGCGAGCCTGGGGCACGCGCGCCGACGCGTTCATGGTGGACGTCCGCCTGCCCGACGCAAGCGGTATGGATGTTCTGCGCCACATCAAGACCGCCGAGCCGCAAGCGCCCGTCATCATGATTTCCGGCCACGGGACGATCTCCGATGCGGTCGAAGCCACCCGTGCCGGCGCCTTCGATTTTCTCGAAAAGCCGCTAAGCCGCGAGCGCGTCCTCGTCTCTCTCCGCAACGCTCTCGAGCGCACGAATCTGCAGGAGGAAAACGCGCGCCTCAAAGAGATGACCGGGCCGGGGACGCGCATGATCGGCGCCAGCCCATCCTTCCAGCGCGTGATCGAGCAGGCGACCATGGCCGCGAAATCCGACGCGCGAATCCTGCTCACCGGCGAGTCAGGGACCGGTAAGGAACTGCTCGCCGCTCACATCCACGAGCAGAGTCCGTTCGCCGCCGGACCATTCGTCAAAGTCAACTGCGCTGCGATTCCTTCCGACCTGATCGAGAGCGAACTCTTCGGCCACGAGAAGGGAGCCTTCACCGGAGCCTCCACCGCCCGCCGCGGCAAGTTCGAGCTCGCCGACGGCGGCACGATGTTCCTCGACGAGGTCGGCGATCTCCATTCCGGATCCCAAGCGAAGCTCTTGCGCGTTTTGCAGGAAGGTGAATTTCACCGCGTCGGCGGCGAGCATCCGATCAAAGTGACCGTCCGCGTGCTCTCCGCTACCAATCGCGAACTGACGGAAATGGTCGCTCAACAGAAGTTCCGCGAGGACCTTTACTATCGCCTGTGCGTCGTCCCGATCCGCGTCCCCAGCCTGCGCGAGCGTCCACAGGACGTCCCCGCCCTCGCGGCGTATTTCCTCGACGACTTCTGCCGCCGAAACAATTTCAAGCCAAAACGTTTCGAGGATGGTGCCGGCGACGAATTGGCCCGCTACCACTGGCCCGGCAATATCCGCGAGCTTCGCAACACCGTCGAGCGCATGGCGATCCTCACGCAGGGCGACATCCTCGCGCCTGATTCGATTCCGATCGAGATCAAGATGGCCAAGGATATGCCCGCGCCGTCGAACCTGCGCGAAGCGCGTGAGTCCGCCGAGCGCGACCATATTTTAAAAGCCCTCGAGCAGAGCGGATGGAACGTCTCAGGCGCCGCCCGCGCGCTCGGGATGGAACGCACGAACCTGCACAAGCGCATCCGCTCCCTCGGACTCCGCCGCGCCGGCGAAGCCTGATTTGCATTGCGGGCGTGATCGGATTATTATTCAAGTACACGAATAAACATTCAATGTCACTCTACGCACCCCCGTCGACCAAGCGCATCGCGGCGAGGGATTACACGCGCGATCTCGACGTCACCGACGCGGAACTGCGCGCCCTCCTCGACCTTGCTGCCGACATGAAGCAGACGCCGCGCCGCTACGCCTCGGCGTTGCAGGGCCGCTACCTCGCGCTGCTCTTCGAGAAGCCCTCGCTCCGCACGCGCGTGACATTCGAATTGGCCATCAAGCAGTTGGGCGGCGATTCGATCCTCAGCACCGGCTTAATCGGCGAACGCGAGCCGATCAAGGACATCGCACGCAATCTCGACCGCTGGACCGACGGCATCGTCGCCCGCGTCTTCAGCCATCGCACGATCCTCGATCTCGCCGAATGGTCGAGCGTTCCTGTCGTCAATGCACTGTGCGATCGCTATCATCCGTGCCAGGCGCTCGCGGACATGCTGACCATCGAAGAGAAGCTCGGACGCGTCGAGGGTCGGACTCTCGCCTTCATCGGAGACGGCAACAACGTCGCGCATTCCCTGATGTCCTCATGCGCGCGCCTCGGAATGAATTTCCGACTTGCCTGTCCGGATGGCTACGATCCCGATGCAGCGCTAGTCGAGGAATCCCGCGTCATCGCCGCGAATCATGGCACGTCGATCTCGACCATGCGCGACCCTGTCGAAGCCGTCTCAGGCGCGGACGCCGTTTACACCGACGTCTGGGCGAGCATGGGTCAAGAGTCGCAAGCCATCGAGCGCCGCGCGATTTTCCAACCCTATCAAGTCAACGAAGCCCTGATGGCTCACGCGAACACGAATGCCATTTTTATGCATTGTCTTCCCGCCAAGCGCAATCAGGAAACGACCGACGCTGTGATGGAGTCGCCGCAATCCGTCGTCTTCGATCAGGCCGAGAACCGCCTTCACACGCAGAAGGCTCTGCTGTTGATGCTGGTCGGTTGACGCCGGCCTACTCGGTCGGAGTCGCGTAGTAACCCTTGCGCGCCTGCACCTTGAATTCCTTGTTCGAGCAGCGGATCTCGAGTTTGCGGAACGTCCCATCCTGCGTCGAATTCGTTGGCGCATAGGCGATCGAATACTGGCTGCGCACGTCGCGCTCGATCTCGTTGTAGATCTCGACAAGCGAGTGGTTCCGGTCCACCGTGTACACGCGCCCGCCCGTGTCATCGGACATGCGATGCAGAATGGACTCGCCGCCGCCCCCGCCAAAGGTGATGCCGCCGTATCCGTTATAGAAGGCCCGATCGACGTAGTAAACGGAATAAATGATCGCGTCCGCGCGCTGTGCCGCTTCGATCGCGCGCTCCTTCGTGTACCTGCTGCCCTGATCGTCGCCGTCGGTAATCAGCACGAGCACCTTGCGCCCCACCTGATTTTTCAACTGCTCCTCAGCCGCGAGCACGACCGCGTCATAGAGGATCGTTCCGCGCGGCGAATACGCGCCCGGCACCGGCGCCGCTTGCGGACCTTGCACCGGCGCGTTCAACTTCAACGAATCGAGCGCACGCGACAGCATCTTGCCGGAATTCGTGTAGTCCTGCAGCAGGTCCGCGTCCTGCCCGAAGCTGATGATGAACGCCAGATCCTTCGGCTTCAAGACGGTCGTGAAAAACTGACGCGAGGCGGCCTGCTCGATACCGATCAGCCGTTCCTGGCTGCGGCTCACGTCGACCAGCAAGCCGATCGTCAGCGGTAGATTCGACTCCCGCGTGAACGCCTTGATCTTCTGTTCCTTGCCGTCCTCAAAAACCGTGAACTCTTCTTTGGGAAGATCGGGGACGAGCCCGCCCTTCTTCGTGCGAACGTTGAAGAGGATGTTCACGAGTCCGACGTCGACTTTGATGACGTTCGCGTCCTCGGCCACCTCGATCTTAGGTGCCAGTTGCACTGCCGGCTTCGGCGGCTCAGTCGACTCCGCCCCACTGGGACGCACTGTCCCAAACGTCGCCGGAGGACCCGGTTGCGGTTGAGGATCCGTCAGCTTCGCCGACATCTCGCGAGCCGCTTTCAGAACCGGATCCCCGGCTCCAACTTCTTTTAGATCGGCTTCCTGTTCCTGAGTCAAAGGCGACCGCAGGCCGCATGTGCGGATGATATACTCGGCCCGCTCGGGGCTCTCATGCCGCACGATATCGAGGAGTTTGACGTGGGTCAATCCACGGTCCGCCGCGGGACGGTCGAGACAGGGAGCCGGCTTCTGTTCGGCGCCTGCCGCGCTTGAGATTGCCGCGAGCGTTAACGTTCCAATTGCAATTATGTTTCTGATCATGCTGCTGCTTCCGGTAAGTTCACGAACCTGATTACAATAGGGATGCGCCCCGCCGGGCGGCGGTTTCCTCGTTCATGCGCAAGGCTGTCAACCATCTTCGCACTGCCTGCCCTGTGATGGCGGGCATCATCGCTAAAGTCGGGCCCTGCCGCCTCACATATCGAGAAGCCGACTTCCACAACCTGGCCCGCTCGATCGTCTTTCAGCAGTTGAACGGCAAAGCCGCCGGAACAATTTTCGGACGTCTAACTGCGGCGGCCAAAACCGATCCTCTGACGCCCGATGCGATTCTGAAGCTCCGCCTTCCGAAGCTCCGCGCCGCCGGACTCTCAGCGCAAAAGGCGTCCTACATCCTCGATCTCGCGGCCCGCACCCGCTCTGGCGAGCTCGATTTCTCGAGCCTTCCGGCGCTCGACGACACTCAGGTGATTGAACATCTGACACAAGTCAAAGGTGTCGGAGTCTGGACCGCTCAAATGATCCTCCTGTTCGCGCTTCGCCGCGGCGACGTACTGCCGACCGCCGACTACGGGATCCGCGCCGCGATGAAGCGCGCGTACGATCTGCCCGATTTGCCCAAGCCCGCTGAGATGGAATCGATCGCCGCCCCCTGGCGTCCTTACCGCTCGATCGCGTGCTGGTATTTGTGGCGCTCGCTCGACGGTCCCGCGGAGATGTAGCTCAACGCAGGATCAGCCGCGCCAGTTCGCGGGGATGCGAGACGTGCGGCGAATGTCCCGCATCCATGCGGATCGGCTTCACTCCCAACAGAGTCTGCGCCGCCTCTTCCCACCACGCCGAATTCAGGGCGCGATCGAGCGTGCCCGAAATATAATCCGTCGG
>DASXZC010000636.1:0-5747 GCA_036502165.1 Bryobacteraceae bacterium
GTCGGAGTCCTGTTCCTCGAAGGCGGCCAAGCGGATCTCTCGAGCGGCTCCGGCGAATTGTTGCAGACCCTCGCGCTCGAAGCCTCGACTGTTCTTGAAAACGCCCGCCTGCTCGAGGAGGAACGGCAAAAGCAGCGCCTCGATGAGGAGCTTTCGATCGCACGCCAGATCCAGCAGAGCCTGCTGCCCGACACGCTGCCATCGGAAGGATGGTTCCGCGCCGCCGGATCGAGCATCCCTTCGCATCAGGTCGGCGGCGACTACTTCGACATCCGCCTGATCGCCCCCGATTGCTGGTCGACCGTGGTCGCTGACGTTTCCGGCAAAGGCGTCAGTTCAGCCATTCTCGCCTCGCTGCTGCAAGGGGCGTTCCTCGGCGGATCAGCCGATCCGGCGCAAATGCCGGAGCTCATCTCCCGCATCAACCATTACGTTCTCGAACGTGCGAAAGGCGAGAAGTACGCGACGATCCTCTACGCACTGCTCGACGCGACCGGCCGCCTGAGTTGGGTCAATGCCGGACACTGCACGCCGATCGTCGTCAAGCCGGACGGCCGCTGGGGACGTCTCGAAACCAACGGACTTCCCGTCGGCATGATCGAGCCCGCCCAATTCGTCGTGCATCAAATTCAAATCGAGGCTCGCGACAAGATCGTCCTCTACTCCGATGGACTCACCGACGCCCAGAATCTCGATTCGCAATTCTTCGGCTCCCGTCGCGTGCGCGATGTCGTACAAGCCAACGCCGCCGGCGATTGTCGCCAGTTGCACGATCGACTGATCGAAGCAGTCCGCGCCTTCACCGAAGGCGGAGTCGCCTCCGACGACATTACGGTCGTCGTTCTCGAATATCTGCCACAAACACCTGCGTAACGCCCGTGCGGTCGCTCGCAAAGGCGACGAGCGTCTCATCGGGTGAGAATGAAGGATGCGGATGAGTCCACTGCGGACCGTACACCGTATCCGCCGCCCCAGCTTCCATCCAACTCAGATTCTTCGCCGCCTCACTGCGCGCCGCTGCAAAATCGGCCGCCAGCGCATAACGGCTCGTCTTCCACTGCGACCCCGCGTTCGACGATTCCGACAGGCACAACAGTTCAGCCGCGCCCGTCGCCACGTCGATGAGGAACAATCCGCGATCGGGATGATTGGTGTCGCACAAGACCTTCGTCCCCTCGCGATTCGGCGTGATGTGCCACGCATTGAATTCCGCGATCGGCGTATGCTCGAGCGTCTTCCAGTTCATCCTCTTAAGCGAGTGCGGCCACACCGTATACACGAGATCGCCCGTCTCACCGAGAAACGTCTCATGCACGACGAACTCATGGTTCCCGTGCTGATACAGGCACTCGAGCCCGGATCCATCGCGCCGCACGCGATGCATCCTCGGCGCCGGATCGGCCGCGAACTCGATCCACTCCGCTTCGCGCGGATGAAACTGCGGATGGATCACCGTCCTCGGGAACGGGATAAATCGCCACTCGCTTCCATCCGTGCGGCCGGACACAAGCCCCGCTTCCCCCCGCAATTTCACCGCCGCCGTAAGCCACTCGCCATCCGTCGTGAACGAACACTCCCCCAATTGCCCATCAGGAAAGTCGACCACCAGCCGCTCCTCGAGCGTATCCCTGCGCAGCGTCCAAATCGATCCGCCACGCACGAATACGATCTCCTCCCCGCCCGGCAGAATCGCCGGAGAAAACGGATGAATCGCCTCGCCATCAGTAAGCTGCCTGATCTCGCCATCCGGAAATCCGACCTCGAACAACTGCGCCTGATTCTCATCCCGATACGAAGTGAACACGAGCGTCCGGTTGTCAGGCGTGAACGACCGTTGCAGGAAGTACGTAGGATGGCTCATCCCCGCCGCATTCGTCATCTGATGCACCGGGCGCCCCGTCGCCGCGTCCATACGCACTGAGTGTTCTGAAGCCCATCGCCGGTTTTTCACAGGGACGAGTCTAGCGCATCTCAGGTCTTTACCCGACTGACTATCACAGCGCGAACCCCTAGTCTCAAACCATGGGGCTTTCTATCACCCTGGGCGTTTCCTTATTTTTGGCGGCAATCACCGTCAAACAGAGCGACACTCCATTGCGTAGCACCGGCTGCGAAGTCGACGACGAAGCCATCGCCACTCTCGACGCGAAAACGCCGGTGGAAGTGAAATTCTCAGTAGCCGGCGGCTCCGAGGCCTGCTACAAGGTGGCAGTCACAGTCGACGGCAAACCGCGCACCGGCTATTTGCCCGCCTCCGCCCTCGCCGATCTCGCCGAATTCGATCGCATCCGTCAGGAAGCTGCGTCGCTCGATCCATCGCAAGTCAAAGTGACCGAAACGGCCGAGACGATCCGCAAGGCACTCTCAGGATCGTCGCAGAACAACGCGACCGTCCAGCAGGCCTCCGAACTCATCAAGGCCAACCAGCCTGGCGCCGCGCTGACGCTGCTCGATCCGCTCGTCAAGCAGCGCTCAACCAACGCGGACGTCTATATGCTCGCCGGCTTCGCCGCCTGGCGTAACGACCAACCTCGCGACGCTCTCGACTTCTGGAAGACCGCCCTCGAAATTCGTCCCGACCCCAATTTGCAGGCCCTCTACGCGCGCGTCGAGCGCGAAGTAACCGCCGACAAGAGCGGCGAGCGCCTGGTCGGACTGCGCGTGCTTCTCAGGTTCGATCGCGATGCCGTACCCGCGCCGGTCGCACGCCAGATGCTCGAGATCCTTGATGCGGAAGTCTCGAAGGATGCGACTCTCATCGGCTGCCCCACTTCCGAACGCCTGGTCGCCATCGTCCAATCGCGCGATGCGTACTTCCAAACTACGCAAGCCGCCGAGTGGAGCGGTGGCCAGTACAACGGCCGCATCCGCGTCCCTTATGATCCCGTGCGCACGCCCGCGTCGATGCAGCGTGTGTTCGCGCATGAAGTCGTGCACGCCTGTCTCGCGAATCTCGGCACGTGGCCACCGTGGCTGCACGAAGGGCTCGCGCAGAAACTCTCCGGCGACACTCTCAGCCCGCAGATGCAGGAAAAGATCAAGGAACTCGCCGCCCGTCACGCCCTGCCGAAGCTCGATGACTTCCGACGCGACTGGAGCGGACTCAACACCGACAACGCGCTCGTCGCCTACGGCGTCGCACTCGCCGCCGCCGATCTCTTGTTCGAAAATTATTCGAACACAGGCCTCGTCAATATTCTGAGGAATCCAAGCCTCTTCGCACGTGTCACCGCCGATCTCAATCACCGCCTCGGACTCGAATAGCCAGTGGAATGAAATGGACCCTACCCAGATGAAAGAGACTACACTAGACTCAATGAAGCCGCTTTCGGTCGCCTACGCGGTCGCAACCCTCACCATGACCGCGCAAACCATCCGCTGCCCTTTCACTCCCAAAGACGCCGTTCTCGACCTCGATCCATCGGCGCGGTTTTGGAAGGATGTGCCCGTCGCGTCTTTCTCGCACGATTCGCTCGGCAAGGACACCGGCCTCAAGCCCACCGAAGTGCGCCTGCGTTGGAGCCGCCAGTTCCTCTACGTGCTGTTCGTCGGCCCCTACAACGTTCTGAACCTCAAGCCGAATCCGCAGACCACCGCGGACACCGTGCCTCTATGGGATTGGGATGTCGCCGAAATGTTCATCGGCTCGAATTTCCAGAATATCCAGCGTTATAAGGAATTCGAAGTCTCGCCGCAAGGCGAATGGGTCGATCTTGACATCCGCAAAGATCTCAACGAATACGACTGGCATTGGAATTCAGCATTCGTCCCCACGGCGCGCATTGATGAAAAGACCAAGACCTGGTACGGCGGCATGAAGATTCCGTGGAAGGCGATTGATGAAGTCCGCGAACCGAACCGCGGCCAGGAATTCCGTGTGAACTTCTTCCGCATCGAAGGTCCCACGCCCAATCGAAAATTCCTCGCGTGGCAGCCGACGAACTCCGCGTCGTATCACGTACCCGAAGCGTTCGGACGTCTCCTGCTCGTGCCGTAATCACCAGGCGCAATGCTCTGCTCCGACCTCGCACTCTCACAACGCCTGGAACGCGCCGAAGCCCACGCCTGCGCCCAATTTGCAGAAGCCCGGCGCCGTATTTACCCCGCTAGCGGAGCCGAGTGGATCGAATGCGCCGGCGCCTACGCAGTCTTCGATGGCGTCGATTCTCCTATCACGCAGACCTTCGGCCTCGGCGTCTTTGAACCCGTCACCGCGGACGTCCTCAACATCATCGAGCGCTTCTTTCACGACCGCGCCGCGCCAGTCTTCCACGAAGTCAGCCCGCTCGCCGGCGTGGACGCTCTAAACCTGCTGTGCGAGCGCCACTACGTCCCTGTCGAGCTCAGCAGCGTCCTGTATCAGCCGATTCCCGAACCGTCCAAAACAGAAAATGGAATCACGGTGCGCGTCGCCAGCCCTGATGAAGCGGATCTCTTTACCTCAATCAGCACGGCCGCCTGGGGTCACGAACATCCTGAACTCCACACCTTCCTCGGCGAAACCGCCGCGCTCTGGACCGCCCGCGCCGACAGCGCCTGCTTCCTCGCCGCACTCGACGGCGAACCCGGCGCAGCCGGCTCCTTGTGCATCCACAACGGAGTCGCACTCTTTGCCGGCGCCGCAACGATCCCCGCCATGCGCCGCCGTGGACTCCAATCCGCACTCATCGACGAACGCCTCCGCTACGCCCACGAACACGGCTGCGATCTTGCAATGATGGTCGCCGCCGCCGGCAGCGAATCGCAGCGCAACGCGGAACGCCGCGGATTCCGGATCGCCTACACTCGAACGAAATGGCGCCTGAACAAGTAGCGGCCCGCCTCGTCTGCCCGGTCCGCGATTGCCACCTCGCATTGGAGCGCAAGGATCGCCGCCTCGTCTGCGTGCGCGCCCATTCCTTCGACATCGCCCGCTCCGGATATGTGAATCTACTGCAGCCTCAGGATCGTCGTTCGAGGAATCCCGGCGATCCCGCGGAAGTCGTTGCCGCACGCCGCGCGCTGCATGACCAGGGCATCAATGAACCCATCGTTCGCGCGATCGCCGAGGCAACAAGCCCCAGCTCCTCGGACGTTCTACTCGAAGCCGGCTGCGGCGACGGCTATTACCTCGGCTCGCTCCAGAACCAATCCGGATGCTCCGCACATGGCGTCGACATCTCGACGGCCGCCATTGACGCCGCCGCGAAGCGCTACAAAACTAGCGAGTGGATCGTCGCCAACGCAGATCGCTTCATCCCCTACGCGGACGCCTCATTCACGATCGTCCTCTCGATCGCCGCGCGCATGAATCCCCCCGAATTCCAGCGCATCCTGAAACCGGATGGAATGTTGCTCGTGGCCGTCCCCGCCCCGGATGACTTGATCGAGCTCCGCGGCAAAGGCCGCGAGGATCGCATCGAACGAACGACGAACGAATTTTCAAAACATTTCGAATTCCTCGCCCACCGCCGCATCACGACGCACGCTGATCTCGACGCAGCCGCTGTTGCGAACGTTCTTCTCTCGATCTACCGCCCCATGCGCCAAGAGCCGGCGCCCGCGATGCGTGTGACGTTCAGTCTCGATTTGCTGACGTTCCGTCCATCCACGCCTCGACCTTCTTGATCAAGACGTCTTCCTTGCCGCCATAGCCTGGAGCATACTCGTAGACCTTCCCGTCCGCATTGACGTACAGATTTCGTGGAATCCCGAACCCCACAAAATACGTATTCACCTTCGAGTACCAATCCTCCAGATTCGAATCC
>DASXZC010000637.1:0-6428 GCA_036502165.1 Bryobacteraceae bacterium
CCGAACTGCCGCGCGTCACGATCCAATTGCCTCTGTTCAACGAACGCTGTGTGGTCGACCGGCTGATCGAGGAAATCTGCAAAATCGACTATCCGAAAGACAAGCTGCAGATCCAGGTCCTCGACGATTCTACAGATGAGACGCATTTGTACGCGTCCGGTTTGGTCGCCGAATACCGCGCCGCCGGACATCCGATCGAATACATCCATCGCTCGAATCGCCACGGTTATAAAGCCGGAGCTTTGCAGGAAGGCATGGAGCGGGCGACCGGCGAGTTCATCGCGATCTTCGACGCCGACTTCGTTCCTCCACGCGACTTTCTGATGCGGACGATCCACTTCTTCACGGAGTCGAAGGTTGGAATGGTGCAGACGCGTTGGGGATATTTGAACCGGCACGAGAACGTCCTGACCGAAGTGCAGGCGATGCTGCTCGACGGCCACTTCATCCTCGAGCATTGCGCGCGTTCGGGCGAGAACCTGTTCTTCAACTTCAACGGCACTGCCGGCGTGTGGCGCAGGCAAGCCATCGATGAGGCGGGTGGCTGGGAACATGACACGCTCACCGAGGATTCGGACCTCAGCTATCGGGCGCAATTGAAGGGCTGGAAATTCGTCTACGTTCCGTCGATCGAATGTCCGTCCGAATTGCCTGCTGATACGTATGGATTTCAAGTCCAGCAGTCCAGGTGGGCGAAGGGCTTGACGCAGGTCGCGATGAAGCTGTTGGTTCGGATCTGGAAGTCGGATATACGTCCGCGGGCGAAGGCGGAAGCGTTCTTTCACTTGACGCCGAATATCTCATATCCGTTGATGATCATCATGTCGGTGTTAATGCTGCCGGTGATGATCGTGCGGTTTTATATGGGTCCTTTCCAGATGCTGATGATTGACCTGCCATTGATGGCGGCGTCGTTCTGGTCGATTTCCGCATTTTATGTAGTTGCTCAGCGGGAGTTGTTCCCCGATACCTGGAAGCGTTCCTTCTTCTTTTTGCCGGCATTAATGGCAGCGGGCGTAGCCTTGACGTTAATCAATGCGAAGGCTGTGATGGAAGCGCTGTTCGGATATCAGACCGCCTTCGCACGCACGCCGAAAACCGGCGGCGCGGCAGCGGCTGCCAATGCAGCACCCGGAGCCGCGAGGCCCAAAGCCGCGCAGTACCGCCGCCGCAGCGGATGGCTCCCGTTCTTCGAACTCGGCGCTGGATCGTTCTTCGTCTGGACGATTTTATACGCGATTGACACTTACAACTTCCTCGCGGTGCCGTTCCTCTCACTCTTCGTGGGTGGTTATTATTGGGCTGGATTCTCGACGTTGTGGGAAGAATACCGGAGCAAGGTCGCTTTCGATCGTGCCCAGGCGGCGATCGCCGCAAAGCAGATCGCCGATTAGCGCCGTGCTTTCCTTCGGCCGCTGGAATTCGCACAACATTTAAAACAATTTCCTGAATCTGAGTTACAATACGTGATCGGATGATCACGGATGAGCAGGTGCGCGAAATTGCCTTGGCATTGCCGGACGCCCAGGAGAAGTCCCACTTCGGCCATCCTGATTTTCGAGTTCAGAATCGCATTTTCGCGACTTTATGGCCGGGGCAGGGCCGCTCCGTCTTGCGGCTGCCGCGCGAGGAACAGGCATCCGCGCTGCTGATGAACCCTGACATATTTTCCATTCCTCCCGGAGGCGAGCGCGGCGGCTGGACGAACGTCAACCTCACGCGGATCGGCGAAGATCAGTTCCGCGAGTGGATTCACAAAGCCTGGGCATCACTGCCGCGTCCTCGTCCACGCAAAGAGAGAGCGCGGAAGCGCGCCGCCGGAATCTAATAGAACAGATACTTGCGCCACTGATCATCGCTCTTCGCGAGCATACGCATCAGATGGCGGCTGGTATGCAGACTGAAGGGACGCGGCATACGCGCGAGGCGCATGTTCGCTTCCTCGGGGGTCCGATTGCCTTTGCGATTATTGCAGCCGATGCAGCAGGCGACCAGGTTTTCCCATGAACTCTCGCCTTTGCGTGAACGGGGCATGACGTGATCGAGGGTCAATTCGCTCGAAGGCAGAGTTTTATGGCAATACTGGCAGGTATAACGATCGCGCAGCAGAATGTTCTTGCGCGACAAAGCTCGAGTCTGATGCGGAATGCGGCGGTATTCGAGTAAGCGGATGACGCTCGGCACACGCAGCGAGTGGCGGCTCGAGTGAACTTGCGCGGCGGATTGTTCTTCGATCGAGGCGACGCCTTTCAGCAGCAACACGAGTGCGCGCCGGGCCGCGCAAACGTTGATCGGCTCGAAGCTGGCGTTCAACACCAGCACGGGCCGCTGCAAGCGTTCCTGCATGTTCATCATCATCGGCTTTTGTTCCCTTTTCAGCATCATTGGTTAACTCGATCCGGTTTGGGCTAGAAGCGACCACGGTGAGCGCCGGTCGGCGCGGGCGACAGTAAGAACGGTAATCCGGCGGGCTCCGGCGCGGCGCAACACGCGCGAAGCGGCACTGAGTGTGGCTCCCGTCGTGAGGACGTCGTCGATCAATAAGACGTGTTTGCCCTTCAGCGCCGCGCGATGACGGGGCGCGACAGCAAAGGCATGCTCGGTATTGGTGCGGCGTTGCGCGTCCGACAGTCCTGCCTGTGCCGCCGTCGGCTGCTTCCGGCGCATGGCGGAGACGAGCGGCAGGCCTGAGTGCTTTGAAACTACGCGCGCCAGCAGTTCCGCCTGGTTAAATCCACGCTGCCACCGCCGCCGCCAGTGGAGCGGAACGGGCACGATCCAGTCGAAGCGCTCGTGCGTGGGTAATCCGGAAACCAGTAACTGCCCCAGGGGCGCGGAGAGCGTATGAATGCGCTCGTATTTATAGAGCTGGATCATCCGGCGCAGTTCGCCTTCATAGGAGCCGAATGAGTAGGCGGTATCGAATCCTTTAATCGCGCTCGAGGACTCGTCGTCGCGGCACACGTCGCACAATCCGTTGACGAGGAACCAGGGGGACAGGAACGGCGCGCGGCATCGGTCGCACCAATGTTCAGCTTCGATTGACTGGGGCGCAGTCAGACATTTCGGACAGATCGGGATGCGTGAAACGTTCTCGAGAGGAGACGAGCAGACGCGGCAGGAATCGGGGAAGACGAGGTTAAACAGGCCGCAGACTAGCCTACGAGCTGGGCGAACCATCCAACTCGGCAAGATTCGAAGAGCGGTTAAAGACGCTGGGGCACTCGGGAAGGCCCACCTCCTGCTTGCTTTCTCCAGAGTACAACAAAACCGGTTGCGGTTGTTTGAACGAGCTCATCATCCCCTGGCTCAGCGCGGGGAAGCGACGGGATGGGCGCTTCTGATGTAGAATTTCAGGGGGCTCATCGGCCCCTGAAAGGCTAAATAATGCAGGTGAAATGTTTTAAAATCGCGCTGCCCATCGGTCGCATGTATAGCGTTGAACCCGTCTCCAAGGTCGTCGAAGAGCAAGGCAATACCTCACTCAACCCATGGAAAGAAGGGGACTCCGTTCCAATCCGGTCGAATGGTACTGCGGCGGAAACGTTGTTCATGCTCGGAGGCCGCCGATCGATAACGCATTGGTTGAGGCAGCTAGGGCCAACTCCGACTATCGGCAACCAGTATGGGACAGTGTACGCGACCACCATGCGCAAGAAGAAGACGTTCGGGAAGGATCTGACGATGGTTGCGCTCAGCGCCATTGAAAACCAGTGGAACCGGAACGACTGGGCTGTTTCGAATGCATTGGATCTGCAATACGCGACGGTCTTGACCACGTTGCAGCGGCGGAGCAAAGTCTACACGCCGACCCAGTTAGCCGATTTGCTCGAACAAATCTTCAATCGCGGTTAGGATTCCGCCACAACCCGCCGCTCTGCGTAAGGAAAAAGACTTTTGGGGCGATAAGATTTCGTAACCACAAGTCTGACTGTCCGGCGAAGGTCCGCTGCGGATTGCGCATGGAATTTTATCCTTACCTGCCGAAGAGGGTGCATCCCGGTGGCGAGTTTGTCGCGCCGCCTGGCGGAGAGTTGTCCGGACGAAGGGTCGCGCTCATCGGATTCGAACGGGAATGGGCCAGCCGGTTCTACGAAATCATGCAGACGGCGGGCGCGTTTTGCATCATCGCTCCGAACGCGGAGTTTGAAGCGGAAGCGCGGCACTGCGATTTGGTACTGCTGTATCTTCGCGCAGGGGATGATCCGCCTGATACGGAGGATCCGGCCACATCGGCGGCTGTGATCATCGTGATGCGGGCTTCCACGGTCGCGCCGCGTGGACCGGCGGTCGACTACATCTTCTATCCGTGCACTCCGATCGAGATTTTGACCAGGGCCGCGATCGCGATCGAGCGCAAACGAGCGTCAGTGGTGCGGTCGCGCGCCAATCCGTTCCGCATCCTGATTGTGGATGATGATCCCGAGGTTCACGCGCTGTTGCATGCGGCGCTGGATGGCGAGGACATGAAGTGCCAGTCGACGTCACTTGCTCGCGAATCCTTGCGGATCGCGCGGGGATGGAATCCGGATCTGATCATTCTCGACGTCAACATGCCGGGGTTGAGCGGGCATCGCGTGCTGACTGCTCTCAAGGCTTCGTCGTCGAACCGGCGAACTCCGGTGGTGCTGCTGACGGGGTGCGATCACAAGTCGGATGTGATCAGAGGATTCGATCTCGGGGCGCAGGATTACGTGGTGAAGCCCTTCCATCCGGCTGACATTGCGGCGCGTGTGCGAAGGATTGTGACGAAGTCCGCGCGCTAGTCTTTATAACCCTGCTTGTAGGTTTCGGCGCAGTATTTCGAATACCACTCGAACCACGATTCCCTCTGGTAGGTGCTCGGCGGCGGAGGAGTGGCGTTACCGGCCGGGACGTGCATTCTGGCGAGTTTGTTCGAGAGCTCGTACATTTCTTCGCTCACGACCACGGTCATGCTACCGATGCCTTCCAGGAAGTAGCGGATCAACTGCCCTGGCTTGAGCCCGGGCTTGTGCATTCCGAGGAGGTCGGAGGCGTTCTTGACGTGATGCAAGGGAATGATGTGGTGCGGCTGCCCATGCTTCTTGCCGTGCTGGTGGTGTGCCACGCGAACAAACTTATGGCGAGCCTTCATCCCGTTGTGAGACGGGTGGGGATGATGATGGGGCGGGAGTTGAGCCGACATGCGATTCCTCTTTCACCCCAATAGGCGGAATCGGCTTCTGCAGACCCTCACGAACGTGTGAATTTAGTTGACGCGCTTCAGTTCTTCGATGACGGCTGAGAGTCCGCGCTTGCGGTAGATCTGCATCAAGCGCTGCTCTTCCGGCGAGGGGGGAATCACACGGCGCAACGCTGCGTCGCCGGCGATCTCGGCGCGGCTTGGAATCCAGAACTGGCCGTCGCTGAATTCGACCGAGGTGATCACGCCGCCGATCGAATCAAGCGTACCCGCGCCATTCATCCGAAGGGAAGCCTCCTGCGTGACCTGCGAACGTTGGCCAGGCGCAAGTGAGGGATCGGCGGGCGCGGTGCCTGCGAGGAATTCGTGGCCTTGCTTGTCGCGCACGATGAGTCCCATCTCGAAATGCTTCACCCAGCGGTCGCTCTTGTTGCGGATCTCAAAGCGCGGGACTACGGCTTCGTTACCCGCAATCCGGGCCACTCCGCTGAGCGGTTCGACGGGCGAGCCTGGAAAATTCAGGAACGCCAGATCCACTCGCCGCTCGATTTCGGAATTGGTCACGCGCGGTACTCGATTGCTCGCGAGCGACATGCCCGGCTGCGTGCCACGCTCCTGCTGGCGCTGCACGGAATCGACGATTGCAGCGCGCAGGCCATTCTCGCCTTGCGACTCGAGCAGGCTGCGGAAATACTTGCGGTCGCGTCTCGATTCCAGTTCCCAGACCGTCATCGCCCGGCGCGATTTCATCTGATCGGGGCCGAAGAACGATAAATTGTCGAACAGCACTCCGTCGAGTGTCACTTCGACGTCAGGACCGCCGCCGCTATCGATCGGCCGTAGCAGTTGGACGTTCCAACGCACCGGGAAGGCTTCACCCGCGCCGACGTCGAGGGTCGGAACCGTGATCCATGCCTTGCCGCCGAGCGCCGATTGCCGCGTCAGTACGGCGAGCGTCACGCCGCGGATCCGGCGTTGGTCCTCGTTGCGCAACTGGAGGGAGAGTCGTAAGTCCACGACCATCGCTCCGCCGCGCGCCTGCACGCCAGATTCGCCCCAGTCGGCGGACAACAGCGAAACCGGAGAATTCGAGGGAAGGTTGATTTTGCCGCGCACCGGGGCGGTCTGGCCGAAGGCGGCGAATGAGCCTATGGCTGCAGCGAGGATGACGTATCGATTGGAAGGCGCCATTTTATTGCCCTCCGACATTGATGATCGTCACTTGACCGGTTTCGTCATCGACGTACCCGGCGCTCATCGATCC
>DASXZC010000638.1:0-11182 GCA_036502165.1 Bryobacteraceae bacterium
AAGCTGACCTTGAACTACGGCATCCGCTATGAATTGCCGACGGTCGCCTACACGGTGAACGGCAACGCCACTGAGCTGAACGCCAATCAAACAGCGCTCGTGGGCGGCACTCCGGGATTCCATTTCACCAATCCGAATCACAATGATTGGGCGCCGCGCCTCGGCTTCGCGTACCGCATCAACGACAAGACAGTGTTCCGCGGCGGCGGCGGCATTTACTACAATCCGAACCAGACGAACAGCTACACGTTCCTCAGCAACAATCCGCCGTTTGCGACGATTTTGAATTGCACATGGTCAGTGGGATTGACGCCGGTGAGCCTCAACGCACCGTTCGCATCTACCGGTGTGTGCCCGGCGGGTCCGTCAGTGGGAACGATCGCGACGGCTCCGTGGTATCAGCCGACCGGGCGTATGAACCAGTGGAGCGCGGGCCTCGAGCGGCAGTTATGGTCGGGTGCGGGGCTCGAGGTACAATACCTCGGATCGCACAGCTATCATCTCGATCGCAGCTATTACAACAACACGCCGCAGCCCGGCCCTGGCTCGGTGAACACGCGCCGGCCGAATCCTCTGTTCGGAGTGATTCGCACGATCGCCAACGACGAGATCGCGAATTATGAAAGCACGAGCGTGATCTACCATCAGCGGTTGACGCACGGATTGCAGATGCAGGGGAGCTACACTTGGTCGCACGCGCTCGACATCAGCAGCGATTCGAATGGTGGCGGTACGCCGACCAATCCTTATAACTGGCGCGCCGACTATGGCAATTCTAACTGGGACATCCGGCATCGCGTGGTAGCGAGTTTCGTGTACGAGATCCCGTTCTTCTCAACGAACAATGCCCTCGTCAAGGGCGTGTTTGCGCATTGGCAGACGAACGGCGTCATTACTCTGCAAACCGGAATCCCGTTCAACATCACGACCGGTACCGACACGGCCAACACATCATCGGGCGGCACGAACCGTCCGAATCTCGTGGGGAAGGCGACAGAGGATTGCGGACGCGGCCACTTGGTGGGATGCATCGATCCGAGCGCGTATTCCGTCTCTTCGCTGTATCCGGTGACCAATGTATTCGCATACGGAAATCTGGGCCGGAACATCTTCCACGGGCCGGGTGGGGAGACGGTGGATATGTCGCTAGTGAAGAATTTCCCGATCAGAGAGCGGCTGAAGTTCCAATTCCGCTTTGAGACATTCGGGCTGTTCAATCACTCGAACTTCGGCAATCCCTCGTCGGGATTTGGAACTTCCTCTTTCGGCAATATTACAAGTCTGAACACGGTCGCGCCAGGGACGCGAAATATTCAACTGGCGGCCAAGATCCAGTTCTGAGGATAAGGTCAGCGAGCCGCGGGGAGCTCGCCCATTCGGCGTAGAAACGGCACCATCGTGAGCCCTTGCACGAAGATCGAAAAGGCCACGACGGCGAAACTGATCGTGATGATTCCCTCGCGCTGAGGGAGTTCGTTGGGGAGCCCGAGAGCAAGGGCGAGGGCCAGCGCTCCCCGCAGGCCGCCCCAGAATAAGACGTGCTGCTGACTCCTCGTGACGCGTAGAGTGGATCGCGAAAAGGGAAGGCAGCACGGATAGATCGCGACGGCTCGGCCCAGCGTGACGAGTACAATCGCGATTAGGGCCGGCAGCCAGACTGACTCGAAATTCTGATGAGCTTCGTGCATGCCGATCAGCAGGAAGATGAATGAATTCGCCACGAACGCCGCATATTCCCAGAAGGCATTCACCGCTTCTTTACCGCGCGGCGAGATCGTGCCGAACGCGGTGAAATTACCCATGACCAATCCGGCCGTGATCGTGGCGAGGACGCCGGACAGTCCAAAATGATCGGCGAGCAGAAAGGATCCATAGGCCGCGACGGTCGTGAACGTGATCTCGACCAGGTGATCCGTCGTGCGTCCGGTGAGGAACATCGCACAAAGCGCGACGGCTCCGCCGCATAAGATCCCGCCGCCGATTGTCTTGAGCAAGAGTGCCACGATTGCAATCGATCCAACCTGCCCGCCTGAGGCGAGCGCAACAACGACACCAAATGCGACCGCCGCGGTTCCGTCGTTAAGCAGGCTCTCTGACTCGATGAGGACCAGCAAGCGTCCTGTGGCGCGTGCCTCCTTGAACGTGGAGATCACGGAAACCGGATCGGTCGCGGCGATGAGAAATCCGAACACCAGTGCGCCGAGCCATTGCCAACCTGCGAGCAAATGCATTCCGGCAGCGGTTACGCCAGCCGACAATACGACACCGAGAGTCGCGAGCACGACGACCACCGAAAAATCGCGCCGCAACTGATTCCAATGAATGTAGAACGCGGCCTCAAAAAGAAGCGGCGGCAGCAGCGCGGTGAAGATGAGATCCTTGGTCAGCGCGACCTTCGGCGCAAACGGCAGAAACGCCAGAAGAATTCCAGCGGTGACGAGGCCGACGCTGTAAGGAAGACGTAGCCGCCGCGTGAACATCGCGACAACGGCAGCGATCAGAAGCAGGAACGCGCCGGTTTGAAAGTCGAGTTCCATGCATTCCGTTGGCGCGGACGAGTCGCCTATTTATTCGGCTTCCGCCACTCCATGTGCCAGATTTCCCTCCCCGTATTATAAGAGTCGAAATTGAACAGCATCGAGTACTTATTGAGCCACATGCCGGTGGCGCTTCGCAGTGCCGCCTCATTCAGGATGGGAAGAGCGTCCACGGGGTCTTCCTCTTCTGCGTAGAGTGTGTGATTTTCCTTCCAGACATGATGATAAATCGGAAAATTCAAATCGAACACAAGTCCGGTCGCGTGCGGATTGAACGCTCCACGCGGTACGTAGAATTGGGCGACCTTGTTCAGAACGTCGTCGGTCTGACCACCCCAATATTTTCGTAATTTCTCTTTAAATGCCAACCAGCGGGAATCTTTACCTTCACCCAGCATTCCCTCGGCGTCACCCTCGAGCTCTTTGGGAAACTGCAATCCCGAGAATCCGAATTGCGGATTGTTGAGCACCATCATAATGTTCTCGAGGTAATGGACTCCCTGCTCAACCGTGTCGGGCTCCCGCCAACCGTTTTGGATGAACGCGTTCTGAATCCCCCAGTCTCCGAGTTCGTCCCCATAATCCAAGAGTGCGGACATCAATAGATTGGCCGGCGCGTGCACCTCCGGCAGAAGCCTGGCCGTTCCCTTGGATCCGCGCCCCGTGTAAAAAGTTGTGGGGTCGAGGGTCGTGTACTGGAGGGGCCGGTTGGTGTAGTTTTCGTGACTTTTTGGGGTTTCCCAAACGTAGTAGGTGTGGGCTTTGTCCGCCTTACCGAACGTGTGCGGCACAGCATCTGCTTTATTTAGTCTGAGCACTCTGCTTGACTCCTGTTGCCTTGTGATCGTCGCCGCGAGTTCGTTTCAAATTATCACAAGCGATGGGGTCGAGCCGGAGAAGAAGGGAGGAAATGGTGGCCAGGGACGGGATCGAACCGCCGACACGCGGATTTTCAGTCCGCTGCTCTACCAGCTGAGCTACCTGGCCTCTTCGGGGAGAAGAAACACGCATCCGAACTTCACTTCATTCTGGCTGCGATGACCTTAGTTTAGCACGCACCTACTTGCTGTTTGACGCTCAACTTCAGTATGATGCTCCGCAATGCCTGCTTTTGAGCTGCTGCTGCTCGCCTCGCTGTGCGCGAGCCATCTGAAAGCTGCCGGACATCCGACACAACAGCCGAAGTACGCGACGCAGTTCTCACCTGTCCTCGCCGCCGATCCTATCGTCGAGACTGCTTTCCACGCCATCGACGCGCGCGAGGAGCCTATCGTTACCGAATGGATCCACCTCGCCGAAATTCCGGCGCCTTCGGGAAAAGAGCAGGAGCGCGCGCGTTATATCCGCCACGAACTCGAGAAATTGAAGCTCCAGAACATCCACACGGATGAAGCCGGAAATGTTTCAGGGGTCCGCAAAGGCATCGGCGGCGGTCCGGCGATCGTATTCTGCGCCCACATGGATACGGTGTTCCCCGCGTCGACTCCGCTGAAGGTCACGCGCGAGGGCCATATGCTGAAAGGGCCTGGAATCGGGGACGATACGGGCAATTTGGTCGCTCTGCTCGAATTGTTCCGCACGCTCGACAAGGCGCAAATCCGCACGAAGGGCGATCTGATCTTTCTCGCGACCACGCAAGAGGAAACGCGGCTGCAAGGCGCGCGCTATTGGCTGACGCACGCGGCGCATAAGCCGGATATGTTCATCGCGACCGACATTCCACTGGGAGTCGTCTGGTACGGAGCCTTGCGATTGGCCGCGCTCAAGTTCGTCTACACCGCTTCGGGAGCGCACACGTTGATGAGCCGCGGCGAGCCGAATCCGGTGAAAGCGGTGGCGCGGGCGATCACCGCGGTGTATCAAGTCCAACTGCCGGCAGCCGCGCAGGAAGCGGCTCCGATGCGCCTTCCGGTGATCAACGTCGGCAAAATCGGCGGCGGCGCGGTGATCAATGCGATTCCGAAAGAAGCCTATTTCACAGTCGATTTGCGATCATTCGACAGCGCCACACAGGATCGCCTGCAGACCGCGGTCACTGACGCGGCCCGATCGGCGGCCGATGCGGAGCATGTCGGATTCCAGGTCGAGAAGCCGGAAGGGGACGATCTCGACTATTCGAATGCGGCTTCACGCGCGGTGCGGCGCGCTCATCCGCTGGTCGAGACGGCGCTCGACGTTTATAAATATTTGAAGGTCGCACTGCTGCCGGACGCGATGGACGTCGGCTCGACCGACGCAAACGTCGGAGTCTCGCTCGGCATCCCTTCGATCGCAATTGGCGCCACAGAGGGCCGCGACGCGCACACACTCGACGAAAGCGCCGAGGCCGGGTCGATCGTGCCGGGCGTGAAATCACTGGTGTTGTTGGCGGTGTCAATGGCGGAACTCGCAAACTAGCGCGGCAGCGTTAAGCGGTATAAATAAAAGAGCCCCGCTTCCGTCATCCTCCACCCATGCGGCTCAAGAAACTGCTCGCCGAGGCAACCCCTCTCCGCTCGGGCGACCAACTGGCCGGCATCGCCGCCCCATCCGCAGAAGCGCGTGTGCATGCCCAGATGGATCTCGCGGCTGTTCCCTTAAAAGCCTTTCTCAACGAGCCGGTCATCCCCTATGAGGATGATGAAGTCACCCGCCTGATCTGCGACTCGCATGACGCGCGGGCCTTCGCTCCCATCTCGCACTTGACGGTGGGCGATTTTCGCGATTGGCTTCTCAGCGTCCATGCGACGCCGGGCGCCATTCAATCCATCGCCCCCGGAGTCACGCCCGAAATGGCCGCCGCGGTGTCGAAAATCATGCGGATTCAGGATCTCGTGACCGCCGCCGCCAAATGCCGCGTGGTCACGCGCTTCCGCAATTCCATCGGACTCCCGGGGCGCCTGTCGACCCGCTTGCAGCCGAATCATCCGACTGACGACCTGCAAGGAATCGCCGCCAGCACGATCGACGGACTCGTCATGGGCAGCGGCGACGCCGTCATCGGAGTCAACCCCGCGACCGACAACATCGCCACAGTCGAGAAGATAGTCCGCATGCTTGATCACGTCCGCAGCCGGTATGAAATCCCCACGCAAACCTGCGTGCTGGCGCATGTGACGACGACCATGGAAGTGATGCGCCGCAAGGCTCCCGTGGATCTCGTGTTCCAATCGATCGCCGGCACCGAAGCCGCCAACAAGAGTTTCGGAGTCAACATCTCGATGCTCGAGGAAGCCTGGCACATGGCGCAATCGCTCGATCGCGATCACTTGATCGGCGACAACGTCATGTACTTCGAAACCGGTCAGGGCAGCGCGCTTTCCTCGAACACCCATCACGGCGTTGATCAGCAAACGATCGAAGCCCGCGCCTACGCGGTCGCGCGGCACTTCGAGCCGCTGCTCGTAAACACGGTTGTGGGCTTCATCGGTCCCGAGTATTTATACGATGGCAAGCAGATCATCCGCGCTGGCCTCGAGGATCATTTTTGTGGCAAGCTGATGGGCCTCCCAATGGGCTGCGACGTCTGCTACACGAACCACGCCGAGGCCGATCAGGATGACATGGACACGCTCTTGACCCTGCTCGGAGTCGCCGGCTGCAACTACATCATGGGCGTGCCGGGAGCCGACGACATCATGCTCCATTATCAAAGCACGTCGTTCCACGATGCGCTGTATGTACGCAACGTCCTTGGATTGAAGCCCGCGCCCGAGTTCGAATCCTGGCTCGAACAGATGCCGTTCTGGCGCACGCAATTGGAGGGAGTCATTGAAGAGGCTGCGCGACTACACTAACGCCCGTGTAGGACTCGGCAGCGTTGGCCACAGCCTGCCGACCGCGGCGTTGCTCGACTTAAATCTGGATCATGCACGAGCACGCGATGCAGTGCACCGCGAGCTCGGAGCGCTACCGATTGCGGGTGCCATCGAAGTCCACAGCGCAGCCCGCGACCGCGCCGAATATCTGCGGCGGCCAGATCTTGGGCGGCGTTTGAATGAAGCTTCGCAAGGGAAATTGATTCACGGCGAGTATGATGCCGCGATCGTCATCGCCGATGGACTGTCCGCGCTCGCGGTCGAGCGTTACGCCGAACGGACGTTGACCGCGTTAGAACCGTACCTGCGAGAGTGGAGCCTCGCACCGATCGTGATCGCGAGGCAAGCCCGCGTGGCGTTAGGCGACGAAATCGGTTTCCGGTTGGGCGCGAGGATGATGGTGATACTGATCGGCGAACGTCCCGGCTTGAGCTCTCCTGACAGCCTGGGCGCGTATCTCACGTATGATCCGCGCGAAAGCCGCACGGATGCTGAGCGCAATTGCATCTCGAACATCCGCGATGAAGGACTCAAGCCGGAGCAAGCGGCGTACAAGTTGTGGTTCCTCATGAGCGAAGCGCGGACGCGCAAACTATCGGGGATCGTTCTCAAAGAGGATGCGCCCGCCGGCCTGATTGGCGATTGGGGAACTCGGAGTGGTTCCAAGCGCGAGTGACCGGCCCGCCGTGTGATACAACGAGACCATCATGACCGTCAGACGTTTTACACTTGCCATTCTTCTGTCCGCTTCGGCTACGTTCGCCCAACCCTACGACGCAAAACTCTTCCAGGCCCTCAAATGGCGCAACATCGGACCCCTCCGCGGAGGACGTTCCATCACAATCTGCGGCTCCGACTCGCGCCCCTTCGAATACTACTTCGGCGCCGTAGGCGGTGGTCTTTGGAAAACTACTGACGGTGGTAACACCTGGAAGCCCGTCACCGACGGGCAGATCCAATCCTCCTCCGTGGGAGCCGTTGCAGTCGCGCCATCGAACCCCGACATCGTTTATATCGGCATGGGCGAAACTGAACTCCGCGGCAACATCATGCAGGGCGACGGCGTCTACCGCACCACTGACGCCGGCAAAACCTGGCACCATCTCGGACTCGACGACACGCAAGCCATTTCGCGCATACGCGTTCATCCCACAAATCCCGACATCGTTTATGTCGCCGCGCTCGGCCATCCTTATGGACCGAACGAAACTCGCGGCGTCTATCGCACCAAGGATGGCGGCAAGACCTGGCAGCGCATTCTCTACAAGAACGATCACGCCGGAGCCGTCGATCTCACGATGGATCCTCATCATCCGGACACGCTGTTTGCCGCGATTTGGGATGTCAACCGTACGCCCTGGTCGCTCTCGAGCGGCGGTCCCGCGTCGGGACTCTACAAGTCCACCGATGGCGGCGACACCTGGACCGACATCACGCAGAATCCGGGCCTGCCAACCGGCATCATCGGCAAGATCGGAGTCACGATCTCGCCCGTCGATCCGAAGCGCGTCTACGCGATCGTCGAAAACGAGAACGGCGGCGTCTACCGCTCCGACGACACCGGAGCGACCTGGACCAAGGTTTCCGAGGATCGCAAAGTGCGCCAGCGCGCGTTTTACTACACGCGCATCTACGCCGACACCGCCAACGCCGACACGATCTACATCATGAACACAGCGTTCTTCAAGTCGATCGACGCCGGCAAGACGTACAAGGCCATCAAGGTTCCGCACGGCGACAATCACGACTTGTGGATCGCGCCTTCCGATCCCAAACGGATGGCGAATTCGAACGACGGCGGCGGCGACGTATCCTTCAATGGCGGCGAGACTTGGACCCAGCAGAACTTCCCAACGGCCCAGCTCTATCACGTCTCGACGACGAAGGATTTCCCATATCACGTCTGCGGAGCGCAGCAGGACAACACGACCGTCTGCGTTGCGTCCAATGGAGCTCCTAATATGCACAGGCCTGGCGCGCCGCTAGGAAGTTGGATGTACGACGCCGGCGGCGGAGAGTCCGGCTACGTCACGCCGCACCCGGTGAATCCAAATCTTTTTTACGCGGGATCGCAAGGAGCGCTTATCACCCGCTATGACCGCTCAAACGGAGAAATTCGGGACATACAAGTGTATCCGCTTTTCTTCTCCGGCCAGTCTGCGGCGACCTTGAAGGAACGCTGGCAGTGGACGTTCCCGATCGTCTTCTCGCCACAGGATCCGAAGACTCTGTACACGTCATCGCAGCATCTGTTCAAAACCACCAACGATGGCCAGAGCTGGCAGATGATCAGTCCCGACCTCACGCGCGCGGATCCGAAGACGCTCGGCGATTCCGGCGGACCCATCACCAAAGACCAGAACGGCCCCGAGATTTACGGCACCATCTTCGCCGTCGCGCCCTCGAAGTTCGAACAAGACACTATCTGGACCGGATCGGACGACGGACTCGCCTACATCACCCGCGATGGCGGCAAGAACTGGATGAACATCACGCCCAAGGGCTTGCCCGATTTTGCCCGCATCAGCATCATCGAGGCATCTCCGCACAAAGCAGGCACGGCTTATCTGTGCGCCAAACGCTATCAGCTCGACGATCGCAACCCGTACATTTACCGTACGGATGATTACGGCAAGAACTGGACTGTAATCACAGGCGGCATCCCCGCGGATGATTATGTTCACTCCGTTCGCGAGGATCCGAAACGCGAAGGGTTGCTGTACGCGGGTACGGAACACGGCATTTATGTTTCCTTCGACGAAGGCGACCATTGGCAATCGCTGCGGCTCGATCTGCCTGATACGCAGGTGGCGGATCTCGTCGTCGAGAAGAACGACCTCGTCATTGCGACGCATGGCCGTTCGTTTTACATCCTCGACAATTTGTCCACGCTGCGGCAGTTGACGCCCAACACAGTCGAGGCTCCGGTGACGTTGTTCGAGCCCGCTCCGGCGATTCGTGGACTCGGGCCTGCGGCCATCGACTACTATCTCGAGAAGCCTTCGGACAAAGTCACGATCGACATCCTCGACGCCAAGGGTCAAGTTGTACGCACGTACATCGGCACGCCCGAGGACGACAAGAAAAAGAAGGATGACGAGGAACCGAATTTCTTCGGTCCGCCGAAGATCAAGCCGCCCACGCGCGTTGCCGGAGTCAATCGCTTCACATGGGATCTGCGATATCCCGGCGCGCATGTTTTCGAAGGAATGATCCTGTGGGGCGCACGTGCCGAAACGGGTCCGCTCGCCGTTCCCGGCAAATATGAAGCCCGTCTGACGGCGAATGGTGTGACGATCACCAAGCCGTTCGAAGTCGATAAGGATCCACGCCTGACCGACATAACGCAGGCCGATCTTGAAGAACAGTTCAGGCTCGCCATCGAGATCCGCGACAAGGTCAGCGAGGCCGATGACGCCGTTTCGAAGATCCGCGAGATCAAGAAGCAGTTGAAGGATCGCGCCGCAGAGGCGAAGGATAATCAGATCTCAGCCGCGGCCGAACGCCTCACGACGCGTCTCAGCCAAGTGGAAGAGGATCTGTACCAGGTCCGCAATCGTTCGGGCCAGGATCCCCTCAATTTCCAGATCAAACTCAACAACCTGATCGCCGCCCTCGGCAGCACCGTCGAGACCGGCGACAACAAACCGACTGACCAGGATTACGTCGTCTTCAAGGTGCTGAACGAGCGCCTCGACGAACAGCAGAAGCGGCTCAACGAGGTGCTGAGCGCGCTGCCGGAGTTGAATCGATCCTTAACGGGCAAGGGACTGAAGCCGGTTGAGGTCAAGTGATTGAGATCCCCGGCGCGATCCTCGTCAGCGGCAATCTGGTCCATGACATCGTCGTAAGACCCGCCAGCGAGATCCGCTTCGGAGGAACGATTTGGGTCGACCGGATCGAGCAGCACATGGGCGGCAACGGAGCGAGTACGTCCTACGCCGCCGCCTTGCTCGGAGCGCCGGTGCGCCTGATCGGGATGATTGGCGATGACGACTTCGGACTCCAGATCCGAACGCGGCTGGCATCCGCAGGAGTCGACGTGAGTTTGCTCGCGACGAACGTCGAACACGGCACGGCATCGAGCGTCGTCATCGTCCGCGAGGATGGCGCGCGCGCATTCCTCCACAAGCCCGGCGTCAGCAGTGTCGCGTTTGCTCCGCCGTTCTCAATCACTCAAGCGAGCGCGGCCGGATGTTCGCACTATCACTTGGCGAATCCGTATTCATTGCCGCACGTACGCCCGATCGCTGGTCGGCTTCTGCGCGAGGCGAAGGAACTCGGATTGACTACGTCGCTCGACACTGCGTGGGACTCGCGCGGCGAATGGATGCAAGTACTCGAGCCGTGCCTGGCTCATCTGGATCTCTTGTTCGTCAATGAGGAGGAAGCGCGGCTGTTGACGGGCGCGGACGATCCGGAGTCCGCGGCGCGCCACTTCCTGAACGCCGGCGCGGGAAGCGTCGTCATCAAGCTCGGCGCGCGCGGAGCGGTCGTTTTCGGCAAAGACCGGCTCGATGTCCCCGCGCACGTGGTTGATGCCGCCGACACGACCGGCGCCGGCGATTGTTTCGCCGGAGCGCTCCTGGCTGGGCTTTACCACGGATATCCGCCCCGGCGCGCGATGCAGTTGGCAAACGCGGCCGGGGCGCTCAGTGTCAGTAGAGTCGGAGCGACCAGCGGATTGCTTCCACTCGCGGAGACGCTCGACTGGGCCGCTAGCTCTTCACCGACGCCATGTCGATGACGAACCGGTACTTCACATCGCTCTTCAGCAGCCGCTCATACGCCTCGTTGATCTGCTGAATCCCGATGAGCTCGATGTCACTTACAATGCCGTGCTTACCG
>DASXZC010000639.1:0-5358 GCA_036502165.1 Bryobacteraceae bacterium
CGGATTTTCTGATCAGCGGCCCATCGAGCGCGGAGCTGCTCGCGACCCTGTGCGCGACCGGGCGCACGTTCCTTCCCGGGCCTCAAATGGCGAGCCCGATCATCCTCACGTGGGATCCGGGTCCGCCGTGGACATTCGATCTGGTCATCAAGAAGGAAGCCAAATCCTGGCAGATCTCGGGGCGTTTGAAGCGAGAGGGCGGGGAATCGATGACGCTGCTCGAACCCCGATTCCTGACCGACAGCGGCGTGCTATGCGTACGCGATACGCTGGTGCCGTTTGACGCCGGCGGCTCGTATTCGTGGATCGACATGCTGCGCAAAGAGGGATCGATCCAGGTCCCGCTTGCCAAGGCCGACGAACTGGTGCGGGAGCTCATGGGCATCCGCAATTGCCCTCCGATCGATTGGCCGGAGGAGCTGAAGTTCGAAGAAATCCGAATTCCTCCGCAGCCGCGGGCGACGTTCCTCGAGCCGAAGGGCGTGTGGTCGGCGCTCACCGCGCCGCTGAAGATCGAGCTCGCGTTCGCGTACGGCGAAGAGGTCGTGCTCGACGACGATTCGCGCAAGGGATTCTATCTCGAGCAGCCGCGGCGCCTGGTAACGCGTGACTTCGAGGCTGAGAATCAGGCGATCGCGACGCTCGACGCAACGGGCGCGAAGATCAACAAGTACGGCGAGCGTCCGCGTTGGGAGATCCCTCGTAAACGCGTCCCGTCTGCCGTTCGCGATTTAGTGCGCGCCGGATGGCAGGTGCAGCTCGACGGGAAGGCGTTCCGCAATGCGCGGTCGGTCAATGCGGAGATCCGCTCGGGGATCGACTGGTTCGAAGTTCATGGAGCAATCGATTACGGCGACGGAACCGCAGTCCCATTTCCCCGCCTGCTTCAGGCGCTCGAGCGCGGCGAGCACCACATCCAATTGGGCGACGGGACGCTCGGCGTGCTGCCGGATGAATTCCTCGCGCAGTACGGATCCCTCTTGCGGCTCGGCAAGAAGGATGGCGACCACATCCGCTTCTCGCGCGCGCAGACGAGCCTGCTCGATGCGCTGTTGTTCGAGCGCGGGCAAGTCTCGGCCGACGAAGTTTTTATGCGCGCTCGCGCTGGGCTGCGCCAATTCGAAGGTGTCAACGCCGCGCCGCAGCCGAAGCAGTTCGAAGGCGAGTTGCGCCACTACCAGCTCGAAGGCTTGGGATGGATGGAGTTCCTACGATCGCTAGGTCTCGGCGGATGTCTCGCTGACGATATGGGCGTGGGGAAGACTCCGCAGGTGCTGGCGCTGCTCGAGAACCGGCGGATCCTTCGCCAGTCGATGGCGGCCGACGCGCCGGAGCGTCCACGGGCTTCGCTGGTCGTCGTGCCACGGTCGCTGATTTACAACTGGAAGCAAGAGGCGGCGCGATTCACGCCGCAACTGCGCGTGCTCGATCATTCGCTGCCCGGGCGATTCAGCGATCTGGATATGTTCGACGAGAACGACGTGATCCTAACGACCTACGGGTTGCTGCGGCGCGACGTCGTCGACTTCCGCGACTACGAATTCGACTACGTCGTGCTCGACGAGGCACAGGCGATCAAGAATGCGAACAGCGCATCCGCCAAAGCCGCGCGCCTGCTGAAAGCCCGCAATCGACTGGTAATGAGCGGCACGCCCATCGAGAATCATCTAGGCGAGTTGTGGAGCCTGTTCGAGTTCCTCAATCCTGGAATGCTCGGCGCGGCATCGGTCTTTCAAAAAGGCACGGCGTCACTGAAGAACCCCGACGCCGAGACGCGCGAGCTGCTTTCGAAGGCTTTGCGTCCGCTGATCTTGCGCCGCACCAAAGATCAGGTCATCAAGGAATTGCCGCCGAAGCTCGAACAGACCATCTATTGCGAGATGGATCCCGATCAGCGCAAGCTCTACGAGGAAATGCGCGACCATTATCGCGGCTCGCTGCTCGGCCGGATTTCGAAGCAGGGCATGGCGAAATCGAAGATGCACATCCTCGAGGCGCTCCTGCGTTTGCGTCAGGCGGCGTGTCATCCGGGATTGATCGACAAGACGCGCACAGGCGAAGTTTCGGCGAAGCTCGAGAGCCTGCTACCGCAACTCGAGGAGGTCATGAACGGCGGCCACAAGGCGATCGTATTTTCGCAGTTCACGAGCCTGCTCGCCATCTTGCGTGGACATCTCGACAAGGAGAAGGTCGTCTACGAATATCTCGACGGCAAGACGAAAGATCGGCAAGCCGCGGTCGAGCGCTTTCAAGGCGACGACGACTGCAAGCTGTTCCTCGTGAGTCTGAAAGCCGGTGGACTGGGCCTCAACCTCACTGCCGCGGAGTATGTTTTCCTTCTTGATCCCTGGTGGAATCCGGCGGTCGAATCGCAGGCGATCGACCGCGCGCACCGCATCGGGCAGAAGAAGGCTGTGTTCGCGTACCGGCTGATTTGCAAGGGGACGGTCGAAGAGAAAGTCCTCGAACTGCAGAAGTCGAAGCGCGATTTGGCGGATGCCATCATCGGCGAGGATAACCGTCTCATTGGTTCGCTGCAGCGCGAGGATCTGGAACTGCTGCTCTCGTAACGCACCGTTGTGCTATGTTGCGTTCGTAATGGCTGTAGAACATTTTGACGTCCTCATCATGGGGGCCGGGCTGTCGGGCATCGACGCCGCGCATCATCTCGAGCAGTTCTGCCCGCAGAAATCCTACGTCATTCTTGAACAGCGCGAGCGCATCGGCGGCACCTGGGATCTGTTCCGTTATCCCGGCATTCGTTCGGATTCCGACATGCTCACGATGGGCTATTCGTTCCGGCCGTGGACCAGCCCCAAGGCCATTTCGCCGGGCGAGGACATCCGCGAATACATTACGTCAGCCGCGCGTGAGGAGGGGATCGATCAGCACATCCGCTTCCGCCATCGGATCGAGCGTGCTTCGTGGTCGACTGAGGATGCGAAGTGGACAATCGAAGCAGTGTCCGGGGAAGAGCCGGTCACGCTGACCTGCAATTTCCTGTTTTCGTGCGCCGGTTACTATCGCTATTCATCCGGCTACACGCCCGATTTTCCGGGTATCGAAAGCTTCAAAGGCCGCGTCGTTCATCCGCAAGCCTGGCCTGAGGACCTCGATTATTCAGGCAAGCGCGTCCTCATCATCGGCAGCGGAGCCACCGCCGTGACGCTGCTTCCCTCGATGGCGAAGACGGCCGCGCACGTCACGATGCTGCAGCGCTCGCCGACGTATATTGTGTCCGCTCCGGAACAGGATTCGATCGCGAATTGGCTGCGCGAAAAGCTGCCCTCGATGTTGGCGTACAAGCTGAGCCGCTGGAAGAACGTCTTCCTCATGACGTACTTCTACCAACTGGCGCAATATTATCCGCACTACATGAAGAAGGGCATCATCGACAAGGTGCAAGCGGAGCTCGGAGCCGGCTTCGATGTGTCGACGCACTTCACGCCGAGCTACAATCCGTGGCAACAGCGCATCTGCCTCGTGCCGGATTCCGATATGTTCCAGGCCATCAAGTCGGGGCGCGCGAGTGTCGTCACCGGTCAGATTCAAACCTTCACGGAGACAGGGCTCAAGCTCGAATCCGCTGAGGAGATCGAGGCCGACATCATCATCACCGCCACCGGACTCGTGCTGCAAGCCTTCGGCGGAATCGATCTCTCAGTCGATGGTCGCGCGGTTGTGTTGTCGAAGACGCTCGCCTACAAGGGCGTCATGCTCTCCGGCGTTCCTAATCTCGCGTCCGTTTTCGGATACATCAACGCCTCGTGGACTCTCAAGGCCGATCTCATCTGCTATTACGTCTGCCGCCTGTTGAACACCATGGATGGCAAGGGTGCACGTCAGGTGACTCCGCGCGAACGGGGAGAGACGGCTGCGGCGCCCTTCGTCGAGAATTTTTCGTCCGGGTACATGCAGCGCTCGCTGAAGGACTGGCCCAAGCAGGGTGGGAGGGCTCCGTGGCGCGTGTATCAGAATTATTTCCGTGACACATTCCATTTGAAGTGGGCGGCGTTCGATGATTCGACGCTCGAGTTCTCGAATCCGGAACCGGCCGCGATGACGAATAAAGAGCGCGAACTCGCGCAGACGGTTAAGTAGTTCAACTCCCGTGCTTGGCTCGCCAGCGGCGGCAGAGGTCCTCGGCGGCCGAGGGCCATTCGGGGAACTCGAATTGAAATCCCGATTCGAGTAGCATCGCTGGCACTACGCGGCGGCTCTTCAGAATCAGCTCCGTCTCCGAGCGCATCAACGCAGCACCGATTTCGAGCATCCATTTCGCTGACGGCAATCCGATCGGGACTTTTGCTGCGCGTCGTAGCGCAGCCATGAAATCCGCGTTGGGAAGGGGATTGGGCGCGGCCAAATTCACTGGTCCCACAATCGAAGGATGCTCGATCAGCCAATTCACGGCGTTGGTGAAATCGCGATCGTGGATCCAGGAGATGTACTGGCGCCCGTCGCCATTCGTCCCACCGAGCCCGTAGCGCACGAGGCCCATAAGAATGTCGAAGGGTCCGCCGCGGTCCGGGCTCATCACGACGGCCGTTCGCAAATAGACCTTGCGCGTGCCCGGCGTCTCGATCTCTCGCGCCGCTTGCTCCCATTCGAGTGCGACGCGATGGCTGAATCGCCAGGTCTCCGGAACGTCGTCGTCGACCGTCCCGAGGATCCCGGACTTCTCGTCGTTCGCCGCGTCATAGCGATGCGCGTAGATGGTCGCCGTGCTCATTTGAAGCCACACTGCGGGCGGCCTCCGCGCCTTCCGGATCGCTTCGCCCACTGTGCGCGTCGACCGCAGCCGCGAATCGAGGATCTCACACCGGTTCTCATCGGTATAGCGGCAGTTGACGCTACGTCCAGCGAGATTGATGACTGCATCGGCGCCGTCGATTTCAGTGCCAACCTCGTCCCAAGGGATCGCGCGCCAAGGCCCTATCGCGCGCGGGCTGCGGCTCAGCACGACGACTTCGTGCCCACCTGCCACAAAGGCGCGCGCCAGAAGCTCGCCCAGTTGGCCGGAGCCTCCGGGGATGACGATTTTCATTGTGGCCGTTCACCCACTCGACATCAGTATACTGGCGGAATGCCTCCCGTCCGCGCAATCATCCCGATGTTGGTTTGCGTGGACGCCGCAGCCGAGATCGACTTCTGCAAAGCTGCCTTTGATGCCAACGAACTTTCGCGCCGGTCCGGACTCGAGGGCGCCGTCGTCCACGCGACACTCGAAATCAGTGGAGCGATGGTCATGGTCCACGACGAGTCCCCTCATCTCGGAAGCCACGCTCCAAAACAAGACGGCAGTTCCTCCGTCGTGATCTATCTGTACCTCGAAAATGTCGATCAAACGATCGAGCG
>DASXZC010000640.1:0-9443 GCA_036502165.1 Bryobacteraceae bacterium
CGTTCCTGATTCCGATCAGCGCCGGCGCCGGTTGGATGATCGGCGAGTATCTCGACAAACATCTGAACACGGGCTACTGGTCGTTGACCTGCCTCATCCTCGGCATCATCGGATCGTTCATCCAACTGATCCGCGAACTGCTCCGCGACGCGGATAAGCAATGACGGCGGAATGGTACGCCCGCTCGCTCGCACGCATGGATCGGGCGGCGCTGATCATCGCCGCCTCCGGACTCCTCGCCGTCCTCCTATTCGCCGGCTGGAGGAACGCCGTCGGCTTCGCCTGCGGAGCCCTCATCTCCCATTTCAACTTTGGATTGTGGAAGCGCATCACAGCCGCCGTCGGCGCCACCGGGCCAGACGCCCCCGGCAACGCCAGCGCGGTGATGCTGGGCATGCGCTACCTGCTGATCGGGGGCCTGGTATTTGTTATCATCAAAGTTCTGGAAGTCAGCGTTTTGGCGGTGATGGGGGGCTTGCTGGTCACCGTGGCCGCGCTCCTGGTCGAACTGGTTCGCCAGCTTTTCCACAACGGTGATACTTCGAACGAAATATAACTTATGTTGATGTCTGCCCCGGAAGTCGAGCACGAGATTTTCCTCGCGAAATTATTCAACGACACGTTGGCCGGTCCGGCGAACGCGGCGTTGAGGATGGTCGGCCTCAAAGAGGACGCGCGTCCCTGGGATAATGCGCTGCCGATGGAGATCCTGGTCGTCCTGCTGATCGTGATCCTGTTCACGGTCCTGCGTTCCCGCCTGTCAGTCGACAAGCCGGGTCCGGTACAGCACATGGTCGAAGTCGTCTATCAGTTCCTGCAGCAGACCGCGGATGAAATCGGAATTCATCATTCGGAAAAATATGTGCCGATGTTCGGGACGCTCTTTTTCCTGATCCTGTTCGCGAATCTGATCGGATTGATTCCGGGCCTCGAATCGCCAACCATGGGCTATGCGATGCCGCTCGGTCTGGCCGTAGTCGTCTTCGTTTATTACAACTACTTGGGTTTCAAAGTGCAAGGCGTCGGGAAGTATCTGATGCACTTCGTGGGTCCGCTGCTGGTGCTCGCGCCGTTGATGATTCCGATTGAAATCATCAGCCACCTGGCGCGTCCGATGTCCTTGACTATCCGCTTGCGCGCCAACATGTATGCGGGCGAGCAGGTGACTGACGCGTTCATGGATCTGACGAAGCTGATCGTCCCCGTCATCTTCATGTTCCTGCACGTTTTCGTTTCGTTCCTGCAGGCGTACATCTTCGTACTGCTCGCCATGATCTATGTTTCGGGCAGCGTCGAAGAGCACCAAGAGGAGCATTAGACCGCATTTTATACAGGCTTGATTCTATAAAGCCGAAGTCAGCGTGAGCGCCGGGGCCCCCAGGTCACGAAGCGAACCACCCACTGGCGATGAGGCGAGTTTCAATAGCAAAAGGAGAAAGTAATGAAGTCAAAGCAGTTGTTCGTATTGTTCATGTTTCTGTTCATTTTGACGGCGCCGACCTTCGCGCAGGGCACCACCGCCGCTGCGCCGGGCTCGCCGGTGGATTTGAAGCCGCTCATCCCGCTCGCGATGGGTCTCGCGTCGGGCCTGTGCGGATTGGGCCAGGGCAAGGCAGTCGCCGGTGCGGCGGAAGCGATCGCTCGTAATCCGGGCGCCGCGGCCGCGATCCGGTTCGCGCTGATTCTCGGCCTCGTGCTGATCGAATCACTCGCGCTCTACACGCTGGTCGTCGTCTTCCGTTCATAGTCATTTTTCGCGATCGAAGTGAGAAAGGGCAGGTGGAACGCTCCGCCTGCCCTTTCGTTATTTATGAAACTCCACGGCATCTTCCCTCCTATCCCGACTCCGTTCGATCATGCGGGCGACATATATAAGGTCAAGATCGAGCACAACGTCACCAAATGGAATCTGACGAATCTATCCGGTTACGTCGTCTGCGGATCGACGGGCGAATCCGTGTTCCTGACGCCCGAGGAAAAGACGCTCTGCTGGGAACTCGTCGCCAAATACGCCGCGCCTGCGAAGACCCTCATCGCAGGCACCGGAGTCGAGAGCGTCCGCGAGACCGTGCAACTAACGAATCGCGCCGCCGAGATCGGCTACCAGGCCGCGATGGTGCGGACACCGCACTACTACAAATCGCTGATGAACCGGAACGAAGCACAACTGCTCTATTTCCGCGCCGTCGCGGACTCCGCGAAGATCCCGCTGATGATTTACAACTGGCCGCAGACGACGGGCATCGACATCGCACCGGAAGTAGTCGCCAAGCTCGCCGAGCATCCGAACATCATCGCGATCAAGGAAAGCTCAGGGAACCTCGAAAAGGTGATGCAGATGATCCGCGAGTGTCCGGCCGGATTTCAGGTCCTCGTCGGATCCGCTCCCACGCTGTGGCCCTCGCTGCAGGCAGGCGCGGTCGGCGCGGTGCTCGCGTTCGCCAGCGCGGCTCCGTATGCGACGATCACGATCTGGGAAGCGCATCGCACGCGCGAGACCGAGGCCGGGTGGGATTGGCAAGGCCGCATCGCCCAAGCCGCCCGCCTCGTGACAGTGAAGTACGGAATTCCGGGATTGAAGTACGCAATGGATTTGAACGGATACTACGGAGGTCCACCGCGTCTGCCGCTGGTTCCGATCGGCGCGCCGGCGCGTAAGGAAATCGAAGAGGCGTTCGAGGGCCTGAAGGGCTAGACAGCGCGTTATGATGGGGCGAGAGCGCGGCCTCCCGCTATGACTTCCGCGGAATTTGAGCAGCTTCGGGCAACGTTCGAGCGCGCCATAGCCGCCCCGCGGGAAGAGCGCGCCGCGATCGTCGGGCAACTCTCGCAAACCGATCCACCGCTGGCCGAAGAACTGTCGCGTATGCTCGACGCGCATTCGAAAACGTCGAGCGTCCTCGACCAACCCTTCGTCGAAATGGCGGCCGCCGCCGAGCCGCTTCGCGAAGGTGCGCAATTCGGATCCTACCAACTCGATCGCGAACTCGGCCGCGGCGGCATGGGAGTCGTCTACAGCGCCAGCCGCGCCGATGGCAGCTTCCAAAAACAGGTCGCCATCAAGATCCTGCGCCACGACCGGATCGACGAGTCCTTCGTACGCCGGTTCGAGCAGGAACGGCAGATTCTCGCGCAGCTTAATCATCCTCACATCGCAACGATCCTCGACGGCGGCGTGTCGGCGGCTGGCGATCCCTACTTCGTGATGGAGTACGTCGAGGGCGTTCCCCTCAGCGCGTATTTAGAGGCGCACCGTTTGTCCGAGGACCAGAAGCTCGACCTGTTCCTGCAGATCTGCGACGCCGTGCGCCACGCCCATCGCAACCTGGTCGTGCATCGCGATCTGAAGCCCGGCAACATTCTCGTCACCGAAGCGGGCGCGGTCAAGCTGCTCGACTTCGGAATCGCGAAGTTACTGTCCACAGCGGACGTTCTGTCAGAACCCTCGCCGACAGCCGTGATTCTGACCCCGGACTACGCGAGCCCTGAGCAGATTCTCCGCGAGCCTATTACGACGTCGTCGGACGTCTTCGCACTCGGGATCCTGCTCTACGAAATGTGGTCGGGTGAGCATCCGTTCAACCGCCCGGCCCGCGCGCCGCATGAAGTGATGGACGCGATCTGCCATGAGGATCCGGCTCCGCTCAGCGGCGAGATCGGCGCGATTGTGGCCACCGCTCTGCGCAAGCAGCCCTCCTGGCGCTATCCGTCCGTCGAGCAGTTGGCAGACGATATTTCACGCTACCGCCGCGGCTTGCCCGTGCTCGCGAAAGGCGATGGCTTTCCTTATCGCGTCCGCAAATTCGCCCGCAGGCATTGGGTTCCGCTCACCGCTGCCGCGCTCATCGCCGCTTCGCTGATCGTAGGAATCGTCGCCACAACCCGTGAAGCCGCCATCGCCCTCGAAGCCCGTGCATCCGCCGAGCGCGCCTTTGAAACTGCCACTGAACAACGAGCGCTCGCCGAAGCACGAACCAAAGAAGCGGAAGACGCGCGCCGTAAAGCTCAAGACCGGTACCGCCAAGTGCGCGCTCTTGCGGCGTCGCTATTGTTCGACCTGCACGACGGCATCCGCGACCTCGCCGGGTCGACCACAGCGCGGCGTCTGATCGTCGGGAAGGCCCAGCGCCAGCTAGAACTGCTGAGCGCGGACGCCGGCAACGATGACATCGAACTGCAGCGCGACCTCGCGGCTTCCTATGAGCGGATGGGAGAGCTGCGCGTCGATCCGCACCACCTCGACAAGAATGACGCCGCCGCCGCAGTGGACGCCTACCGCCATGCCGTCGATCTGCGCCGCAAGATCGCAAGCAGGAAAGACGCCGTGCCGCTCGATCGAGAGGATCTGGCCCTGAGCATCGCGAAACTCGGCGACGGCCAGTTCTTTGCGAGCGATACGAAGCAGGCGCTCGAATCCTACAACACCGCGTGGACTCTGGCGCGCAGGCTTCCCTCCGCTCAACATACGCTCGGCGCGATCGATGAGCGCCGCTGCGTCGGTCTCTTGACCGCCGGACGCACGACCGCCGCGCTCGAAACCTGCAAGGAAGGAATCGCAACGTTGACTCCTCTCGCGCAAGCATCCCCGGATGATGTCGAAGTCGAGCGCATGGTCGCGACGACGGAAGCATCCTACGCCAACGCCCTGCGCTACTCACAGCAACCGAAGGAGGCGGCGGTCGAAGCGAAGCACGCAGTCGCATCCTTGCACAGACTCGAGCTTCTCGCGCCGAGCAACGCCGAATACCGGCGCCTCGCTTCGTCCGCGGAGTCGATTCTCGCGTCGAGCCTCGCCTCCGCCGGTGATGAAGCCGCCAGCATCGCGGCCTATCGGCGATCCGTAGAAGCAATGCAGATCGCCATGGAGATCGACCCTGCGGATCTTGGATCGGCACTCCGCCTGGCAGTGACCCTCCGAGGATTTTCCCAACGTCTCGCGAAGAGCGGAAACAAGGACGCCGCGCGCGAATCCGCCGTCGAAGCCTTGCGCCTGCTCGAACTCACAGTGGCTCAATCCGGCGCCGGGCCGGTCGAATGGAACGAGTACGCCGATGCGCTCTTGAAGGTCGACTGGCCCGACCTGCGCCAGCCCGCGAAGGCGCTCGAACTCGCGCAGAACGCGGTCGACGCCACCAAGCGCACCAATCCCTTTTTCCTCGATACGCTCGCCTGGGCGCATTTCCTGAACGGCCGCCCCGCCGTCGCCGCCCAAACCGAGCGGGACGCGCTTGCTCTCTTGCCCGCGGGATCGAAAGGAGGTCTGCAGTACGAACTCGAACGAGGACTGAAAACGTTCCTCTCCGGACCGCGTTGAGAAATTTTGATCCCTCCCGCGATTCGATTTCGCAATGCAAAGTGACAGTTGAATGGAGGAGTAGATTTTATGCCAGGTTTTTGCGCCAATTGCGGATTCCCCATGGAATCGAGCGTCTCATTCTGTTCCCGCTGCGGAGCCCGCCAGCCTGGCGCGCCCAACGCCCCCGCGCCGCAGCCTCAACAGCAGCCGCAGCAACCAGCTCCTCAAATGACGCCGCCCCCGCAGTATCCGCCACAACAGCAGCAATATCCCCCACGCCCGCCGGCTGCCAAAAGCAACGTCGCCGCGATCGTCATCGGCGTCGTCCTCGGATTCTGCGCGCTCGCCGGACTCGGCATCTTCGCCGCCATCCGCTTCATACACCACGAGAAGGAAGTCGTCGTGGCGAAGGCCGCAACCTACGGCATCGATCTCAGCTCGCACCCTTCTTCGCACTCAGCGCGAAGTGGACAATCCGTGAAGACCTGCGAAATCGCTCCTAAGGATCTGGTCGCGCCGATCCTCGCCGAGCCCATCGAACGTGTGGAACCGGGCGACGCCGGTCTGTGCATGTACTTCGGACCCGCGGGACTCGCCGCCAAACTCGCAAAGGAAGAAGCCGATAAAACCTCCAAAGAAGTGCAGGGCGGCAATTCGAAAGTCGACATTCCGGATCTCGCCCGCGTCTTCACCGGCGCCGTCGAGACCGCACGCGCCAAAAACGGTGAAGTGCCGCTGCTGATGATCGTCATTTCGAGAGGCGACGGCCGCGCTGTGATGAATGCTCTCGCCGTGAACAAGGCCATCTGGGGACAAATCCCCGGAGGAGTTCTGTCCGACGTCCCCGATCTCGGCGACCGCGCGATCCGCGGCGCCAACCTCGGGCTGAGCGTTCTAAAGGGCGAGGACATCCTGCGGATCTACACCGCATCCTTGCCCGACGCCCACGCTAAAGAGATCGCACTCGCCCGCGCTCTCTTGCCGAAGATGTAGGAGGCTACCATGGCATCAGGTAGCCGAGTTCGATGGCCAGTTGTGAATCTTCCGAAATCACCGCTCTCTTAAGCGAATGGCGCGGCGGCGACGAGTCCGCGGGACGCAAGGTTCTCGAATCCGTCTATCGGGAACTTCGCCGGCTAGCCGCGCAAAGCCTGCGCCGCGAGCCGAACGGGAACACGCTCCAACCGACCGCGCTCGTCAACGAACTCTGCGCCAGTCTGCTCGAGCGTGAAGCCGTCAGTTGTGAGAGCCGCCTCCATTTCCTCCATCTGGCCGCGCGCCAGATGCGGCGCCTGATCGTCGATCACGCCCGTCGCCGCCGCGGACTCAAACGTGGAGGAGCGCACTTGATTCTCCCACTCGACGAGGCGCGCGATCACGCCATCGAACTCGACGACCGCATCGCAGACGTCAACGAATCGCTCACCCGCCTGCAAGCTCTCGACGCCCGCTGCGCGTCGGTTGTCGAGATGCGCTTCTTCGGCGGACTCACCGAGCAGGAAATCGCCGACGTTCTCGGCGTCTCCATCCCCACAGTAAAGCGCGACTGGGAATTCGCCCGCTCCTGGCTGCTGGCGCAATTGAAAACATAGCTCCGTCCGGGGATTTTCCCATTACAATCATATGAACCCGTGGACATCACCAACTCGGTCAAGTCGATTGTCGAAGCGTTGCTGATCGGCACGCTCATCGGAGCCCAGCGCGAGAAATTCCCCGGCAATCATCCTGGCTTGCGTGACATGTTGGCGATCGCCCTCGTTGGCTCGGTCTGCGGACTGCTCGCGATCCCCGCCCTCACCGGAGTCGCACTCGGCTCAGTAGCTCTGCTGCTTGCGATTTTCCACTACGAACACGGCGCGGAACGCGGAGGAATCACCACGGAACTCGCCGGCGTCGCCACGTTCTGTCTCGCCTATCTGACCTCCGCGACACCGGCGCTGCCATATGGAGCGCCCCTCGCAATCGGATCAGCCATCGTTGTTGTGATGTTCCTCGAGGCTCGCGACTGGCTGCACAAGCTCTCGCGCGAGACGATCACCGACATCGAGTTCAACGACACGCTGCTGTTCATCGCCGTCGTATTGGTCGCCTACCCACTGCTTCCGCCCGGCCACTTCGGACCCTACGATTTCTTCTCGCCTCAGCAGGTGTGGCTGTTCGTGATCCTGGTCTCGGCGATCTCGTACCTCGGCTACTTCCTCCAAAAATTTCTAGGAACCGAGAAAGGACTCGAGTACACGAGCCTCCTCGGCGGCCTCGCCTCCACGACCGCCGCGACCATCAGCTTCGCTCGCACGAGCCGCGAACATCCGGAACGTCTGCCGACCCTCTGGCGAGCCTCCGTCATCGCCAACACCGTCCAATTCCCGCGGACGATGGTCATCCTTTATTCGGTGTCCGTGCCGATCGCGAACGCCTGCATCATCCCGCTGACGGCAATGTGCGTGAGTTCCGCGGCGCTCGCCTGGTATCTTGGACGCCGGCGCCCGGTCAGTCCAGTCGAGGCCGAACACGATGCGCCACAACCCCCCGGCAATCCGTTCCGCCTCCTTCCGGGGATCATCTTCGGAGCCCTGTTTGCCGCGATCCTGTTCCTCAGCAAGGCCGCCGCCGTACGCTTCGGAGCCGACGCCGTCATCCCCACCAGCATCCTCGGCGGATTAGTGGATGTCGCGACCGTCATCCTCTCGGCGTCGGATCTGCATGTCGCAGGAAAGCTGACTGAGGACTCCGCTGCTTTCAACATCTTACTGGCGCTCGCCGCGAACATCGTCTTAAAAATCTTCCTCGCCGCCGGCTCCGGGACGCGAGCTTTTGCCGTTCGGATGGTCATCGCGTCCGCCATCACCCTTGCCGCAGGCGCTGCGGCATGGCTGCTAACTCATTTATAAGAATGGCATAACTCGCCAGCGGATCATTCCGCAACAAATTAGTTGACAACATAACAAGCAGATTGTATGATGTGAATGTAGACAGATACTTCTTAGGAGGTTAACTTCAATGACGATTTCCCGCTACAAACCCTTCCTCGATGCTTTCGCCAGCCCGGCTCCCAGTGGATTCGAGGCCATGATCAACCAGCTTCTGAGTGAGCCGGCTTCTGGCCATCGCTGGATGCCCGCCGTCGACATACGCGAGACTGAGAACGCTCTCGTTGTCAAGGCCGACCTGCCGGAGGTAGACGAGAAGGATATCGACATCCAAATCGAGAACGGCACCCTGACCTTAAAGGGTGAACGCAAGTTCGAGAAGGATGAGACCGGAAAGGGCGGCTATCACCGCATCGAGCGCAGCTACGGAACGTTTGCCCGCTCGTTCACTCTCTCGGACACGATCGACGCCGAGAAAGTGGCTGCGGAGTTCAAGAACGGCGTTCTGACCATCACCCTTCCCAAGAAAGAAGCGGCCAAGCCGCGGACGATCAAAGTCGCCGTGCAATAAAGGAAGCGCAATAAAGGAAGTGCAAGCAAGGTCCAAATAGCAGTCTCCTCCGAGTTGCTAGTGCCGGGGCGATTCGCGCCCCGGCCTTTTTGCGTCATAATGAGAGGCCGAGCCCGCCTCCCATGAAAATCAATCTCCTGTTCCCGGTCAGCTTTCTCCTCATCGCCTCGAGCGGCGCCCTATCGGCGCAGATCGTCGAGGACTTCAGTCCTCCCAAAGCCAGTTGCTGCCTGCAAGGCGCCGCCCAGAATCTCGCCAATCAATTAGAGGACTGGAACCAGCTCGGCCGTTACCATGCCGCGAATGAAGCCCTAGCGAAGGAATCCGTCCCCGCCGGACGCGTGGTCTTTTTCGGCGACTCCATCACCGACGGCTGGAAGCTCGATCAGTTCTTCCCCGGCAAGCCCTACGTCAACCGCGGCATCGGAGGACAGACCACTGCGCAAATGCTGGTCCGCATGTTCCCGGACGTCATCGATCTAAAGCCCGCCGCGGTGATTCTGCTCGCCGGGACGAACGACATCGCCCGCAATGCCGGTCCGCAGACCTTCGAGCAGATCACGCAGAACATACAGGCCATCGCCGAACTGGCGCACGCCCACGGAATCAAAGTGATCCTCTGCGCGCTCACGCCGATCAGCGACTACATGAAGAACAAACAGTCCGTCCATCGCCCTCAGGCGGACATTTTGAAGCTCAACGCCTG
>DASXZC010000641.1:0-3997 GCA_036502165.1 Bryobacteraceae bacterium
GGAACTACGGCGAATACGAGGGACTGACACCCAAGCAGATCCACGAGACTGCGCCGGGCTGGCTGATCTTCCGGGATGGATGCCCGGGTGGGGAGTCCCCGGAGCAGGTGGGTGCGCGGGCGGACCGGGTGATTGCCCGAGCACGCACGACAGAAGGTGATGTCGCGCTGTTCGCGCACGGCCATGTGCTGCGCGTGCTTGCAGCGCGCTGGATTGGATTGTCCGCCGCTTCCGGGCGGCACTTCCTATTGGATACGGGCACGCTGTGCGTACTCGGCTATTACCGGGACATACCCGCCGTGAGGGTCTGGAACGGACCTCTCCTTGATTAGCGGCGAACAGTAGAGACAGGGAGGACGACACTGTGAGCGAAACAAATGGAGCGCGGTCGCGGCAGCCCAAAAGCAAATATGCGATCACGCGTGACCAGTACGACGCCGTCCTGCTCGACCTCGACGGTGTGATTACCGACACCGCCGGTGTGCACGCGGCATGTTGGAAACTGATGTTTGACCAGTACCTGCAAAAGCGTGCGACGCAGGGAGGTGAAGTATTTCGTCCATTCGATCTCGGTGTTGATTATCGGCTATATGTCGATGGGAAGCCCCGCTTCGACGGGGTTCGTGACTTTCTCGGATCACGCGGGATTCAACTCCCCGAAGGGACCCCGGAAGATTTGCCGGAGGCTGATACGGTGGGCGGGCTCGGGAACCGCAAGAATGACTTGGTCAACCGGATCATTGAAGACACAGGGGTGGAGCCTTACGAGGGAAGCGTCAAACTTATCCGTCAGCTCCGCCAGCGCGGGTTCAAAATCGCCGTCGTTACCTCGAGCCAGAACTGCACGGCCGTGTTAAGCGCCGCAAAGTTGGAGGCGTTCTTCGACATCCGGGTCGACGGCAACACGATACTAGCGGAACACCTGGCGGGAAAACCTGCTCCGGACACTTTCTTGATGGCGGCAAAGCTACTCGGCGTTGAGCCTTCACGAGCGGTTGTCATCGAGGATGCCCTCTCAGGGGTGGAGGCCGGGTCTAACGGAAACTTCGGGCTTGTAATCGGGGTCGCGCGCAAGGGCAATGCCGAGGAGCTTCAGCAGCATGGGGCGCATATTGTGGTGAACGATCTGGGCGAACTGGCTGACTGACCATCGCCCGCTGTATTGGGAGGAACCACCCGATGATCCACCACGAACGCCTCATGCCGCCGTCCCACGACTAACCGGCCGACGAGTGGAACGTTACCGAAAAGGCGTTCCATCCCGAATTCATGGCTCAGTCGGAAACGATGCTGGCGCTCGGCAACGGATATCTCGGTATGCGCGGGTGCCCGGAGGAAGGCGGCCCCAACGCCGAAAACAGCACTCTGATCAATGGGTTTTATGAGATCAGCCCGATCGTGTACCCGGAAGACGCTTATGGGTTTGCAAAGACTGACCAGACCATCTGCGGCGTGACCGACAGCAAGGTCATCAAGCTCTTCGTCGACGACGAGCGGTTCTGGCTGCCGGATGCGAACCTATTGAGCTACGACCGGCGGCTCAACATGAAGTCCGGGACACTCGACCGGGAGATCCTCTGGGAGACGCCGGCCGGCAAACAGGTATTGATCACATCCGGGCGCCTGGTCTCTTTCGCCAATAGGCATGTGGCCGCCATCTCCTACCGGGTGACATTGGTTAACGCGGCGGCCTCCCTTGTGATCTCTTCGGAAATGGCAGCGCATGAACCGGGCGCCCACACCGACCCGAATGATCCGCGACAGACGAGGGTCTTTGCAGGTCGAGTACTCCATTGTCGAACCAGTTATGCCAAAGACCGACGGATCGTGCTGTGCCATGCGACCGAAAAGAGCCGCTTGACCCTGGCGTTGGCGACTGATTATTCATTAGAGACCTCGTGCCCGCACGCCCACAAGGTTGCCTACACCGAGGACTTTGGTCAGGTCGCCTTCACAATCGACGCCAGGCCCGGCTGTCCGATCGATCTCACCAAATACATGGTTTATCACACGTCGCAGACGGCGTCGGCCGAAGAACTCTGCGGCCGCGCCGAGTGGACTATGGACCGCGTTACGACCCATGGGTTGCAGCAGCTGCTCTCATCCCAGGAGCAGTACATGGACGAATTCTGGCGGCGCAGCGATGTCCGGGTTAGGGATATCAGCGAAGCACGCACGAAGCGCAGTACCGTGGAGATCCAGCAAGCGATCCGCTTCAACCTTTTTCATATCCTGCAGGCCTCGGCGCGCGCGGAAGACGCGGGTGTGCCGGCCAAGGGACTCACAGGGCAAGCGTATGAGGGGCATTACTTCTGGGACACCGAGATCTACGTGCTGCCGTTTCTGATCTACACCTCCCCTCGGATCGCCAAAAATTTGCTCACCTTTCGCTACAAGATGCTGCCGCAGGCACGCGCACGCGCCAGACAATTGGGCCACCGCGGCGCCATGTTCCCGTGGCGCACCATCAGCGGGGAAGAAGCATCGGCCTACTACGCCGCCGGCACCGCGCAGTACCACATCAATGCCGACATCATGTACGCGTTGCGCAAGTATGTGCAAGCAACGGGTGACGAGGCTTTCCTGCGCGACCACGGTGCCGAGATGCTCGTGGAAACGGCACGTCTATGGCTCGACCTAGGCTTCTACTCAGACGCAAAAGGCGGGAAATTCTGCATCAACTCCGTCACCGGGCCCGATGAATACAACACGGTCGTGAACAACAACGCGTACACCAACTTGATGGCCCGGGAAAATTTACGCTATACGGCCCAGACCGTAGAGTCTCTACGGGCGACAGACCCAGATGCGTATGACGCGCTCGTGGACAGAACATCGCTCGAGCCGTCTGAGTTGAAGGGATGGATACGAGCGGCAGAGAGCATGTACGTGCCGTATGACGAGAGGCAGAAGATCATCCCGCAGGATGACAGCTTTCTGGACCGAGAGCCCTGGGATCTTCGGAACACACCGAGCGAGCACTACCCGCTGCTGCTTTTTTACCACCCGCTCAACATTTACCGGAAGCAAGTGATCAAGCAGGCGGACGTGGTGCTGGCCATGTTCCTGCTGGGCAATGCGTTTTCCGTGGAGGCGAAGAAACGTAACTTTGAATTCTACGACCCATTGACCACAGGCGACTCATCGTTGTCGTCCTGCGTCGAGGCGATCATCGCTGCGCAAGTCGGCGATACCGAGAAAGCTATTCGGTACGGAATGGCGGCACTGCTGATGGACCTCGCCGACGTGGGCGGCAACGTGAAGGACGGCTGCCATATCGCCTCGATGGGGGGCACCTGGATGATGCTGACCTACGGGCTTGGCGGCATGCGGGACGATGACGGAATATTGTCGTTCTGGCCACGCCGCGCGCCGGAGGACAACGCGATACTTCGGTTCCCCGTGACGTACCGCGGCCAGATGCTGGACGTCGAAATCGGCCTGGAAAAGGTGGAATACACGCTGCGCGAGGGCGACTCCCTTGTGATCCGCCATGAAACGGAAGAAATTCAGCTGACGCGAAACAACCGTTCAGCTGTCCGGCCGGTCAGTCGGAGTTAACAGAAGAGCGGAGAAATACGGATTTGCGGTCGGGGCGCGACGAGATAATTTGGAGAGCGGAGGGGTATTATGTTCCTTCAAAATGTCCTGAGAACTAGCCTCGCGTTGGTACTTGTGGGCGGCCTCGCTAGTCTCTCACTCGCTGTCGTCTCCACCGCTAGATCGCAGAGCGCGCAAGAGACGGCGGTCGGTCCTGATGCGCTCGAGGCGCTGGCGCGGATGGGCAAGACCCTTTCCGCAAAGCAATTCTCGTTTCAGTCGCGGACATTCCGCTCGTACGCAGGACCGAACGGCGAATTGCTTCATATCGCCCACGCGACAAAGATCGTTTACAGTCGCCCCGATCGGCTATCGGTGAGCGTGACCGGTGACGATGGTTCTATCAAACTGCTCTATGATGGAAAAACGTTAGTCCTGTACGCGGAAGAGGCAATAC
>DASXZC010000642.1:0-7027 GCA_036502165.1 Bryobacteraceae bacterium
TATGAGAGGCGACAATGACTTGCAATCGATTCTTCCTGGCGTTCGTGTTGGCCGCCATTTCCATCGCTGCGCCGGTCGACGATGAGGTTTCGAAATCCTATGTGATCTCGACCGTCGCGGGCAATGGACGCGCGATGTTCACGGGCAACGGTGGCCCCGCCGTGAACGCTCACCTCGTGCAACCTCAATTTACAGCGGTCGATGCCGGCGGCAATATATACGTCAGTGATTCGTACTTCAATCAGGTGTTCCGGATCGACGTCAATGGCGAGATTTCGATCTACGCGGGGTCGGGTGAGCCAGGATATTCGGGTGACGGAGGTCCTGCCAAATCCGCCACGCTGAATCAGCCGGCGGGACTTGTGTTCGACGCGGCTGGTGATCTGTACATCGCTGATACCAATAATTGGTGCGTCCGCAAAGTGACTCCGCAAGGGGTGATCAGCACGGCGGCATCGGTCGAGGGTCCGCAAGGGCTGACGATCGACTCGGCGGGGAACCTCTAGATTACGCAGCCGTCGAACAATGTGATCCGCAAGCTGACACCTGGCCTCGTCGTGAGTGTCATTGCTGGTACGGGGCAGGCTGGATACTCAGGCGATGGAAGGGCGGCGACGGCGGCGCTGCTGTCAGGGCCGAGCGGCATCGCGGTCGATTCTAAAGGCGGCATCTATTTCAGTGATCAGTCCTCGAGGATCCGCAGGATTGGGGCGGATGGAACCATCACGACTTACGCGGGCAACGCGTCCCTTAGTTATCCCACGGGACTCGTGGCCACGGCCGATGGCAGCCTTTATGTCGCCGACAGCGGGAACTTTCGCGTCCTTGTGGTCTCGCCGTCGGAAGTCATCAATACGATTGCCGGTGGTGGATCGCTCACGACTGATGGACCTGCGACGCAGGCGATCCTGCCTTATCCGGTTGGACTGGCGGTCGATTCGCTCGGAAGAATCGTCATAGCGACTAACGCCGGGCGGCAGGTGCGGCGTTGGGCGGCGGATGGAACGATCACGACTGTGGCCGGAGTGTATCCGTCCGCAGGCAGCGCGGACCATGTACCGGCGACGTCGCAAACACTGTTGCAGGTCTACGGAATCGCTGTCGATTCGCTCGGCGATGTATTCGTGAGCGACTCGACGGACAATCGAATCTGGAAAATCGCGCCCGATGATTCGATGTCGACGTTCGCCGGCGATAGTCAGTTCGGATCGCCGGCTGATGGCAGCAAGGCGTCGATTCTTGGGGCTCCGTGGGGACTCGCGGTCGATGCGAATGGGAATCTGCTCGTCGGCGCGGGAACTTTCGAGACTGTTTTTCGCCTGACGCCGGGTGGAATCTCGACGAGGGTCGCGGGCGGGAACGGGGCGGCTTATTCTGGCGATTTCGGAAGTGCGCTGCAGGCGGCGATCGGAAATCCGATGAGTGTTGCCGCGGCGGGCGATGGCGGATTTTATATCTCCGATCCGGTGTATAACGTCATTCGGAAGGTCACGGCCCAGGGTGAGATTTTGACGTATGCGGGCACGGCGACGTTGAACAATCCGCAACAGATCGCGGTCGATAGCGACGGCCGCTTGTACATTGCCGATAGCGGTAACAATGTTGTGAGGAAGGTGAGTCCGGGCGGTGTGATCACGACGGTTGCGGGGAATGGGCAGGTCGGCGGCAATCTGGGCGATGGGGGGCAGGCGACTGCGGCTGAGCTGGTGGCTCCGCGGGGAGTGGCGATCGATCGAGAGATGGCGGCGCTGTTCATCGCCGAAGGAAATCGGATACGGAGAGTCGATCTGTCGACGGGCTTGATCCACACAATCGCAGGCGGGATTCTGGGAACATACGGGTTCGCGGGCGACGGTGGACCGGCTTTCGTGGCGCTGTTGGCCAACCCTGGTCACCTGGCGGTCGGTTTGAACCATGACGTCTACTTCTGCGATGACGGGAACTTGCGCGTTCGCAAATTGACGCTTGTCAGGGAGGACAAGAAGAGAGCGGGTCCGCAGCCGGAGTGAGTCCGATATCCTGGAGCAAAGGACTTGCTCGAAAGTGGCTGCAGATCAGGGCGGGGACATCACCATTTTGCTCCGCCGGTGGAAGGATGGCGATGCGGAAGCGTGCGACGAGCTCATGCCGCATATTTATCCGCACCTGCATGATGTAGCAGCAGCGTATCTGCGGCGCGAATCGGATGGGCATACTTTGCAGCCGACCGCGCTGGTGCATGAGTTGTACGTGCGCCTGCTGCAGCAGCGCAATCCGAACTGGGAGAATCGCTCGCATTTCTATACGTTCGCGGCGATGGTCATGCGGCGGATCCTCACTGATCAGGCGCGGGCGGCGCAAGCTTCGAAGCGCGGCTCGGGATTGCGGCATGCGCAGTTGAGCGATGAGATCCCGTGGATCAATCTGAACAGCGATGACGTGCTCGATTTGAACCGCGTGCTCGATGAGCTGGACGCGATCGATCCGCGGAAGGTGCGGCTCGTGGAGCTGCGGTATTTCCTGGGCTGCACGGTGCCGGAATGCGCGGAGCTGCTCTCCATCTCAAGGGCCACGGCTGAACGTGATTTGACGATGGCGCGGACTTGGCTGTACTCGAAGCTGGTGATCCGGCGCGGCGGCAGGTGAGTGCTGTTCATGAATCCAGACGCGACGACGAAGGCCCTGACTCCCGAACGTTGGCAGCGGATTGAGAGTTTGTTCCATGCGGCGCTTGAGATGCCGGAGGCGGAACGCGACGATTTCTTGAGAAGATCCTGTGTGGACGACGGTGAGATGTTCACGGAAGTCGAGAATCTCGTCTTCGCCTTCGAGAGTGAGAAACAATTCCGGCCGGTTTCGGGAACGGGTTCCTTCGAGCCGGCAAAGGGGCGGATCGGCGAGACGATCGGCGGCTATCGGCTCGAGCGCGAGCTCGGCCACGGCGGCATGGGGACGGTGTACCTGGCGAGCCGCGTGGATGGCGAATTCGAGCAGCAGGTCGCGTTGAAGGTCGTCAGTTCGCACTTGCGGACGCTATTGTTCGTCGAGCGTTTTCGGGCGGAGCGGCAGATTCTGGCGAATCTGAATCATCCGAACATCACGCGGCTGCTAGATGGGGGCGTCAGCAGTTCAGGCGATCCATATCTCGCGATGGAGTACGTCGATGGGCAGCCGATCAGCCGGTACTGCGACGAGCGTTTGCTCGATGTTCCGGCGCGTATACGGCTGTTTCTCGAGGCGTGTTCGGCGGTCGAGTATGCGCATCGGAACCTGGTGGTCCATCGGGATTTGAAGCCCGGCAATCTGATGGTGACGAGCGCCGGTGTACCGAAGCTGCTGGATTTCGGAACGGCCAAGCTGCTGCTGGCAGCTCCTACGGACCGCACGGCGACGGGGTTTCAGGCGATGACGCCGCGCTATGCGAGTCCGGAGCAGTTGCGCGGGGAGCAGGTGTCGACGTCGATGGACGTCTATGCGCTCGGCGTGATGCTGTACGAATTGGTCGTCGGGGCGTGGCCGTTCGGGGATCCGGATTCGGCGCTTGCTGGGTTTGAGCGGGCGGTGCGCGATGTTGATCCGGCGCCGCCGCGGTCGTTGATCACGGATGAATCGGCGCGGCTGCGCTCGACGACCAAGGTCAAGCTCGAGCGGATACTCGACGGCGATCTGCGCAGCATCCTGGGCAAGGCGATGGAGGCCGAGCCGCTGCGGCGGTATTCATCGGTCGAGCACTTTTCGGGCGATTTGCGGCGGTATTTGAATGGCGAGGCCGTGCAGGCGCGGCCCAACACGATCTGGTATACGGCTTCGAAATTCGTCAAACGTCACAAGCTGGCGGTGGCGGCGACAGTCTTGTTCGTTTGCCTGTTGAGCGGGGCGACGATTTATTCCATTCGGGAGGCGGAGGCCGCGCGGCGGGAGGCGGCGAAGTCGGCGCTGATGGTGCAGTTTTTGCAGGGGATTTTCGGATCGGCCGATCCGGCGGCACAAGGCGGGAACAGGAACTACACGGTGCTGCAGGTGCTCGAGCAGGCGCGGAAGCGGTTGGATGTCCTCAATCCGGAACCGGAGGTGAAGGCGTACATCAACTATCAACTGGGTGTTTCCTTCGAGAATTTATCCGCGTATGACGAGGCGGAGGAACAGTTCCGCAGTGCGCTCGCGCTTGCGCCACGACTCTCGAGCGCGGAGGTTGCCTGGGCCGAAACGGGGCTGGCGGATGTGCTCGAGGCGAAAGGCAAGATGGACGAAGCGGAGTCGCTCCGCCGGGATGCTTCGGAACGTGCGCAGAAGATCGGAAAGAACAAGGATCCGCGGCTGTTCAACGCGGCGGCCGGGAAGTACGCGTATCTGATGTGGCAGCGATACGGGCATTCGCCGAAGGTCGAGGCGCTCGCGATGGAGGCGGCGAATCTGGCGCGCACGGCTCCACAAATTCCGCGGGCGTGGCTGGTGATGAGCGATTTCGAAATTGCGCAGTATTTGATGGAGGAGAATCGGGACGCGGAAGCGATGAAGCGGCTCGATGAGGCGCTGGCGGTCGAGCGCGGCTTCGAACATCCGACGATGTCGCTGGGATTCGTTTACTCGACCATCGGACTGGTGAAGCAGAAGCAAGGCGACCTAGTCGAGGCGGAGCAATATCAGCGGAAATATCGCGAGGAAATGCTGCGGCAGGTGGGTCCGGATCATCCGTCGTCGATCGACGCCGAGGCAGTTTGGGCGGCGGCTTTGGCCCGCGTGGGGCGGTTGCTGGACGCCGACGGGGCGAGCAAAGATGCACTCGACCGCGCGCGGCGTAGGTACACGGCGGGTAGCGCGAACCTGTGGAGTGCGCTCGAGGCGAGGGCGTTCGTATTGAACGAGGAGCACCATTCGAAACAGGCTGAGGCGCTGGCGCGGGAGTCGCTGAGCGTGCTGGTTTCGAAGAATCCGAAGGATCCGCAGCGGGCGGCGTCATGGGGGGAGATCGGCGTGGCGCTCAATCGCGAGAAGCGGTTCGCGGAGGCGATCCCGCCGCTCGAGTCGAGTGAGCGGATCTATATCGCGCTTCCAGGGTGGGGTCCGAAACATCCGGACACGGTTCGCGTGGAACGTGCGCTCGCACTCGCCCGCACGAGCCGGTGAGGGGATTTTCCGGATTCTTACGCGGTCCTCTGTGTGGAGGCACTTTTATGTGGCGTAGCAGTTTACTGATTTTGGCCATGGCTCTGACAGCGATGGGAGCGACGAGGCAGGTGCAGGCGATCGATCCGATGCTCAATATGAGAGCGTACACGTGGACAATACCTTCCAATTGGATTTTCGAGGGCGGCGTCATCAATGGGTCGTCGTGCATGGGCGCCCCGCTGCCGGTGTTCCGGATGATGAGTCCGGACGGGATTGCGGAGTTGAAGCTGTTGCCGCGGATGGATTGGACGTGGCAGACGGGCGGTATTCCGAACGCCCCCGCGCGGCCACCGGGCGATTGCCTGCCGCTGAAGCGGATGATACCGGCGAACGAGTTCCTGAAATATATGGTGAGCATGCTCGGAGTTACGTTCGTGCGCGACGCGCCACCACCGAACGCAGCCGAGTTTCAGGAGAGCTTGAGGAAAGCGAACGCGCAGGCGATCCCCGGGATGAAGGTTTCAGGCGACGCCGCACGGTTCCTGGTCACCTACAACATCAACAGCATTCCGGTCGATGAATATTTGTCGGTGACGGTGCGATGCACGGAAAATACGCGGCGCTTCGGAGTGAATCAGGTGCTGACGTCGCTCTATGCGTGTTCGGCCTGGGTACAGCGCGCACGGGCGCGGCAGGGGCAGCTAGAGGCGATGCAGGGCACGTACAACGCGGTGGGGAAGTCGTTCGCGATTGATCCGCAGTGGAACCAGAAGCGAACGCAGATGGAGATCGATAAGATCCACGAGCAGCAGCGGCAGGGGATGGAAGCGATCAAGCAACAGGGGCGGCAGATCGCCGCGGCATCACAGGCGCGGCACGAGGCGTTTATGCAAAGCCAGGCGATGCGCCAGCGGCAGCATGAGCAGTTCCTTTCGACCATGCAGCGTGGAACCAATATGTCGATGAACCGGACGCAGGAGTCGATGAACTCGCGTTCGCGGGCGGCGGGCGATTGGGCGGATTACGCGCTCGATCAGCAGAAGCGGCTGGATCCGAGGACCGGGGAGATCACAAAGGATTCGAGCGCCTATTCGTATACCTGGGTCAATGATGCGGGCAAGCGCATGCAAACAAATGACGTGAACGAAAATCCGAACGGGCGGGGCAGCGGGAACTGGACGCTGCAGCAGAACGTCCACTAGGGCGGATTCAAGGATGGCGTGCGGCGGCCGATAAGTTCCGAAGAGGAACCTGTTATGGGAACAACGTCGATCACGCCGACGCAGACCGGATCAACGCTGACCGCGCCGCTGACGTTCAACGGCGTCAGCACGTATTCGAGCGATTTTCAATCGATCCTGACGCGCGCGGTGGGGATCGCGTCGCTGCCGCTGACGGCGCTGCAGAATTCCGATGCGGACGTGCTGCAGAAGCAGACGGAACTGCAGAGCTTCGGGCAGTCGGTCAGTACGCTGACGAGCGCGTTCTCGCAATTGACGAGCGCGGTGTCGAGTGGGGGAATCGAGGCCACGAGCTCGGACACATCGGTGGTAGCAGCGACGGCGACGGGGGCTGCGACATCCTCGAGTTTCACAATCAATTCAATCACTTCGCTCGCGACGTCGGCGTCCGAGGCGAGTACGACCGGATATACGGATTCGACTTCGGCGACGGTATCCTCGACCGGTTCCCTCAAGCTTGTTTTGGGCAGCCAGAGCTACAACATCAACTTGGCGAGCGGCCAGAATAATCTGAACGGATTGGTGGACGCCATCAATTCCCTGGGCGCGGGTGTGACGGCGTCGGTCCTGACAACAGGGAACGGGACGAATCCCGATTATCTGACGATTTCGGCCAACGCTCCGGGGGAAACGACGCTCCAGTTGCTGGACGATCCGACTGGTGCGAACACGAATCTGATCACGTCGGCCAATCAGGG
>DASXZC010000643.1:0-6824 GCA_036502165.1 Bryobacteraceae bacterium
ACGTCGACAGCGTTGACGAGAACGGACGTGCGGCCGAACGCGATGCCATCGCACACGGTTTTGTATGTGCGGCGGGATGCGGCTTTACATAGGCATTCCGGCATGGTTTATTGTCGCGCGAACAAACGCGCGTGCGAAGGAATTAGAATCAAGGTCGTGGAGATCCCCGCAATGACTCGTCGCACTCTGCTCGCAACTTCGCTGGGAGCAGCCGCTGCGGCCGCTCTCAATGCCGCACCCGCCGATAACACCCGCCTTCCGATCAAGAAGGCCGTGGGATGGGGGATGCTGCCGCCGGATCTGTCGGAGCTCGACAAATTCAAACTGACGAAGGATTGCGGATTCCAGGAGATGGAATGCCAGACGACGCCCGATCGTGCGAAAGCCGAAGAATTGCTGGCTGCATCGCGCGAGACGGGGATCCGGATTCATTCGGTAATGAATATGGATCACTGGAAATATCCGCTGTCGTCATCGGACCACTCTGTCGTCGATAAGAGCATCGCGGGCATGGAAACAAGCCTGCACAATGCGAAGCTGTGGGGAGCCGATACAGTGCTGCTGGTGCCGGGCGTGGTGAATCCCGAGACCTCGTATGAGCAGTGCTATGAGCGATCGCGCGCGAACATTTTCAAATTGATTCCGCTGGCGAAGCAACTGGGCGTCGTCATAGCAGTCGAAGAGGTGTGGAATAAATTCCTGGTGAGTCCGGTCGATTATGCGCGTTATATCGACTCATTCGGTTCGCCGCAAATCAAGGCATATTTCGATGTCGGCAACGTTGTGCTGTACGGATATCCGCAGCAGTGGATCCGGACGCTCGGGCCTCGGATTGCGAAGCTGCATATCAAGGATTTCTATTTCCGCAAGGGCGAGACGAAGTGGGTGAATCTCGGCGAAGGCGACATCAAGTGGAACGCGATTTACTCGGCGCTGGCGGATGTCGGGTATCGGGGATCGGCGACGTTGGAAGTCGCCGGCGGCGGTGCGGACTATCTGAAAGACGTGAGTGCTCGCTTTGAACGGATTCTCTCCGGCGGCGAGCAAGTGGCGGCCGGGTAACTCCCTATGAAACGATTTCTGCTCGGCATTTTGTGCGGCATCCTGCTGACTGGACTTTTCGGCTTCATCCTGATCTTTGCGCTGATCCGTTTGGGCGAGCGGAAGCCGGTGATCGCGGACGATTCGGTGTTAGTGCTGCGGCTCGCGGGCGACATTCCGGAACGTGCTCCGGTGGAGATCCCGCTGCCGTATTTCGACGAGCCGGGGCCGTCGACGATGCTCGAAACGTGGCAGGCGTTGAATCGCGCGGCGAACGATCCGAAGATCAAGGCGGTGGTGCTCGAGCCGCGCGGAATCGCGACGGGCTGGGGAAAGATCCAGGAGTTGCGCGGCGCCATCGACAAGTTCCGGCGATCGGGCAAGCCGGTGTACGCATTTCTATTCGCACCGCGGACGGGCGATTATTATCTGGCGACGGCGGCCGACAAAATATTCCTCGAATCCGGGGACATGCTCAACGTGAAGGGCCTGCGCATCGAGGAGATGTTCTACAAGAACACGCTTGACAAGCTGGGCGTGCAGATTCAGATCGAGCATGCGGGCAAGTATAAGGATTACGGCGACAACTACTCACGCACGTCGATGACGCCCGAGACGAAGGAAGTACTGAACAGCTTCCTCGACGAATGGTTCGGCGATCTCGAGACCGTCATTGCGCAGGGACGGCGGCGGACTCCGGAAGAGATTGGGAAGATGATCGACGAGGGACCGTTCCTCGCCTCTCGCGCACGCGATCTCGGCCTCGTCGACACGCTCGGTTACGAAGACGAGTTGTACGGGGAATTGAAGACGAAATTGAAGATTTCGAGCATCAAGAAGGTGGCGATGCGGGATTATGTCCGCGCGGCGCCGGCGTCGAAGGAGAAGGATCGCATCGCGCTGTTGGTTGCCGATGGCGGCATCTCGGGTGCGAACAATCCTGATCCTACAGACGAAATTACCGCGCCCAGCATGATCAAGCTGATGAAGCAGATCGAGAACGACAGTTCCATCAAAGGCGTCATCTTCCGCGTGAACTCGCCGGGGGGCGATGCAATTGCGTCCGATGAGATTCTGCACCAGGCGAAGATCCTCTCGAAGAAGAAGCCGATGGTGATTTCGATGTCCGACTATGCGGCGTCGGGCGGCTACATGATTTCAGTGACGGGCGATCCGATCATCGCCTATCAGGGCACGGTCACGGGCTCGATCGGAGTGGTCTTCGGGAAGGTGAATCTGCGTGGGCTGTACGACAAAATCGGCATTCAGACAGAGACGTTGAAGCGCGGAAGGTTTGCGGATATCGACTCCGAGTCGCATCCGCTCGATCCGTCGGAAGAGGCGAAGCTACGCGAGGGCATCGAGGCAACGTATAAGAGCTTCGTCGAGAGCGTCGCCGAGGGGCGCAAGCGGAAGTACGACGAGATCGAACCGCTCTCGCAAGGCCGTGCGTGGACTGGCGAGCAAGCCATCAAACGCGGGCTGGTCGATGAAACCGGCGGATTTCAAGCGGCCATCGATGCGATTAAGAAGAGGGCACACATCGGAGACAAGACCCGCGTGGCGATCGTTCCTTTTCCGGAGCGGCGCACGATTTTCGAAATGCTCAGTTCGCGCAACGAGGACAACTCGCCGGGCGATGCGGAACTGCGGGTGATCATGCGCCAATTGATTCCGGATGCGAGCACGCGATCGTGGACGAGGGCGCTGCTCGGCGGCGGGATGCTGCGCGTGATGCCCTATACGATCCGCTTCCGGTAGCTGCGGCGACGCAGTGTATGCTGGTGTTGATCATTATGCGGACTTGTTCTCTTTCGTACCTGAATGCTGCCTCGATTGCAGCCGCGTGTCTGATTCTTGCGTCGTGCGGCGGAGAACCGAAGACCGCAGTTCCCGAAACCAGATCAGAGGCGAAACCCCTGTTGACTCAAGCAGAATTCGGAAAGATGCCGGACGGCACTCCCGTTACTCTTTACACGCTCACGAACAAGAACGGCGTGTCGCTCAGCGTGATGACGTACGGTGCAACGGTGCAGTCGATCAAGGCTCCTGATGCGAAAGGTCAGATCGCGGATGTGGTGCTGGGCTTCGACAATCTCGCGGGCTATCTGGGCACCGAACCGTACTTCGGCGCAGTCGTGGGACGCTATGGCAACCGCATTGCGAAGGGCCACTTCAAGCTCGACGGCAAGGACTATCACATGGCGATCAACAATCCGCCGAACTCGTTACACGGCGGGCTCAAGGGATTCGATAAGGTCCTGTGGACGGGCCGCGATGCTTCAGCAGATGCCGGGCCGGCGGTCGAGTTTTCCTATTTGAGCAAGGATGGCGAGGAAGGTTATCCAGGCAATTTGAATGTGAAAGTGAAGTACACGCTGACGGCGGCGAACGAAGTACAACTCGATTACAGCGCGACGACGGACAAGACGACGGTGACGAATATCACCAATCACACGTACTTCAATTTGAACGGCGCGGGCAACGGGAACATCCTCGGAGAGCAGTTGACGCTGAACGCGTCGCGGTACACGCCTGTCGATGCGGGATTGATTCCCACGGGTGTTTTGGAGCCGGTCGCCGGCACTCCATTCGACTTTACAAAGCCGACGGTCATTGGTGATCGGATCGATCAGGCGAGGAATCAGCAATTGAAGTTCGCGGGCGGTTACGACCACAACTGGGTGATCGATCATACGAAGCCGGGCGCGTTGGATCTTGCCGCAAAGGTCACCGATCCGACGAGCGGGCGCGTCCTCGAAGTGCTGACGACGCAGCCTGGCGTGCAGTTCTACACCGGCAATTTCCTCGACGGGACGATCACAGGCAAGGGCGGCAAAAGCTATGGACGACGCGCCGCGTTATGTCTCGAGACGCAGCATTTCCCGGATTCGCCGAATCATCCGGCGTTCCCGACGACGACGTTGAAGCCGGGCGAAACGATGACGTCGCGCACGGTTTGGAAGTTCTCGACGGATCACTAGCGGAGAGCGAACGCGACGATCGAACCTCCGGCTGCGACGGCGATGTATTCGACGCCATCGATCGAATAGGTCATCGGCGATGCCTTCCAATGCGCGTTCAATTGGAATGACCAGACGGGCTTGCCGGACGTGCTGTCGACAGCGGTGAAGGCTCCATCATCATCGCCGAAGAACAAGAGTCCGGTGGCGGTCGAGAGAATTCCGCCCCAGGCTTCACCGGGTCCGGTCTGTTCGTATTGCCAGGCGATTTTTCCGGTTTGCAGATCGAGTGCGCGCAGAAACTTGCGCGGCGTGGACTCAGGCGCGCGGCGAGCGGCGCCACCGTAGAACGACTCGCCTTGTTTCCACCATTCGGAGTTCTTCGAGAAGACATTGCACTTCTCGAGCGCCATCAAATAGAACAAGCCTGTCGATGGATTGTAGGCGGTCGACATCCAGTTCGTCGCGCCGTCCATTGAGGGACAGGTCAGCGTGCCTTCTTTCGTGGGAAGCCATCCTTCCGCGAGCACAGGGCGTCCATCGGGTCCGATGCTGGTAGCCCAGTTAAGGCGTTTCACGAACGGCGTCGCGGAGAGCAGCTTGCCGTTCGTACGGTCGAGGACGTAGAAGAATCCGTTGCGGTTGCCTTGCAACAGCAGCTTGCGGGACTCGCCGTGGAAGTTCGCATCGACGACCATCGGAGTTTCGGTAGCATCCCAATCGTGGAGGTCGTGCGGAGTGAACTGATAATGCCACTGAAGCTTTCCGGTTGAAGGCTCGAGCGCGAGCACGGAATCGGAATAGAGGTTGTCGCCCTGGCGCTCGTCACCATTGAAATCGGGGCACGGATTGCCCACGGGCCAGAAGAGGAGATTCGTCTCGACGTCGTACGTTCCGGTCAACCATGTGGCTGCGCAGCCGTGCTCGATGGCGCGTCCTTTCCAGGTTTGGGCCGCGGGATCGCCGGGGTCGGGGATGGTCCAAAATCTCCAGGCAGGGCGTCCGGTGTCGGCGTGATAGGCGCCGACGAAGCCGCGGATCCCTTCGTCGCCGCCTGAGACTCCGGCGATCACGAGATCGTTCACGACGAGCGGGGCGGACGTCGAGCCGTAATGCGCGTGCGAATTCGCCATCTCGACATCCCACAGGAGCGCGCCATTCAGGCGATGAATCGCGAGCAGATGAGCGTTGTCGGTGACCATGAAGACGCGGTCGCCGAGGATCGCGACTCCGCGATTGATGCCGCCTGAGGCATCGCCGACGAGGCCTTTCGAGCGCGGGCGCGAATACGTCCAGATCAAACGGCCCGAGCGGGCGTCAAGGGCATGCACGGTGTTGACGGTGGTTGCGTACATGACGCCTCCGCTGACGATGGGAGTAACCTCAAGGCCGTGCGCATTGGGAACGGGGAAGATCCAGCGGGGCGCGAGAGCGGCAACGTTTGCGGGCGTGATTTGCGAGAGTCCAGTGTGGCGATTGCCGGAGAGGGTGCCGTGATAGGTGGGCCATTCGCCGGGGGCGGGGGACGCGATGCGGCTGAACGGAATCGAATCGGGAAGCGGGTTTGGCGCGGCGGCTGCGAGCGGCTTGGCCGAGGCGATGAAGCTGATGAGGTTATTGAAGTCGCGTTCCGAGCCTTCGAATTTCGGCATGTACGAATGCGGATCACGATCGAGCGAGACGATGTCACTCATGCGAAGCAAGTGGAGGCGATGATCGAGGCCCTGGATCTGGATGTCCGATCCGCTTTCGTTGCGGAGAAATCCGCGAACGGTGGCGCCGCTGCGCAAATGGGCGGTGACGAATGTGTAGCCTGGCGTGCGGTGGGCGTCCGGATTGCGGAGCGCTGTTTGAAATTCCGCAAGCGTGAGGCGTCCGGTGGCTCCGGTAAGATCGGGGCCATCGAGTCCGCCGCGGGCACGGATCATATGACAGGTGCCGCATTTCGCGTGGCCGAAGAAAAGGTCCTCACCGGCTTTTGCGTCGCCTTCGATCGCGATGGCGCCTACGGGCGCAACGCGCGAGCGGACGAAGGCAGTGAGCAGATCGAGTTCGTCATCGGCGAGAGGGAAGGCGGGCATTCCCAAGTTGGGGATGCCGTTGCGAATCAGATTGCGGACGTCGTTGTCGGAGGTGAGCCGCGAGCGATCGTAGTGGCCGATGCCTCCGGCGCGTTCGCCTCCGTTGCCGTCCGCGCCGTGGCAGGCGGCGCAGCGGACCTCGAAACGTTTCGCTCCGGCGGCGATGCGAGCGGGGTCGAGAGATTGGGCTTCGAGCGAGGCGATAACGATGAGCAGGAAGAACAATGGCCGGCGCATTTATTTCTCTTGAAACACGAGCGTCCCGAAATGTTCTGGCACGTGATTGGGATCGCGATTCTGCACGCAGGTCGGCTGCCAGCACAGGAAGTGGCGGTCCTTATCGGGACCGAGGCCTTCGATGCGATAGAGATTGATGCGCCATCGAGATCCGGCCTTGATTGGAGCGGTCGAAACCGCCGCGAGCGGGATGCGCGCCGCGGCATACCAGACTTTCGCCGCACGATCAATGCGGGCGGCGGTTTTCCATCCGGAGCGCCAGTCTTTGTTGTATTGATCGTGATCGAGGTCGATGGCCAAGTCGATCCAATCACCGGTCGGCGCGATTTCGAATTCGCGATAGTGGCGGATGTTCGTCCAGCCTCAGTGGTCACCCCAAAACCGGCCATTCATGGTCACTTCAAAAGCGGCCATTAAAATGGCCCAGCAGGACGCTGTAGTAGTTATAACCCGACCCGCGAGCATCGGGCAAGATTCATCGCATTTCGCCTGCGCCCGGCAG
>DASXZC010000644.1:0-5478 GCA_036502165.1 Bryobacteraceae bacterium
CGGGAAGGACGAACGCATCCTATCAGAGTAGCCGACTAGCCTCGGAACGTGAAACGGGCCCGGCGCGTTTTGAAGAACGCCGGGCCCGTTTCGATTTTGATGAGTCCGTCGCAGGTGCGGCGGACTCGATCGCAATTAGAACGTAAAGTGAGCCGAAAGTTGGATGCTTCGCGAGTTGCTGCTATAGAACTGGTCGAAGCGGCCAAATAGCGGATCGTTGGGAACCAAGTCATTGCGGGCGTTGATGAAGCCGCGGCTGGCGACGTCACTTGTGAATCCGCCCGTGTACTGCGCATGGTTCAACAGGTTGAAGAATTGAGCGCCGATATCGAAGGACTTGTGTTCTCCGAGCGAGAAGCGCTTCTTGACAGCGGCGTCAATGTTGTCGATCGGGAACAGCGGGAACGTGTTGCGGCCGCCGTTGACGAGTGCTCCGCTGCCGCCAACGATATAGCGTGCATTCGGATTGTTCGCCACGTACGCCACGATCGAACCGCTGGTGGTCGCCACGTTGCCTTGTGCGTTGTAGCCGGTGACTCCGCTGCCGGTGTTGGCCGCGCCAGCCGGATTGACGAAGACACGGTCGCCCGCGCTGTCGCCGTTCAGGTTGGTGTCGAGGTTGCTCTGCACGGTTGCATACTCGGGAGACTCATACGTATAGGTACCGGAGAGGTTCCAGTTCCCGACGATGTTCCGCATCATCCAGTTGCTGTTCTTGAAGGGGCGGAACTCGTAGATAGGCGTGAACGTGAACCGCTGACGGCGGTCAAGAGCGGAATCGGACCAATCGGCCTTGAGGTTCTGCATGTCCTGAGCGCGGCGAGGCGTCAGGTAGGTCGAGAAGTTCGTCGCGGTGGCGTCATCTTCGAGGTGGCTCCAGGTATAAGCCACGATGTAGGACAACCCATTGTTGAAGCGGCGGGTCAGTTGCAGTGCCAGTCCATGATAGGTGGACGAGGCTTGCGGCGCGTAGGCCGTAATGTTCGACTCTGAACCGACTGAGGCCAGATCGTCGAACGGCAGAGACGGGGTTCCGCCGGGAACGAGGTTCGCTTTCACTTGTGCGAGGGTCTTGGTCAGACCGGCGAAAGTGGAGGCGCTCGGCATCGTGAAGTACGTCGGGATGTAATTGCTCGGCGTCACTTGAGGGAAGTCGTTCAAGCGCGTCTGGTTCCAGAGATGGACACCGCGGGTACCCGTGTAGCGGGCTTCAACGGTGTAGTTCTTCGCCATCACGTGCTGAACACCCATGGTCCAGGTCAGGCCGTAGGGGCGCTTGCCGCCAAACGTGTAGGAAGCGATCGGGCCCAATGCACCGGCGGGGTCAGTAGGAAGAGCTACAGCCGTTCCCGGGAGTCCGCCAGAGGCGAGGAAGCCGGTCTGAGCGCAATGGGGACCGGGGCAATCGTTGGTCTGCTGATAGTACGGCGGAGCGGAGTTCGCCGTCAGGTTCGAGTACACCAAGTCATACGCCTGCGAGAATCCACCACGGATCGACCATGTGCCGGCCTTTCCGGGAGAGTACGCGAAGCCGATCCTGGGTGCGAAATTCGTCGGATCATAGTGCGGTTCCGCGAAGTTGATTCCGGAGATCGAGCTGGCCGGGGCGCTGGCGGCCTGATAGCGGGCGGCCACCGGAACGGTGACGTACTCGTATCGCAAGCCGAGGTTGATCGTGAGGTTCGGCCGAATGCGCCAATTGTCGTTGGCGTAGCCGGCGTATTGCAGGAATCCAACCGGGTAACTGGTGGCGCCGGCGCTACGCTCGCCGAGGACGTCGGGAGCCTGATCGGTCAGGTACCCTTCGAACGACGAATACTCGTAGTTGCCGGTCACGCGCTGGATGAAGTAGTTCGACGCGATCATGTCGATGAAGTCGCCGCCGACCTTGATCGTGTGGTTGCCGAGCACCTTGGTCACGTTGTTGGTGACCTGGAACAGGTTCTGAATCGAACCGGAGGGGCCCACGGGGCCGAACGTGAGGCCGTTCAACTCGTCGACCGTGATCACCGGAAATGCATCGAGGCCCGGGAACGTCTGTGACGGACCGGGAAGCTGATTGACGTTCCGGCTGAACGAAGTACGGAACTCGTTCTGCAGCGTCGGCGAGAAGGTGTGGAATTCCGACAGGTTGTAAGCGTAGTTGTTGTTGGGCTGGTTTTCATTGAAGGCCGGCACCGAAGCCGCTACGATCGCCGATTGCTTGTTGTAAATCCAACGGCCGCGGAGCTGATCTTTGTCGCTCATGTTGTAATCGATCGACACCAGCGCATTGTAGTTGTTGACGAAGACCGGATTGTTGAAAGCGATCGAACCCACGGGGATGTCCTGGCCAAGCACGGTGGACGTGCCGACGTCAGCAGTGGCGGCGGCCGGAATGTACTTCTGGAACTGTGCGAGATTGGTCTTGCTGATGCCTGGGAGGCTGCCGAGCAAGGAATAGCCGGCGGCGGTCGGCGCGATGAGCGGCGAACCGGGAAGGGCGGACTCGCCGATCGGGTTGTACTCGAAGTTGCCGAAGAAGAACAGCTTGTTCTTGATGATTGGTCCACCGATGGTGGCGCCCAGGCGGTTGTCGTCGAAACGGGGGTTCGATGTTGCACCGAGACCCTGCGAGACGAGCGAGTCGACCGCGTTCAGGTTGCGATTCTGCAGGTACTCGTAAATATTGCCATGGAACTGATTGGTACCGGTCTTCACGATGGCGGTGAAGATACCGCCCGAGCCGCCGCCGAATTCGGGAGCGAACTGGTTCTGCAACAGCGTGAATTCCGCAATCGCCTCATTCGAAGTGCCCATCATCGGGGCGGGATTGTAGTAGTTGTTGTTGCTCACGCCGTCGAGGAAGAAGGAGTTGTTGTCGGGCCGCTGGCCGGATACCGTGGGACCAAATCCCTGGCCAACGCCACCGGAGGTCGAGACGCCCGCGCCAACCAAGGCGAGGTTGTAGATGCCGGAACCCGAGGAGGTCTGCGGCAACTCGGCGACCTGCCGGGTGTCGAAGGTGGCCTGCAATTGGGCCGTCGTGGTGTCGATGCCGGCGCCGGCGTCGGTCACTTCGACAGTGGTGGTCGTGGTGCTGACCTGCATCGTGATGTTCGCCGTCAAAGTCGCGCCCAGTTCAACGACGAGACCTTTCTTCGTGGCGGCGCCAAATCCTTGGGCAGTCGCCTTGAGAGTGTAAGTGCCAACAGGAAGGTTAAAAAATCGGTAAACGCCGTTGTTGTCAGCGGCGGCGGTAGAGCTTACGCCCGTCGAATCGTTCTGGATTGTGAGAGAGGCGCCGGTGATGACCGCACCCGTCGGGTCAGACACTGTTCCGGTGACGTCGCCGCTGATGGCTTGTCCATACATCGGAACCAGCGCTACCAGGAGAGAGAGGAAAGCAACAGCTAGTACGTTGATCTTGATACTCCCAAACCTTTCTCGAGGCCAAGGTTTACTGTTGATCGAAAGCAACCGTGGAATCCTACTGTTCATGTTCATTCCTTGCGTAGCATGGCCGTTCTCCGCTCGACTCTTCAAGGAGACGGCGGGATCGGGTGCGATAGTGATGTTTTGCGGGAAAGTGGGCGGCCGAAGGGGATAACGGCAGCCGTGAGACTCAACCGCAAACTATCAAAAATGTCCCGCGGCTGGGAGAGCCGCGCGACTGCATGAGCGTTTCTTGGCGAAGATTACCAAATAACCGAAGCAAATGTCCGAGCGATTATCGATCTCGCAGCAAGGTTTCGCGCTCTAAGACCCTTTTCGAAGCAAGCGTTTTCTGCGGTTCAAGTGCGAGTTGGTGATTGCCGCAGGCAATTATCATCTATCGAACGACCCCGCCGCTTTTTCCCTGCGCCATCGAAATGCGCACAGCGACGAGGCTAACTCGCTTTGTCCTGTTATAACACGGTTACGTCAAGAAAACACGTGCCAAATGGACATTTTTTTGTTCCGTAATTTGTAGAGCCGTCTACGGAAATTGGAATTTTCGGGGGTTGGGAAGGTGGCCTTGAGAATACCAGCTAAATGGATCGAATCGAGGTGCGGAAACACTCAAATTGTTTCAGGAGCGGTCTACGTAACTGGGCCGTAGCCGCCCGATTCGGGCTGTTCACGCCAAATATTTTCGCAATCTCGTCCAATAATGCTCGGTCCAACCGGACGCGAGCCGTTCGGCGGCTTCGGGCGGGAAGCCGGTGTGGTCGAAAACAATTCGGGTACCCATATTGCGCGGAGTCAAATCGAAGCGGGCGATCGAAAAAATTCCTTCCGGCCACCCCGACGACCGCCAGGCTTGGACGATTAGACGGCCGACGGTGAGCTCGATGTTCCGTCCGGCGATCTGGCCATCGAACAGCTTGAACGTTCCGCCCGGCGTCCGATCGATATCGGCGCCCATGCCGGAAAAGGCGCGGAACTGCTTCGCATCGAGCAGTGCTTCGTAAATCCGTGCGGGATTCGCGTCGAAGTCCTCCTCCTGGTGGATCGACCGCGCGGCCGTTATCTGCCCGGTTTGCGCCAGCGCGTCGATGGCCAACAGGGTGGCTCCGCCAGTCACGGCGAAGCGCCGTCTCGTCATGATCATGTTTGCCTCTCCTCTTTGCAACATTAAACCAACTGGTTTACAATTATGCAAGGAGCTTCTCTGAATGTCAACGGTCGCGGCGAAGGAAGAACGGCTCGATCTGGTCTTCCACGCTCTTTCGGATCGAACGCGCCGCGCGCTGATGCATCGGCTCGCGTCGGAGGGGACATCGAAAATCACCGACCTCGCCGAGCCGTTCGCGATGTCGCTGCCGGCGGTGTCGAAGCACCTGCGCGTACTCGAAGACGCGCGACTGGTTTCGCGCGCCGTCGACGGAAGAGTCCACCGGTTTCGACTGGTGCCCGAATCGCTCGCGCCGGCGGATGTGTGGCTCGATGGATACCGGAGCTTTTGGGAGGACACTCTCGAGGCGCTCGCGAATTACGCGGAGCGTACGCCCGTTCCGAATAAGCGCGGGAAGAGGAAGTCGTCGTGACGCTGGTTGTACGCCGCACGATTCGCGCATCGCAACAGCGCTTGTTCGACGCCTGGACGCAGCCGGAGCTGTTGCTCAAATGGTGGGGTCCACGCCCGGTCCGATGCGTGGGCGCGGAAATCGACTTGCGCACCGGCGGCGCGTATCGCATCGACAACGAGTTTCCTGACGGTACGATCCTCTCGATTCGAGGAACTTTCGAAGTCGTCGAGCCGCCCCGCAGACTCATATATAGTTGGCGCGCCGGCGAAGAGGCGCAGAGTCTCGAGCGGGTCACCGTGCAGTTCGAAGCAACCGACGCGGGCATGACCGAAGTCATCGTCACGCACGAGCGCATTCCCGGCCGAACACTGCTGGAACGGCACAAAATGGGCTGGGAAGGATGCCTCGACGGACTCGCCGCCTACATCGGCGATATATTTGAGCCATGCTGAGGAGCTTCGGCCAGGATTTCATATACAGCTTACGC
>DASXZC010000645.1:0-16452 GCA_036502165.1 Bryobacteraceae bacterium
TATACGGCGGCCTCGACAACTTACGGTTTCGTCGACATATCGGCCACGGGGACGCAAATCCTCGTGGCTTCCGACGACGATACGCTGACCGTCGACATGGGCATGAATTTCAATTTTTACGGGCAGACGTATTCGCAAACCTGCATCGGCGCCAACGGACTGATGGCGTTCAACGGCTGCGAGCCAGGGAAGCCGCCGGTGAACTTCACCAATACGCCGACGTTCAACGACGATCCTGTGATCGCGCCGTTGAATGATGACTGGCAGTTCTTTAACACTGCGGACGGGGCGACTCCGGACGCGGTGTATTACCAGACGATCGGATCGCAGTTCATCGTCGAGTGGAACCAGGCGTATGGATATCCGAGCTCGCCGAGCAGCGTGACGTTCGAGGCGATTCTTACGCAGGGATCGAATCAGATCCTGTTCGAATATCTGAACGTCGACTCGGGCGATTCGCGGGCACTCGGAGGATCGGCGGTCGTGGGGATCCGCAATATGGGCGGCGATCAGAACGGGAATGCGCTGGTGTGGTCGTTCAACGGCTCGACTCCGATCGCGAATCTGAGTGCGATCGAGTTCGATGCGCCTGAGGCGGCCGCTCCTGAGCCATCGACGATTTGGGGCTGTGGACTCGGGCTGGTTTTGATGGCGGCCTTATATGTGCGGCGTCGGGCAAACAACATCGGAGGATAGTAATGTCAGTACACAATCGGACCCTATTTGCAGTGTTGGTGGCGGGCTCAACACTCGCCACCGGTCTGTTCGGAGCAAACGCGCGGCTATCGGGCGATACCTATATTTCACCAACGGCCGCCACAACTAATTACGGAACGAACGGTTCCCTGCGGGTCGATAACACGGGATCGGCGAGCCTGATCCAATTCGATCTCAGCACGCTGCCTGGAGGAGTGACGGGATCGTCAGTGAGCAAGGCCGTGCTGCGACTGTTCGTGAATAAACTGGGCTCAACGGGGACGTTCAATGTCCAATACGCGACTTCCGCCTGGAACGAGGCGACGGTGACCAATGGCACAGCGCCATCCCTGGGCTCGATGATTCAAGCGAACGTGAATGTGCCGCTCGAGAACGCCTTCGTCGCGATCGATGTCACGGCAGCAGTGCAGGCATGGCTGAATGGCACGGCGAATAATGGATTCGCGCTGACGCCCATTGCCGGAAGCAAAATGATTGCGGCATTCGACAGCAAAGAGGCGACCAACACGAGCCATGAGCCGACGCTCGACATTACTCTTGTGGGGACTGGATTGCAGGGACCGACTGGTCCGCAGGGTCCGCAAGGACTAACGGGGGCCACAGGAGCGGGCGTTGCGGGAGCGACGGGTCCACAAGGGATCCAAGGACCGGTGGGACCGACTGGGCCTGCAGGCAGCGGTGGCGGCGGCAGCGTGGGCAGCAGCTTCGTCAATCCGCTGCAATTGGCCGTCGGGTACTTTGGATCGGCGGCGCGGGCGAATTTCGCTACTGCCGTGCCGATCCATTCTATGGCGTTCGACGGACACTCCATGTACGTCGGAGGATCCTCCGCCGAGATCAGCAAGTTCGACCTCAACGGGGCGCTGCTGACGCAGTCGACAGTGAGCGGGATTCCGTCGACCAGCGTGATCAAGTTCATGGCGTTCAATGGGCAGATGCTGGTCGCGGTGGTCACGACGAGTTCGGCCGACGAATTCGTTACGATCAGTCCGTTGACTTTCGCGGCTACCGTTCTTCAGACTCTGCCGGCGGGATCCGTCTACGCGATGGCAGGCGATGGCTTCGACTATCTGCTCGCGACGCCCAGCCTCGGCCAAGTCCAGTTCTTCCGGACCGATGGCGCCTCCGACGGAGCATACCCGTCGCCCAACCCCAGAGGAGTGGCCGCTGACGCAACGAACATGTTCTGGGTCGACGGAACCACGAATTCGATTTATGTCTCGGGTGGAATATCGCCGGTACCGGTGCCGCTCGGGTTCAGTCCAAACCTGCTCTACTACGATGGGCAGAGTCTGTGGACGTCTTCAGGAACGAAGGTGATGCAGATCCAAGGATTCCCCACGGCTTTCACGGTAACCAATACGACGGATCTTTCCACGCAAGGATGCCCCGGAGGGATCGATCGATTCCAGGCGACGACCACCGCGCTCTGGGTTATCTGCCACGATTCGACGCCAGGCTACCATTTCCTCGCGCTGAGCCGCGTCAATGGATCGGTGATGGCGGAAGCAGCGGGATCCACAGTATTGCCGACGGCTTTTGCCTTCGATGGGGTTTTTCTGTGGTACGGCACCGCGTTTAACGGGAACGTGTTCCGGTTTTAAAGCCGGCGCGTTTCCGCGCTTCGGCGATGTCCTCTTCGTCATCGGGAGCGGAGAGTCCTTTGGCGCGGAGCTTGTCCCACTCCGAAGTGGCCCACTGATACCACGTACGAGATTCAGAGGACTTTCCGAGCGCCGCGCAGACGGCGCCCATGGAACCGTAGGCGCGGGGGAGTTCGCGGGCGCTTTCGAGGGTCGCGCCCAAGTCCGCGGCGAGGGGACGCGCCTTGGCGATGGCATCCTGGGCCATCGAGAGAGCTTCGGAGCCTTGACCGGTTCGCGCCAGAATCAAGGACAGGCGTTCCTCGGCGGTCATGAATTCGTAGAGATTCACGAGGTTCGCGGGATCGCGTTCAGTGAGCAGGTGGAGGTTTGCGAGTCCGCGGCGAAACCAGAGAATTGAGTCGGTGTTCGAGCCGGAGCGGGCAAGGAATTGGCCCATGTCGGTTTCGGCGAGGCCGTAGTAAAGGCGCAGGTCGGTGTCGCCGGGCTCGGTCTTGAGAAGTCCTTCGAGGATCGGCAGGGCGCGGTGGAGATCCGCAAGGGCTTCCTTTGCATCCTTGGGATCGTGGAGCGTTTCAGCGGCGCTCGAGAGATATTCAGCAAGATTCGTCTGCGCGGAGCGCTCGCCGGGATCGAGAGCGACTAAGCGGTCTGAAATGGCGATGGCTTCACGGACGTGTAGGCGAACCTGATTCTCATCATGGTTCCGCATGCGCGTCACCATGTCGCCGAGGATCTGATGGGAGCGGGCGAGTTCGCGCTGGAGACTGCCGCTGCCGGGATCTTCGCGGGCGCGTTGCTCGAGACTGTCGAGCACCTTCCGGTACGTCTCCATGCCTTCCTGCCAGCGGCCCTGGCGGCGTTGCACACCGCCGAGGACGTTGCGGGCGCCGGTCAAGGCTTCGTAGGCTTCCTTGTCTGGAAATCCGCGGCGCAGGACTTCTTCGCTGATCGCGATTGAGGCGCGAGCTTCGTGTTCGGCTTCAGCGAGGCGGTTCTGGATGCGGCGGAGGCGGGCGATCCGCCAGCGGGCGAAGGCTTTGACGAGTTCGGCGTCGGCGTTCCAGCCGTTCGCTTCTGCGAGAGCGGCTGCCTCCTGTAAATGGAGGATGCCTTCGGGGGCGCGGCCCAATTCGATGAGGGTCGATCCTTCACGGGCGAGAAGACGGGCGGTGAGCGTGGCATCGGAGGGATTCGATCCGGCCTTGCGCCGCTTCTGCTCGAGAAGGCGGCGCCCATTTTCGAAGCTCGCGATGGCTTCCGGCGTAGGGCCTTGCATTTCTCCGAGACGTAAATAGGTCGTCGCGAATTCGGTTGCGAGAGCAGTGTCGTCTCCGGCATGTTGGGCGGCAACGCGCTTGAGGTAGTCGTCTACGTAGGCGACCAGAGCCTGGCGGGCTTTGGCCGTGCCGGGGATGTCGCGGAGCTGTTCATGCAAATCTACTAGAACGGTGCGCGCGAATCCGCGGAGCTGATCGAAGCGCTCGCGGGCCGCATGAGCTTGCTCGAGATCGATGACCGTCGCCGTGATCGCGAGCGCGGCCACAACGAATGCGGCGCTGACAGCGGCGCGGTGGCGATTCAGGAACTTTCCGGTGCGATAGAGAAGAGTGGCTCCGCGGGCTTCGACCGGCAGGCCTTCGAGATGACGGCGGAGTTCCTGAGCGAGTTGCTCAGCCGTGCCGTAGCGGCGCGAGACGTCGGGGCTCAAGGCCTTCAACACGATGTTGTCGAGATCGCCCGCGAGGCGGCGGCGTGTGCGGGCGGGAAGTGTGGGGATGGCGCTCGGCTTCGTCGGCTCGGCATGAGGAGTCGAGGGGCCGGGACGTTGGCCGGTGAGCAATTCGTAGAGGATCACTCCGAGCGAGTAGATGTCGCTAGCGGTTGTCACGGGCGCGCCGGCGATCTGTTCGGGGCTCGCATACTCGGGCGTCAAAGGATGCGCGGGGCCGCGGGTGAGTGGTTCATCGTCGCCATCCGTAGCGGGTGGACCGAGCAATTTCGCGATGCCGAAGTCGAGGAGTTTCGGATTTCCATCCGGGCCCACGAGGATGTTCGAAGGCTTGAGGTCGCGGTGCACGACGAGATGGCGATGGGCGTAGGCGACGGCGTCGCAGACCTTCTCGATGAGCGCGCAACGTTCCTCGATCGAGAGATGATGTTCATTGCAGAACCGGCGTATGGGCAATCCCTCGATGAATTCCATGGCGATCCACGGGCGTCCATCAGGCGCGGTTCCGCCGTCGAGCAGACGCGAGATTGAGGGATGCTCGAGGGCCGCAAGGATGTGACGTTCGCGGCGCAGACGCTGGATGACGGTCGCGGTGTCCATGCCGCGCTTGATGAGCTTGACGGCGACTTGCTTTTGAAATTCACCATCGGCGCGGGAGGCGAGATAGACGACAGCCATGCCGCCGCGGGCGATCTCGCGCTCGATGCGGTACGGGCCGAGCATCCATCCTTCGGGGAATTCGTCGTCCTCATCGATGACGCTGGCCGCGCTCGACTGGAGGGCTTCGAGGACGGGTGGGTCCGTCGCGGTGGTGTCGTGATGGAGCAGAGACAGGACCTGTTCGCGCAGTTGGAGATCGTCGCCGCAGTGCTCGTCGAGAAAGGCGTCGCGCTGGTCTTCGAGCAAGTCCGCGCCTGCGAGAAACAGGGCCTCGATCTTCGACCAACGGTCTGCTGGTAAGGGGCTGCGCAACGCCTGAATATTCTCCCTTGAATAAGAGTATGCGCGATTCAGGCAATCGCGGCGCGGTCGGCGGCGACCATCTCGTCGACGAGTTGCTCGAATTGAATGCGGGGCTTCCATCCGAGCTCGCGGGCCGCTTTCGATGAATCGCCGGCGAGATCGAGAGCTTCCGAAGGCCGGTAGAATCGGGGATCCATTTCGACGAAGTCGCGCCAGTCGAGTCCGGCGCAGCGGAAGGCGAGGGCGGCGAATTCCTCGACTGAATGGGTGACTCCGGTGGCGATGACGTAGTCGGTGGGCGTTTCCATTTGGAGCATCCGCCACATGGCCCAGACGTACTCGCGTGCGTGTCCCCAGTCGCGGCGGGCGGCGAGGTTGCCGAGATGGAGGCGCGTCAGTTTTCCGGCGGCGGCGAGAGCGGTGGCGCGGGTGATCTTGCGTGTGACGTATTCGTTGCCGCGGCGAGGGGATTCGTGATTGTAGAGGAGTCCGCTGGCGGCGAAGAGGCCGTGGGATTCGCGGTAGTTCCGCACGAGTTCGTAGCCGGCGAGTTTGCTGATGCCGTAGATCGAGCGGGGGTGGAAACGCGTCGATTCGCGTTGCGGACTTTCGTCCGCGGAGCCGAACATCTCACTGGTTCCGGCGAAATAGAATCGGCACTTCGGCGCGATGCGGCGGATGGCAGAGAGCAGGTGGAGCGTCCCTTTGATATTCGTGTCGAGCGTCGAGGAGCCGTCGTCGAGCGAGTAGTTCACGAAGCTTTGCGCGGCGAGGTGATAACACTCGGCGGGCTCGACGGCGTCGACGACGGACTGAATGCCGGCGTAGCTGTCGATTTGGGTTTCATGGAGCGTGATGCGATCGAGGATCGGGAGGATGCGGGCGAGGCGGCGTTCGGGATCCTCGAGGGAATTGGGACGGGCGACGCCATGGACTTCGTAGCCGTTCGAGAGCAGGAGCTCGGCGAGATACGAGCCGTCCTGACCGGCGATGCCGGTGATCAGAGCTTTACGATTGGGCATTAGGGGACGGTTCGTTTTAGGATAGCTTGTACTATGCGCACACTTCTCTTCATTCTGCCGGCAGTGATGCTGGCGCAGGCGCCGTCCGGGAAAGAGGCGGCGATGGTGTCGGCTGTAGACGCCGAGGCGCCGGCGGCGGTGACGTTCCTCGAGCGGATCGTCAACATGAACTCGGGGACGTTCAATCCGGCGGGGGTGCAGGCGGTCGCCGATGTACTCGAGGCGCAGTTCCGTTCGCTTGGATTTTCTACGCGGCAGCTTTCGGGAGCGGCGACGAAGCGCGGGCCGCATCTGATCGCCGAGTTGAAAGGGTCGCCGAATCGCAAACGCGTGCTGCTGATCGGGCATATGGATACGGTGTTCGAATTGTCGAGCCCGTTTCAGAAATTCGACCGCAAGAGCGATGAGCATACCGATGGTCCGGGGACGAGCGATATGAAGGGCGGGCTCGTCGTGATGCTGTCGGCGTTGAAGGCGATGAAGGCCGCGGGAGCGCTTGATGGGGCGAATATCACGGTCTTTATTACGGGCGATGAAGAAGCAGCGGGGGATCCGCTGGCGGTGTCGCGGGCGGCGTTGATCGCGGCCGGCAAGGCGAGTGATTACGCGTTGTGCTTCGAGGGCGGGGCGAGCCGTGACGGAAAAGATTATGGAACGATCGCGCGGCGAGGATCGGCTTCATGGCGGTTAACGGTGCACGCTAAGACGGGCCATTCCTCGCAGATTTTCTCTGATTCGATGGGCGATGGGGCGGCCTTTGAAGTCGCGCGGATCGTCAATGCGTTTCGCGAACAGTTGCGCGAGCCGAACATGACGTTCAGCGTCGGGATGATTCTGAGCGGGAATAATATTCAACTCGAGCCGGGCGGGCATGCGTCGGTTTCAGGCAAGTCGAATATCGTGCCGGGAGAGGCGCTGGCGATCGGCGATGTGCGCGCGCTGACACGGGATCAGGTGGCGCGTGTGAAGGATAAGATGCAGTCGATCCTCGCGAAGAATTTGAAGGGGACGCGAGCGGAGCTGCAGTTCGAGGACCGGTATCCGCCGATGTCTCCGACGGCGGGGAACCAGGCGCTGCTCGACAAATTGAATGGCGTCAACGCTACGCTGGGGCAGCCGGTGATGGAGGCGCTCGATCCGATGCTGCGCGGGGCCGGGGACATTTCGTTCATCGCTCCGTATGTCGATTCGATCACGGGGATGGGAGCGTACGGAGGAGGCGGACATGCGCCGGGTGAGTGGATTAATTTGACGCGGCAGCCGCTGCAGGCGAAGCGGGCGGCGCTGCTGATCTATCGCTTGACGCGGTGATTATTTTTCGGGCTTGGCTGCCTGGATGCGGATCTGCTTCAACATTTCTCCATCGATGGGGAGTTCATCGTTGCCAGCGGGGAAGCGGTTCGAGTTGAAGATGTAGGCGAGAATATCCGCGTTCGTCTGGCGGCTGAGCGATTTCGGTTTGTTCAACGGCATCGTGTTGCGCATGCGATCGAGCAAGTCGGCGGCGGTGAGGCCATCCCAATTCGTGAGGAAATCGCCGCCTGCGAGTGGCGGAGCCATCTCGCCACCGGTCAGAGCCTGGCCGTGGCAGGAGGCGCATTCGCGATTGTATAGAGCGCGTCCACGAGTGGATTGATCGGACGTGTAGACGCCATCCCAAGTCGTGCGTGTGCCGTCTTGGGCTGCGAAGGCGAGAAGGAGAAGGGTCCACTTCATCGGGCGGACGCAGTGGTGCGTTCTTCGGGCTCGGGGAGCGTGAAGGCGAGATATTCGCCCGAGTATGCGCCGCCGCTGACGGCGATCACGATGTACTGTTTGCCTTTCCACATGTAAGTCATCGGCGAGCCGGTTTCGGGGGCGGGCATCAGGACTCCGCCGAGTTCCTTGCCGGTGGCTTTGTCATAGGCCCGGAGCATCGCGCCACGGCCGCGGCCGGGGACGTTCGTGATCTGGCCGTCACCGGCGATGACGAGCGTCTTCGTGATGAGCGTGCAGATGTTGTAGCCGAGTTGGCCGGTGCGCGGGATGTGGAGCCCTTTCAAAGCGGGATTATTACGGATGTTGTCGGGCGTTTCGCCGTGCGCGATCTGCCACAGAATTTCGCCGGAGTCGAGGCTGATGGCGGAGATCGTGCCGTAAGGCGGCTTGATCAGCGGAAGTCCTTGGACGTTGAGGGACAGATATCCGCTGGCGGGCGCGGCTGCGGCGGGCGCTGCTGGACGCTTTGCGGGAGGCTTCGAATCGGCTCCTACGCCTTCGCCGGGGCCGGTGCGGATGCGCACTTCCTGTCCATCCGTGCCGGCGATGTAGTCGATGTCCGATACTTCCTTCGGAGCTTTCACAAGTCCGATCGGAGTGAGGCAGGCGTTGCAGGCGTAGGCGTAGACGATGTGCGTTTCGGGATCGTACGAAGCGCCGGGCCAGTTGGTGCCTCCGCTGGCGGTGCCCAGCGTGAGGGTCGAGACCTCACCCTTGAGATTGCTGACAACAGGCGGCGTAAAGACAGGACCGATGTGATAGTGCGAAACGATCTCCTTCGCCTTCTCACGCATGGCGGGCGTGAAGTCGATGAGGTCGTCGATGGTGACGCCGTTGCGGCTGTAGGCGAGCGGCTTCGAAGGGAAGGGCTGCGTGGGCGAGTACCATTCGCCGGGGACGTTGCCGGTTTCGACTTTGCGTTCCTCGATCGGCCAGACGGGCACGCCGGTGATGCGATCGAAGACATAGAGGAAGCCTTGCTTCGATGGCTGGGCGACGGCTTTGATGGCCTTCCCGTTGACGACGATATCCGCGAGTATGGGCGCGGACGAGATGTCCATATCCCAGATCGGATGATGCACGAGTTGGTAGTGCCATTTCTTCTGGCCGGTCTTGAGGTCGACGCAGACAAGCGATTCTCCGTATAAATTCTTGCCGGGACGCATGCCGCCGTAGTAATCAGAGGTCGGCGATTCGACGGGAAGATACGCGAGGCCGAGTTGTTCATCGGCAGTCATTTGCGTCCACACGCCGGTGTTGCCGGTGTATTCGGCGGAGCCATTGAGCCATGTGTCGGCGCCGGGCTCGGTGGACTTCGGAATGGTGTGGAAGATCCACAGACGCTTGCCTGTGCGGACATCGAAGCCGCGGACGTAGCCTTTATTGTTGCGCTTGCTCTTGGGCGTCATGCCTTCGCGGAAGGCTGCGCCGATGAGGATCGTGTTGTTGGCGACGACGGGGGCGGACTGCAATCCGATCTCGCCGGTCGTGAGGTCGGGGAGGATCGTCTGGTCGATGTCGAGTTTCAGATCGACGGCGCCGTTCTTGCCGAAGGTGGGAACGAGCGCGCCGGTCTTGGCGTTGAGAGCGATCAGGCGGTAGCCGGGCGTGACGTAGAGGACGCGTTCCTCCTTACCGTCGGTCCAATAAGCGAGTCCGCGGCCGGAGAGTTGGCGGGGAGCGTTGGCTCCGCGAGCGCCTTCGCGTTCCCCGTGGACCCACAAGACTTCACCGGTTGCAGCGTCGAGAGCGATGGCGGCGCGGCGGGATCCGGCGGTGGCGTAGAGGACGCCGTTGGCCATGAGCGGCGTTCCTTCGAGCTTATATTCAGGGCGGTTGCCGAACATGTCGGTCTTAAGGCGCCACGCGATTTCGAGTTGGCCGAAGTTAGCACCGTTGATCTGATCGAGAGGACGATAGCGAGTGCCGGCGAGGTCGGCGGCATAGGAGGTCCACTCGGTGTCCTTGGGTTTTTGGGCGTGCGCGGCGAGGGCGGCGGCGAGTGCGATCAGGATCAGGCGCGTCTGTGGTTTTGGACTGAACATGTGTTGGTGCGGTCGCTCCTCGGAGAGAGCAGCTTATCTTATGGGGCGAGTGAACGCAAGCGGCGCGAGCGTCCTCTACGGTTCCACCCACACTGTGTACGAGAGAGTACGGACGCGTCCACGTTCTGGAAAGTAGTGGGCGGAAATTTCCCAGCATCCTGATGTCGGGATGTCGATCCCAGTGACCATGAACCCGTTGTCGGTACCGGGTATGATGACATCGTCTCTGTAGGACGGCCCACCGCTATTGGCCCAGGCCGACCACACTAATGGGGCCGGGGCATCGAGCCTTCTCGCCACGAGGCTCAATCGAGGATCGTTCTCTTTTTCCCAGTCAAAGTCGCGGCGAAAGAAGGGAAGCTTCCTTCCGCTGCGGTGCAAGGTCCACCGGGGATACACGATCGTCCAGAGTTCAGGAGTTCCGTACAGGAAGCTCTTGTTCGTCGCGCTTCTCGGGCGATGCGGCGGAGGTGGAATGAACGGGGTTTCCGGAACCTTCGTTGTGGGGCAGCCGCCTTCATCAGATCCAAAGGCTGGAAAGCAGGCCGTGAGGATGAGCAGGATAACGGGAAGCCAAGCCCGAGATTGCATATGAAGCCAACCCTCCTAGCCGGCATTATCTCATTCGTCGCGCAGGGCGATCATCGGGTCCACGCGCGTCGCGCGACGTGCAGGGATGACGACTGCCAGCACACCTACGGCGATCAGCATTATCGCGACCAGACCGAATGTCAAAGCGTCAGTCGCGCCGACTCCGAATAACATACTCGTCATCACGCGGGTCAGGGCGAGCGCTCCAATCAGGCCGGCGACGAGGCCGGCGAGCGTCAATTGCATGCCTTGGCCGACGACGAGACGGAGGATGTCGCCTGGCTGTGCGCCGAGGGCCATCCGCAGGCCGATGTCGTGTTTGCCTTGTTCCACAAGATACGCCATGACGCCGAACAATCCGATGGCCGCGAGCAGCAGGGCGAATCCGGCAAAGGCTGCGAGCATCGTGCCGGCGAAGCGACGGCGGGCGAGCGAGTCGTAGAGACGGTCCTGCATGGTCTCGATTTCATAGACCGGGACATCCGGATCGACCGCATGAATTTCACGAACGATCGGCGCGGAGAGCGAGGTCGCGTCAGCGGAGGAAACGCGCGCCACCAGGAACAGTCCGTTGTCGGGATTCTGTGCTTGCGGGAAGTACGCGGCAATCTTCGAGTCGCTGTCGAGGCCGTATTGCTTGACGTTTCCGACGACTCCGACAATCAGGATGGGCTTCTTGGGATCGAACCAGACGTGCTTGCCGACGGCATCGCCCGCGGGCCAGAAGCGATGGGCGAAACTCTCGTCGATCATCGTCACGCGCTGGCTGTCGAGGTCGTCGTGCTCATTGAAGAAGCGGCCGTTGATCAGCGGAATACGCATGGTCTCGAAGTAGCCGGTGCTGGCGGTCCGCTGATCGGCTTGCAGTTCCTGGCCAGGCTCGGGATGATAACCTTCCACGTTGATGCCACCCCAACTGACGGCGCCGGTGAGCGGCAAGGCGGAGACGAATCCGGCAGAGGCGACGCCTGGCAGGTGCGAAATCCGCGCGCCGATTTCGTCGTAGAACTGTTTGACGGGCTTGGGGTCGCGGTACTTTGTGCCGGTGGCCACGATGCTCATCGAGAGAACGCGATCGGTGGAGAAGCCGGGCGGAACTTCCTGCAGGCGGACGAAGCTGCGGATCAGGAGTCCGGCGCCGACCAGCAGCATGAGCGATAGCGCGAGTTCCGATACGACGAGCAAGCCGCGCAGAGAGTGCCGGCCGATGCTGAGGCCGCCGCCTTCTGCTTGCCCACTGCGTCCACCGGACTTGAGGGTCGTGTTGAGATCGACGTGGATGGCGGGTAATGCGGGCACGAGTCCGAACAGGATTCCTGTTCCGATCGCGACGGCGAAGGTGAAGGCGAGAACCACGCCGCTGATTTTGATTTCCTCGAGACGCGGGATGTTGCCGGGATTCATAGCGCGCACGACATAGAGGCTGGCCTGCGCGACGATGAGGCCGACAGCGCCGCCGATGACGCCGAGCAGTACGCTTTCCGTGAGAAGCTGGCGGATCAGGCGCGTCCATCCGGCGCCGAGCGCGGTGCGGATCGCGACTTCCTTCTGACGTCCGGCGGCGCGTGTCAGCAGGAGGTTCGCGACATTCGCGCAGGCGATCAACAGCACGAGCGCGACTGAGCCGAGCAGTACCAGCACGGCGCGGCGAACGTCGCCGACGACCTGATCCTGAAGTCCGACGACGCTCATGCCGAAGGTGCGGTCGCGTTTGTCCTTGACTCGAATGCGGCTGGCGATGGCGTCGACTTCGGATTGCGCCTGCGCGACTGAGACGCCCGGCTTGAGACGGGCCACGAGATCGTAGTTCTCATCACCGCGCCGCTGCAGGAATGCGGCATCCATCTTCAAAGGCACATAGAGGTCGACCTTGTCCATCGGGCCCTCGGCAGGCATGACCTCCGAATTGAGGCTGAACGAGGGGTCGAGCACGCCGGCGACGGTGAATTGATTTCCATTGAGCGTGATGCTCTTGCCGAGCACGTTGCGATCGGAGTTGAAGAGCCGCTGCCAGAGGCGATGGCTGAGGATCGCGACCTGCGCTCCGCCGGGCGAGTCGTCCTCAGGGAGGAGTGTGCGGCCGAGCATCGGCTTGGCTCCGAAGATCCGCATCAAGGCCGATGACGTGCGCATGCCGTCGATGCGCTCCGGTTGTTCGAGGCCGGTCATGGTGAACGACCCCAGGCGCGAGATGGAAATTTCCTCGAATGAATGGCTCTCGCTGACGATGTCGCTGTACTGGCCGGGAGAGGGCCAGTCGCGGAAGATGCCGATGCCGGGCGAGTGAATCCAGATGGCGGCGAGGCGATCGGGTTCCGGATAGGGCAGTGGCTTCAGCAGGAGGGCGTCAACGACGCTGAAGATGGCGGTATTCGATCCGATGCCGATGGCGAGCGAAAGGACGATTACGACCGTCGATCCGAGGTTCTTGCGCATCATGCGCAGGGCGTAGAGCAGGTCTTGTAACAATCATCCTCCTGGGCGCTTCGTTCAACAGTACTACGAGCGGGCGTCGTGCATGGTTCCTAAATAGTGGGCGGATGCCGCCCCCTAGAGATACTGTACAGCGGCTGGGCGGTTACTCGATTCGCGGCGCGGAGCGTTCGCGGTGGCGTGAGTTGGCCGGTTAAATTGTCAAAGATCAGCGGGTTCTTCAGGCGTTTTCGGCCCGTTTCGCATGTCCCCGAAATGCAGGATGGCTTCGTTTCGTTTTTCTATCGTTCTCACACGCGGTCGTGGCGATTGATTACCGGCGGAGCGATGAAGGATTCGATGTTCCGGCGAACGACATCGAGACTGGCACGCTCTTTGAGGACCTTTGCATGGTTGCGCTTGATGGTTACTTTCGCGGTGTCGACGAGGATCGATTCCTCATCGGGGTTCTGATCGTTGTTTTGGCGCCAGAGACACTCGGTCTGCAGATGGCGAAGTTCGCTCGACGCGCGGCGGTGGGACGATTCATGCATCTTCTTGTAGCGGTAGATCCGGTCGAGCTTACGCGCGAGTTCATCGTCGAGGAGGGCGTCGGCGAGTCCTTTGGAAATGGCTTCGTTTTGAATTTGCGCTTCCAGTTCGAAACAGCGGCGGATGTTCCACTGAGCGTGGAGGATCAAGTCGAAATGGTGGAGCTGGGTTTCACCAACGGGCTGCAGTTCGCCGAGGAGGGTGTCGCTCAATTCGTCGAACGCCTCCTGCTCGTCGGGGCGAACGAAAATTTTGGAGGAGGTGAGTCCGGTAGTGGTGGCGTTGCGGGAGGAGGCGGATTTGCCTTGTTCGGTGCGCGGTCCGGTTGAGTGCCGGGCGTTGGCGCGATTGGCTTCGATTTGTACGGCGGAGGTTGCCATGGTGTTGAGGATCCTTTCTGGATGAGTTCGAAGGCGGTCGACCGGCCTTCCATCTTATTTGGGCACCGCGACGATCCGAAATGATCTGCTTTATGCGGTAAAGAAGAGGAAGGTCCTGATTTATCTGGTGTTATCGTATTTCGAGACGGTGGAAATTATGTTTTGTGAAGTCCGAACGCAAGGTAGCGCTCGAGGTGGGCATGAACTTGCTCGCGAAGACGCGTGCGGCGCACGCGTTCTCAGGTATTGACTGGCTATGCAGAGCGCGGCAATGCATGGCCCGAATGTGGAAGAGCTCAACTGGGCGGATTCCTGGGTAATCGACGACTGGCGTGAGGTGGCCTTTTTTCGGTAGCCAGGGAGAGCGATGTGGAGAACGGAAATTGAAAACAATGCGGGCATCCCTTCGATCCGCACATCATCATGGCTTATGACCCAAGCGATTTTTCTAAGGGCGGGGAGATGCGGTGTCCCGTCGAGAACTGTCCGCGCTTTCTATGGTCAGTTTCAATATGAAAGGAGTCGAGCCGATCCGTCTCCGGCTTCCGAGAAGCCTTCGTGTTTTTGCCGGACGTTGCAGCCGTGTCCTGGAGATGGTAAGTCTTGCATCGTCGCCGGAGAGTCCGTCAGAATCGGGGAAGATGTGTTGCAAAAGCCAATTGCGGAACGAGGGGCCAACGGCTCCATCCCGCACGGGGAAGGATTCCTGACGCCATTGCAAACCGTGCCAAGCTCAGCCATCGTTTCACGCTTCGTGCCGCTTGAGTAGTAACCGCTAAGCAAATCCACTTGGCTGTTTATCGGCATATCTGCGATTTGCGGCTTTGGACGAACTACGGCCACTCGGAGCAAGGTCGCCGACGCGCTCGACCACCAAGCTTCGTACGTTTAGCCGACGATACGGACGGAGCAGCGATGTTGAATATCCGCACTGTACGACCCAATGGCGCTCGCGGCGCTAACGGCACATGATAGATTGTTGTTCTGCGAATATTTCTTCTGGGTAGGCACGGTTGACGAAAGGGATATTTCTGAGCGCGAAGCAACGGCTGGACAGACAGAGGTCTCGGGTGTACGGTACGCTTAGTGAGAGGCAAGAATGGGCACTCAGAACGTCATCCACATTTCCGCAGAGATCTTAGCAGAACTGCGCACCAAGGCCGCGGCTGAGGGAAAGACGGTCGATGAGTTCGCGGAGGATGCTCTGCGGAAGGGCCTTGAAGAGCGGTCGTGGCAGGACTTGATTGCCTATGGTCGTGAGCGCGGCCACGAGTCCGGCTATGCCGAGGATGACATCGTTGATGTCGTTCGAAATAACCGGCTCCGCAATCGCTAACGCTGGCGCGCCAGTTCAAGGTAATCGCGATCGTTTGAAATTCTGATGCCACGGTATTCACCGAGGCGCAAAAGTGCTTTGTCTCTGGAGATGATGTGGGTTGATCCGCCGGCAAGGGCGCACTCAACAATACGGTCGTCATCTGGATCGTCCACCACCCTAACGGTCTCTGTCGGCGTCACACGGTTGGTGAACTTCGAAAGGCGTTGCGCGAGGTCATTGATTCGATGGCCGTCCCAGTGAAAGTCGTCACGCAGGATCCGAAGAATTTCCCGTTCAATGGCGTCCGAGATGTCTATCCGCACGACTCCCGCCCGCGCCATCTCTAACAGACGGAATGGCATTCCGCTGTAGTTGAGGGCCGAAACGTATATGTTGGTGTCGAGCGTGACGGACATAGTCAATCCTGGTAGCGCCAACGCCGTAGGGCATCGTACCAGACGACGCGCCCCTGCAGGACTAGAGTTGGGAGATCGTTCGGCGGAACTGCGGGAAGCACTTCGAGTACGCGCCGGACCGGAATCTGCAGGTACTCTCGCGAGCTCAATTTTTCGAGTGTTATGTGGCGCTCGTCGTCATCAAGAAGACGGACCGCAAAGTCGTTGTACGTGTCGGGCTCAAGCGACGAGAGCCTGCATCGCTGATTCACTAAGCCCCGCAGTTGCGTAATCGTGTCATCGCCGTCCAGCCCCCGGATCACTACACGCTCGTCGCCGAATATAGCCTGAATCTCCAGCTTTCCGCCAAGCGCCTCCACGTACTTCCGTACACTACTGACGTACGAGTCTGTGCGGAACTCCAGCTTTGACACCGCGGCTTGGCTAAGATTCAACACCTTCGCGACGTCTCCCTGTCGAAAGCCCCGTTTCTCGCGAAGGCTGTCCAGAGTCATCTCTTGCATTCAAGGCCTCTTAGGGAATAATAACTCATAAGTTGAAAATCTGTCAAGAACGATCTATGATACCAAGCTTCTAAGAACAGGGAAAAAAATGATTTCAGAGAAATTATGTGATTACAAGATGTTGCTACGGCTCCAACTGGCAACGACCTCGACTCCTAGGCTAGGGAAGGCGGCGATGTCCAGCCTTCGGATCACTTTGGATTTCACGATTGGCTGCACAAATGTGCCACAGCTACCGAGTGCTTCAGCTCGATGCGGCCTCGCTAGAGAGTCTAATACCTACTGGCATAAATCAGCGAACTTCTGTTTAGAGCCGGTTTGATGCACAACAGCCTTGGCCCATTCGAAGGGCGCGGCTACCTTGTTGTAAGCGGCGACAAATTTATCGATGGCATCGCGGACTTGCTTTGGCATGTGAAACCGACACCCTTGAGCGCCT
>DASXZC010000646.1:0-10185 GCA_036502165.1 Bryobacteraceae bacterium
CGCTGACTGCGGCGAGGAACTGTTCATAATGTTTGGGCGCTTCGCCGTGGAAGTGGCGCTTGAGGCCGAGTTGCGCGCTCCAATCCATGCGGCGGACGATGGCTTCGGCGAGGAAGGGATCGACGCCGGCCTCGCGAAGCGTGACCGCTACCTCCTCCATTTCGCGTGCGCGGCGTTCCCCGTGAACGACTACGCGGCCGATCATGTAGTCCGCGAGGTGTGGCCAATCGATGCCGGGGAAAGTCTTGGCGAGCGATGCAAAGACGCGCTCGTCGGCGCCGTAACGGCTTGCGCCTAAGACGCACTCGGTGATGAGCGCCTCGAGGCCTTTCACCATGATGCTGCGGAACATCTTGGTGGCGGCCGCGGCGCCGATTTCATTCGAGACGACCTCGATCGACATCCCGTAGGGTTCGAAGATCGTCTTCAGTTCGGCGGCGTGAGGTCCGCCGGCGAGCATCGGCGTTTTGTGCAGGTGCGGCGGAATCGATTCCATGACGGCGATCTCGACGAATCGTGTGCCGGTGCTCGAAATGATGGCGGCGATTCGCTGCTTGGTTCCGGGTGAGACGGAGTTGATGTCGGCGTACAGATGGTGCGTAGTGAGATGGGGAGCGGTTTGCATGGCCGCGGCCTCGGCTTGATTGGCGGTCACGGCGGAGAGAATTATTTCGGCGGAGTCCGCGAGCGCGGCGTTCGAGTCGAACAGGTGGGTGCCGGTTTGCTCGGCACGGGAGCGGATCCTCTCGTCTGTTTGTGCGTTGCAGTCGTAGGCCGCGATCGGAGTGAGGCCCGCGGCGCGCAGGCCCTTGGTGATGTGATACGCCGCTTCACCGAATCCGATGAATCCTAACATGATTACCTCTTCACTGATATGTCAGTTCGGGAGAATGTGCGACCGTTTGCCGCGAAATAGGGAGCCAAGCGCTCGAGGCTCCGCTGCTTGCTGCCAACGATGTGCTCGCGCATCGCGAAGTCGGCGGCGTCGGGATCTCTTTTCTCCAATTGATCCATCAGCTTCTTGTGCCGACGCGCAGGCGGGCCTTTGCGTCCTGGCTGCTGGCCCACGCAGAGCCACGTCGAGGCGAGCGCGTGGGTCTTGTCGATTGCGTCGGCCAATGCCGAAGATCGGGCGCATTCGGCAATGCGGCGGTGGAACTTCTCGTGGAGCATGAGGTAGTGGGCGCGGTTGCCTCCGATGCTTGCGCCGAGAGAGTCCACACGTGCGGCCAGCTTGATCAATTCAGCGATTTCGGCGTCTGTCGCGGAGATCGAGAATAGCCGTGCGGCTTGTGCTTCGAGCGCTTCGCGCACTGTGTAGTGTCCTTCGACGTCGTCACGCGAGGGGATCCGCACGCGCGTGCCGGCGCGGGGACGGCTTTCGAGCAGCCCCTCGTATTCGAGGCGCATCAGGGCTTCCGATATGGGCAGCAGGCTCATTCCAAGTTCGCTCGCCAGTTTGCGGCGCGATACGGTTTGGCCGATCGCCAACTCGCCGTAGAGGATGCGCTGGCGGATCGTGAGATATGCTTCGACAGTGAGGCTCTCGGGTAGAGGAGCGGAGTTCATGAGCTTCCTACATCATAACTGACATGTCACTCTTGACAAGTGGCGGGTTGCGGGTGCACGATGACTATGAACGAAATACCATGAGCGCGGAAACTACGGCTGGCCCAATCGCGATCACTTCTGAGGCTTGGGAGGCGATTGCGGGCGCCTACGATCTGCAGGTCCACGTCGCACCGGACGTGATCGGACGGCGGATCGACGATCTCGATCTGGCGCACGAGTTCCTGTCGCATGACCTCCGAGGCTTCGTTTTGAAGTCGCATTATTTTCCGACAGCCGAGCGTGCGAAGGTCGTGACGAAGGCGGTGCCGGGGATCGCGGCTTTTGGCGCACTCACGTTGAATCATGCGGTGGGCGGGCTCAATCCGGTCGCGGTGGAACTCGCGGGACGGTCGGGCGCGAAGATCGTTTGGATGCCGACTGTCGACGCGGAAAACGAGACTGCGGGACTTCCAACTGGTGGGAATAAGAAGCTGCCGTTCTGGGCGCAAATCCAAAGGGAGTTGTCGGCGATGGGCATCTCGCCGCCGCGTATGCGCGTGATCGATGCGGAGAGCCGGCTCGTGCCCGCTGCGCGGAATTGCCTGGAATTGATTGCGCGTCACGACATGATTCTGGCGACCGGCCACCTTGGCAGGGCGGAGATTTTTGCACTGGTCAAGGAGGGCGCGGCGATGGGCGTTCGCAAGATTCTGGTGACGCATGCCGAGTTCCCTTCTCAGAATCTTTCATCCGACGAGCAGGCGGAATTGGCGGGAATGGGCGCCGTCATCGAGCATTGCTTTACGACCATGTATACGGGGAAGGCTCCGTGGGAGGGCCTGTTTGAAAGCATCCGGCGTGTGGGCCCGGAGCGCTGCATCATGTCCACAGATCTCGGGCAGACCATCAATCCGCCGGTCGCGGAGGGATTCGCAATGTTTGCGCAGAAGCTTCTCGATGCCGGATTTACAGGCGCGGAAGTGCATCGCATGGCGGTGACCAATCCGGCGGCTTGGGTGGCTTAAACATTTAATATGGACGAAGCTCGAAAGACCGTACTCGTCGTCAGTGCCCACGCGGCCGATTTCGTGTGGCGCGCTGGGGGAGCGATTGCGCTCTACGCGAGCCGCGGGTATCGGGTGCGGATCCTGTGTCTTTCTTATGGTGAGCGGGGCGAGTCCGAACGGTTGTGGAAGATGTCTGACATGACAGTCGAGCGTGTGAAGGAAGACCGTCATACGGAGTCGACGCGGGCGGCCGAGTTGCTGGGCGCGGAGATCCGATTCCTCGACATGGGCGACTATCCGATCGTTGCGACTGACGAGAAGATCCTCGAATTGGTCAACGAATTCCGCGAGCATAAGCCGGAGATCGTACTCACCCATAGCTCTGAGGATCCTTATAATCCTGATCATCCGGTGGCGAACCAACTGACGTTGAAGGCGCGTGTGTATGCGCAGGCGTCCGGGTATCCGGCGAAGGGCAAGGGGCGCCAGGATGATGCGCCGCCGGTGTTTCTATTCGAGCCGCATCAGCCGGAACAGTGCAACTTCAAGCCGCAAGTGCTGCTCGACATCACGCCGGTGTGGGAGCAGAAGTTGAAGGCGATGGAGACCATGGCCGCGCAGGGGCATTTGGTGCATTACTACACGGATCTCGGAAAGCGGCGGGGCGTGCAGGCGGTGCGGAATTCGGGGCGGCGGAACATTCAATATGCTGAAGCGTTCGAGCGAATCTATCCGCAAGTGACGGACACGCTCGCATGAGGCCGATCATTAAAAGGAAGATCGAACGTGCAGCGGCGGCGACGGTTCGGCTGCTGAGGGATCTCGGCGTCGCGACCGTTCATGAGGCGCAGAATCGAAGCGGTTTGATGCGTCCTTACATGCGGCCGATTTTCTCATCGGCGCGTGTGGCGGGTGCGGCAGTGACGGTCGCCTGCCAGCCGGGCGACAATCTCATGATCCACGCGTCGATCGACGTCGTTGAGCCTGGAGATGTGCTGGTCGTCACGACGACGGCCGAGTCGACGGATGGAATGTTCGGCGAATTGCTGGGCGAATCGTGCCGCGCGCACGGTGTGGAAGGACTCGTGATCGACGCGGGCGTGCGCGATGTTTCGGAGTTGACGGAGATGAAATTCCCCGTGTGGTCGAAGGCGATCTCCGCACAGGGGACGGTGAAGGCGACTGCGGGTTCCGTGAACATCCCGGTTGTTTGTGCCGGTGCGGTCGTGAATCCGGGCGACCTCATCGTCGGCGATCAGGATGGAGTGGTCGTGGTGCCGCGGGAAACGGCTGCGCGTGTGGCGCAACTCGGGGACGAACGGCGCGAGAAAGAGGCGCGTACGCGTGCACGGCTGATTGCGGGTGAGAAGGGGCTTGACCTGTACGGGCTGCGCGCGAAGCTCAAGGATCTCGGAGTCGAGTACGTCGATTAAGGAGCAAATATGGGGCAAATTGTAGCGGCAGGCGCCACGGCACACGCGCCGCAATTCTTCACGCGTCCACCGAGCGAAGACCCAGCGCAACTCGACGCCGGCATTGCCGCGATGCGTTTGCTGGGCCATCAGATGCTCGACGAAACGAAGCCGGATGCGGTGATCGTCATTGGCAGCGATCACCTCGAAACGTTCTTCCTGTCGGCTGTTCCGACGTTTGCCGTGATCGGCGGGGAGCGCACGCGTGCGGCATTTGCGGGGCGTAGCTATGATCTCCCTTGCCATCCTATGGCCGAGGATTTGCTTGGGCATCTGATCGATTCCGGATTCGACATGGTGTACTCGCAGGACGCCGAACTCGGCCATGCGTTTGCGGCGCCATTCGAATGGGTGATCGAGAAGCGTGACATATCAGTTGTGCCGATTTTCGTCAATGCGTATTTGCCGCCGTTGCCTTCTGCGAAGCGGTGCGAGGCTCTGGGCAAGGCGATCCGCACGTTTATCGACTCGCGTCCTGAGCGTGTGGCGATCATTGCGAGCGGTGGAATGTCGCATTATCCGGGGACCTGGAAGTATCCGGAGCCGAACTTCGAATTCGATCGTTGGGCGATCGCGCATATGGAACAGGGCGACACCGACGCCATTTTGAATCTCACCAGCCGGCAGTTGGACGAGGTGGGCAATACTGAGATTTTGCCATGGGCGATTCTGTTTGGAGCAATCGGCGCGCAACCCGGTGAGTTGCTGGCGTACACACCGACGTGGCATCACGGGCACGCGTTCATGCGGTTTCTTCCGCCGCCCGCGGTGGCTGCTGAGCGGAAAACGATTGCGCCGTTCCAATTCGAAGATCATCCGAATGAGTTCTACAAACATCCGGCGCCGGCGTCATACAATCTCAACAAGCTGTTGTTCGATTTGCGGCACGATGCGGAGTTGCGCAGGCGGCTGATTGGAGATCCGGCGGCAGTGGCGGCGGAGCGGCAACTGAGTCCGCGAGAGGCGGCTGTGATTGAGACGTTGCTCGATGAGGACATCGATCTGCTGCGGAATCGCAAGCCTCATCCGATCGTCGAAGCGGGCGCGCATCCCCTGGGGACGCTGATGAGCCTGGTCGTGGTGCAAGCTGAAATGCGGCGCATGCGAAGGTCATCGGAGTCATGAAACGCTTGCAAAATCGCGTCGCCATCGTCAGCGGAGCCGCCGGTGGATTGGGCCGCGCGATTGCGATCCGGCTTGCGTCGGAAGGCGCGGCGATCGAGATCCTGGATCGCAAAGATGCGGCCGAGACGTGCGATACGATCGCGGCCGCGGGGGGCGAAGCTCACGGGACGATCTGCGATGTTACCGATGAAGTCCAGATCGGGGCGGCCGTTGAGGGGATTTCTTCGCGGCGCAAGGCCGTCGACATTTTGGTGAACAATGCGGGCATTCTGTCGGGCCGTTCCCCATGGCACACCCTGTCGCGTGACGATATGGAGCGGTTCCTGGACGTGAATTTTCTGGGCTACTTTCTGGTGACGAAGGCCGTGTATCCGTTGCTGAAGAAGACGGGGACGGGGCGCATTATTAATGTCGCATCGCGCACGTATTTTTTGGCCAATCCCGGGCAGATGGCGTACGTCGCGAGCAAAGGCGCGGTGATGGGGATGACGCGGGTGCTGGCCAAAGAATGCGGCGACGACTCGATTACGGTGAACGCGTTGATGCCCGGTATGGTGGCGACTCCGGGGACGAACGAGCATTCGCAGGAAGAAGCGTTCGATCGGGTCATGGGAAATCAGTGCATCAAGAAGCGCGTCACGCCGGAGCATTTCGCGGGGCTGGTCGCGTTTATTGCCAGCGATGACGCGGAGCTGATTACGGGGCAGACGATCCTATGTGATGGAGGCGGATACCTGCACTGACATGTCAGATCGTACGGTTCCTCCTTTTCGCGCCGACCATGTTGGCAGTCTTCTGCGACCTGCGGAGTTGCAGCGGGCGCGACTTGAATTTCAAAACGGCGTCCTCACAGCGGATCAGTTGAAGGCCGTGGAGGATCGGTCGATCCTCGCGTTGATTGAGAAGCAAATGGAACTGGGTTTGCACAGCGCGACTGACGGCGAGGCGCGGCGTTCGATGTGGCACTTCGATTTTCTCGAAGGACTCGATGGATGCGAGCCATACACCGCCGAGCATGGGATCGCGTTCAAAGGGATTGCAACGAAGGCGAAAGGGGTGCGAGTCGTTGGCAAGGTCGGCTTCAGCGCGACGCATCCGATGATCGAAAACTTCCGTTTCCTGCGTGGACATGCGACAGGGGTGGCCGCGAAGATGACGATTCCGTCGCCGAGCGTACTGCACTTCCGCGGAGGACGGAAGGCGATCAGCGAGGTTGTCTATCCGGAACTCGACGATTTTTACCGCGATTTGGGTGCGGCCTATAACAAGGCGGTCCATGCGTTCGCCGATGCCGGATGCCGCTATTTGCAGCTCGACGAAACGAATCTCGCCTATTTGTGCGACGCCGAGCAGCGCGATGCGGTGCGGGCTCGCGGTGAGGATCCCGACCGGTTGCCCGGGATTTATGCGCGCATGATTAATGCCGCGATCGAGGGGCGGCCGGCGGATATGCGGATCACGATGCATTTGTGCCGGGGTAATTTTCGATCGAGCTGGATTGCTCAGGGTGGTTATGAGCCGGTGGCCGAACTCCTGTTCAATACGATCGGCGTCGATGGATATTTTATGGAGTACGACTCGGAGCGCGCCGGTAGTTTCGAGCCTCTGCGGTTCGTTCCTAAAGGTAAGACGGTCGTCCTCGGACTGGTTACGTCGAAGACGGGAGCGCTCGAGTCGAAGGATGACATCAAGCGGCGCATCGACGAGGCCGCGCGATATCTCGATCTCGAGCAACTGTGCCTGAGTCCACAGTGCGGCTTCGCGAGTACTGAGGAAGGCAATCTGCTCACCGAGGATCAGCAGTGGGCGAAGCTCAGGCGCATCGTCGAAATCGCCAATGAAGTTTGGGGCTAGCCGATGGGCGAGAAGCTCCGAACGCAGGTGGGGATTGTCGGAGCGGGGCCGGCCGGTCTGCTGCTTTCGCACCTCTTGCATCTCGAAGGCATTTCTTCAATCGTGATCGAGTGTCAGACGCGCCAGCATGTCGAGGAGAGGATCCGCGCGGGGGTTCTCGAACAGGGCACCGTCGATGTGCTCAATCAATCCGGCGTCGGAGAGCGGATGCGGCGCGAGGGGATGGTGCATCACGGCATCGAACTTCGCTTCAATGGGCGAGGCCATCGGATCGATATGCATTCGCTTACGGGTGGCCGGGCGATCACGGTCTATGGGCAGCACCAGGTTGTCAGAGATCTGATTGCAGCAAGGCTTGCGGCGGGCGGACGATTTTTTTTCGAGGCTGCGAATGTGGAGATCCACGAGTTTGATAGAGGCGAGCGTCCGCGGATTACCTTCGAGGGTCGGGGCGGCGTGCGGCATGAAGTCGACTGCGATTTCATTGGCGGGTGCGACGGATTCCATGGGATTTGCCGACCGGCGATCCCCGGCGGGGTGCTGCGCTTCTATGAAAAGACTTATCCGTTCGGATGGCTGGGCATTCTTGCCGAGGCGGCGCCGGCGTCGGATGAGCTGATCTATGCAAATCATGAACGCGGTTTCGCGTTGTTGAGCATGCGCAGTCCGCAAATCACGAGGGCGTATCTGCAATGCCGCCCGGATGAAGACCTTGCCGCGTGGTCTCACGATCGCATTTGGGAGGAGCTCGACCGGCGGTTTGAAACATCCGACGGATTTCGGCTTAATCGAGGTCCTATTCTGCAAATTGGCGTAACGGCCATGCGCAGTTTCGTGACCGAGCCGATGCAATACGGACGTGTGTTTCTGGCTGGAGATGCGGCGCACATTGTGCCGCCGACCGGTGCGAAGGGTCTTAACCTGGCGGTCGCCGATGTTCGAATTCTGGCTCGCGCGCTGGCCGATTGGTATCGTTCCGGAGCGACCCACCGGCTCGAGCGTTATTCGGAAATCTGCCTTCGCCGCGTGTGGCGGGCGCAGCATTTCTCCTGGTGGATGACATCGCTGCTGCATCGTTTCGATGATGCGGACGGGGATGCCGGGTTCCATTACCGGCGCCAGATCGCGGAGCTCGATCACGTCACGACATCCCGATCGGCGGCGGCCAATTTGGCGGAACAGTATACGGGTCTGCCGTTCGATTTGCCGGGCGAGCAGTTCTGATTCAATTGGCTCCAATATCCGATTTAATCCATCTAATTGGGCGGTCCTCATGGTTCCGGAGGCGGCCTCGGACCTAACGCGCTATACTTGCCACAAGATCACGCTTTGGACGAAGGGTACCAAAGGAGCGCTGGCAGCTTATGGAACCAGGAGGACGCCCAGGAGACCAACTCCGGCGTATGAGAGTGCGGTTGGGGCTGACGACTCGGGAGGTGGATCTGCTGAGCCGGAAGATCGCGGCTGAAGAGGGAAACGAAGAACTATCGATCTCACACGCGCGCCTCATCCAAATCGAAAATGGTGAATCAACGCCCAGCGTTTATAAACTATTTACGATTGCGGCGATTTATGGAGCGAATCTATCCGATTTATTGGAATATTATGTTCCGCTCGAGCGGTTGCAATATTACCATCTGCAGGCCGCCCTTCCTAACACTCACCTGATGAACACGGAGCCCGCCGATCCTTCGCGGACGGTCACGTTTCCGGTGCGGTTCGATGCGGGGTTCAATCCGGCGAAGACGACCATGTTGTCGCGCGTCATCGGAGCGTGGGGCGATATTCCGATTGGACTCATTCAACAACTGAACCTGCGCAAGAGCAGTTGGGGATTTATCGGGATGGCCGATTACACGATGTACCCGATGCTGAAGCCTGGCTCATTGGTGCAGGTCGATGAGGAGCGGCAGCCGAAGTCGACGGGTGGGGCGTTTCGCAGTGAATACGATCGGCCGCTCTATTTCATCGAGCTCCGGGACACGTACATCTGCTGTTGGTGCGAGTTTCGCAAGGGAAAGCTGTTGTCGATCCCGCATCCCCTCTCGCCGGTGGGCGTGCGGGAATTTTCGGTGCCCAACGAGGCGGAAGTCATCGGCAGAGTGACGGCGATTGCCGCCCGATTGAGCAATCCGGCCGCCGCAGAGCAGCCGGAAAAAGCGGCTGAACGAACTTCCGATGATCCGCCTGTATCGCTTTAACGAGCGGTTTAGCGAACCCCGACGCGGGGCGGACAAATCGGAGGACAGACGGGAGGAGGAAAGGGTCCATCCGGACTCACGGACGCAGTAGTTGCGGCGGCTGTGGCAGGCACATCGGCCGTCATCGAGACTTCTCGCCGTGAACCGGCAAATACGAACAGCGTGGCTGTTGCGAGAATCAGCATCAATTTCGATCTTACAGTAGTCATTTGTTTGTTTTCCCCTCTTTTTTCCTCTCGGGCAGAACCAAGAGTATTTCGATACCGCTTTTCTATCGCAACATTCTTTAACAAAGACACATTGCTGACCTGGAGCGGTGCCGTGGGGCGCCGGGGGCGATGTCCGGCGATTGGGTTGTAATGCATCCTACACGAGTTGATTGCTGACCCGATCGGCGCAAGGTTCGAAGGAATGGGTTTGCTGTCTATGCGTTGCGCCGCGCGTGTGGTCAGATGCATTCCGCGGAACGGGGATGCGCAAGATCGATGATGGTTACAATCCTTTCCGGATGGTCATTAGGATATTGCCTTGCACGAAGCGCTGCGCCGGTTACGCTTTCTGCCGCGCGAGGTCAGGAAGATGAGCAGACCCCGGCTTTCGGGCCGATTTGCAGGAAGAGCAGAAGACTATCCAGGCAGCGGACTTTCGTTTGAACCGCGACGTGGCGCGAGGCTGGGACGGGACCTGCTATCATTCGTTTCTTTTCTATCAGATTCCTCATTTCAGGCCGTCGTCTGCGCGCTGGGCTGGACAGCCAACTATCCACGCTACCGATTCTTTCCCGCCGTTTGACGCGCTCGGCTAATCTTTCATAAAGGAGGAACGTGTGACCGTATCGGACAAGCCCGACCTCGTCGTTGCGGTCTCGTTTGAATGGCCGCAAATTGTGACGGCTCTTAAGGAGCTCGCGAGTCTGGCGCCGCATATCGGCAAGATCGACCTGGTTCCTCCGGAAGAGTTCCTGTGCCAGCTTGT
>DASXZC010000647.1:0-52931 GCA_036502165.1 Bryobacteraceae bacterium
CGCGCAATCGCCAACTGCTCGACGCCGTCACCGCCGAGGCCTCGCAATTCATCGAGCCGCCGATGTTCGATGCCGCCCGCGCCGCCCCAGCCATCATGAGCGCCAGCAATATTTACTTCCGCTTCCTTCACTTCACGAAGAGCGAGGATTATAAAAAGATCCCCTCGCGCCTACGTTCGAACGCCTCGCGCGGCCACGGAGCCCCGCCCGCGGATTTCGAATTATGGTGCGTCGCCGTCTCGGCCGTCAACGGCTGCGAAGCTTGCATCGACGCGCACGAAGCCGCCGCCCGCGACAAAGGACTCACGCGCGAAACCATCCTCGCCGCCGTCCGCATCGCCTCGGTGATTCACGCCGCGGCCGTCATGCTCGAAGCCGTGTAGGATTACTGCGCGTCTTTATCCGCGACCGCCCCGTGATGCATCGCCCAGTCGACGAATCCGGCCGGCGCGTTTTTCACGCCGTAAATATTCGCTGTGTCGATCGCCACCAAGTCCGCCCAAATCATCCCCTTCAAATCCGCATAGCGCAGATCGACGTCCTTCAGATTCGTTCGGGACAAATCCGCGCCGCCGAGATCCGCGCCAAACAGATCCGCGTCTTCAAGATTAGAATCCTGCAAGTGGACGCCCCGCAAATTGCCATTGCGCAAGTTCGCATAGTGCAAAACGGAACTCTCCATACGCGCCCCTTGCAGCATACAATCGCGCAAATCCGCCGCCTCGAAATCCGACCGCACGAGGATCGCCTTAGGCAGCCGTACGCCCTGCAAGAACGCGTGCGAAACGTCCACACCGACGAGCGGGATCTTGTCGGCATTCAGCTCCTGCATCGCCTCGATCCTCCCGCCGCTACCGCCCTTCCCCTGCGACGTATTGATGACCTGCCACGCCTGATAATGCTTCTGCTTAATCCGGTCCGGAGCCTCGTTCCAATACACCAGCACCGCGAACACCACCGACAGGAAACTGCCGTACTCGATGATTTTGAGCACGCCCCAGCGGCCCAGGTAATACAGCACCCACTCGATCACAACCTTCACCGCGAAGATCGGGATCTCCCAGGTATGCAGGATCGTCGCCCGCTGTTCCGCCCACGACTCCGGCGGATGTTTATGTTCGCGTGCCATTCATCTCTCCTTTTATGAGTACGCAGCCGAACCGGACCGGGTGACGGCCGTATCGAAGTGCAACTGATGCCTCGGCAAGTGGTGGTACGTATAGTCCGCGTGGTCCGCGAACAGATCGAGTTGCCAGAACGCCGGCCGTGAACTAATCTGGCATCCGGAACCCGCCACGAACGTCAGCGGACTCCTCCCATGCACCTGCCGATGCACGTGCCCGCCGAGCACCATCTGCGCGCCCGCCTCAAACAGCTCGCGGCAAATCCTCTCCCGATCGCGCAGCTTCAACACCTCTATCCCGAACATCCTCGGAGCCGTCCGGCGCCGCAAACGAAGAGGATGATGCAGGCAGACAATCTGAACCGTACTCGGACCCTTTCTGGATGCCAGTCCTTCGCAAACCGTCGCCAGCGAGGACGCCTCAACCTCGCCATTCGCGAGCCGATGCTGAATCAAGGAACTGCGGTTCGAATCGAGCCCGTACAGCAAGACCAATTTCGAGGACGTCTGGATCTCTCGCGTCCTCGGGTACGCGCCGCCGTAGTGGGATGTGAATGCGCTGTGATCCTTCGGACTTCGCCGGTGCCACAGATCGTGATTGCCTGGTATATCGAAGGTCCGCTGCCGGAAATCCGTCTCGAGGCTCAAGCCTGCGAGCGTCCCATTTTCGAGATAGTGCCCGTGCCTCAAAAACGTATCACCGACACTGAATTCCGCCCGCGATCCGGAGGCCGTCAGGTCCCCGGTGTGGACGACAACCGCCGGCACGCCCTGATCGCGCCGGTCTTTCAAAATCCGGCGCACCGCGATCGCCAGCGCGTTCGCTACCTGGTAGCCGTGCGGAAAATATCCGGTGACATGGTTGAGAAAAGGTGCCCGCGCAATCGCCTTCCGCCAACGGCTCTCTCCATCAATGATGAATTGCGAGCCAAAATGCAGATCGGAAATATGCACGATTGTGCACGCGGGTTTGTCCACAGACCCGCTATTGTATGCTAAACGGAGCCCGCAGCCTCGCGGCGTAGCCGCTCAAACGGGACTTCAGTCACGTGAGGAAGCTCGAGCGTCAACGTCCACAAGCCCGGCTCGCTCTGTAACGCGAACGTTCCAAACCCTCTAATGTTGACCGAGCTCGACCCAGCGGCCATCCGCTCGAACGCCTCGACGAGTGAATCGTACATGAGTTGTACGAGGTGGCGGCGCGAGACGGACTTGCCCATCTCCGCAATGACCGCACGCTCAGTCGCGATGGGATCGGACACAAAACCCTTGACCGAAACAGGCTCGACGTCCGGATGCTCGAGAAGGTAGAAACAGTACAGGTTCGAGATCGACCCCAGCGCGGCTCTCGCCTCTTCGTAGGAAAACTTCTTCCTACCGATTTCGACCGCTAACTTGCACAGCTTGCCCGGTTGCAACGCGGGAATCGGAGATCGTACTGGTGCTGGTCCCATCTACAAGCCATCCTACTACCTTCTTATCGTCCACACCCTCTTCAAACAATAGCCTCAATCGTCAGCGGCGCATTCCCCTCCAGCCGATTATTCACGAACATGAAGGACGGCTGCCGCTTCTCCCTGGCCCGCTCGATCAGCCCCCTCAGCGCGGACCTCGTCTCCACATTCACGTCCTGCGTCATCGTATAAGGAGCCAGCGATCGCACCGCCTCCTCATACGCCCGTCCTTTTCGCAACAGCGCCCGCGCGACAGTAAATCCGGCAGTGTAGGCGTCCTCCATCTCCATCTGCAAACCGATTTCCGGCATACGCGTCCACGCGTTGAATACGTGCGCGACTCCGTTATCCCGCAGGCATCCAAAATACTCCGGCCCCAAAAATTCCGGACTCCGGATCTCCACCCCATATCGGAAATGATCCGGCAGCCTCGCGAGGAACGGATCGAGCAACTTCACGAAATCCGCCGGCGACGGCATCGCCCCACGCCGGAACGCACCAAACTCAAATAGCAACAGCGGCACCCGCTCCCGAAACGGCTCGAGCGGACGCAGGAACCCGTTCTCGAGCAACTCCGAATTGAGGAACGACTCATTGTCGAACCCCGCCCGCGCCCCATATCGCGGATGCACGGGGAACTGCCGGACCGTGATCTCCTCCGGAACCTTTAACGCAAACTGCAGCCGCTCCGGAGCCGACCCGAATAACTTCGTCCAATACGAATCCGGCGGAAATTGATAAAACGAAAAGTCACCGCAAACGATCGGGAATATCTCCGAATATTCCGCCAGGCATTCCTGCTCGAATCGTTTGGAGGAAAACCGCCCCCGCGTCGAATATCGTTCCCGCGAGTAGATCTGATCGAGCCATCCTTCGTACTTCCAGGAGCTCGTGCCGATGAAAATTTCCGCCCGCCTCAGCTCCTCGAGCCGCGCCGCGAGCCGCGCGCGATCAAACCTCGACTCTTCATCGAATAGCGGAAGCATCAGCCCTTACCAGGCGTGCGCCACCCGGTATCCCCAGGGATCCGCGCCCGCTTCGAGCACGTCGTCCGCCAGCACCTTGATCATCACCGGAGCCGCACCCGAATTCCAAGGACTCCTCGACTCCACCTTGTGCCCCCGCGATTTCAGTTCATTGAACACCGCCTGCGAAATCCGCTCGTCAAGCAACAAATCGCCCAGATTCCAAGCGTGATTGTCGAAGCTCGAAACCAGATGCCTGGTCTGGAATCGGGGAACCTCAATCGCCGACTCAGCGTTCATTCCGAACTCGACGACATTCAACATCAACTGCAGCAGGCTCTGATCCTGGTTATCGCCGCCCGGCGTCGACAACGCGAGATACGGTCTCCCATCCTGCTTCAACACGATCGTCGGACTCAGCGTCACACGCGGACGCTTCCCTCCGGCGAGCTCGTTCGGATGTCCCTTCACTAGCAGGAAACTCTGCGCCCTTTGCGTCAGCGGGATCCCCGTATCGCCCGCAATCACCGACGGCAGCCACGCGCCTGAAGGAGTGGCCGAGAACATCAGCCCGTCCTTATCAATCGCGTCCACGCAAGTCGTATCGCGCGCCATCAATTGATCGTCGATCTTGATCCGCACCATCGCCGATTCGCTCGGATGCGATCCCTTGACGCCGCCCGGCGAGCCCGGCTCGAACGTCAGCGATGCCTTCTCCGTAATCTGCTCGCGCCGCTTCGCCGCATATTCCTTGGTCAACAATTCCGGCGGAATCTTAACGAATTTCGGATCCCCGTAAAATGTATCGCGATCCGCGTACGCCAATTTCAACGACTCAACCAATTTGTGGATGTATTCCGCCGAATTAAATCCCAGCGGACGCAGATCGAATCCCTCGAGGATGTTCAACGCCTCGATCATCGCCGGACCCTGGCTCCAGAATCCCGGTTTATAAACGGTATATCCGCGGTACGTCGTCGACACCGGCTCCTCGAGTTCGAGGTGGAACGCCGCCATGTCCTCATACCGCAGCAGCCCCTTATTGGCCTGCGAGAACGCGTCGATTTTATGCGCAACCTCGCCGCGATAGAAATAATCGCGCACGGCTTCGATCGCGTCTTTGCGCGACTTCCCTGCTTTAAGCGCCGTCTTCTCGGCCGCCACCATCGCACGCAACGTCCGAGCCGTATCGGGTCGGCGCCAAATCTGCCCCGGCAGCGGCACGCGCCCGCCCGGCATGAAGTGCCGCTTCGAATCCGGCCACAAATCGAAGAACTCCCGCACCGCATTGATCGTCATCGAGCGCAGTTCGTCGATCGGCATTCCATCCGCGAGCTCAATCGCGGGCTCGACCACCTCGGCGAACGACTTCGTCCCGAAGTCCTGCAGCGCCAGCAGCCCCGCGTCCATCATGCCCGGAACCAGCGCCGGCAAAATTCCCGCCACCGGCACCATCCCCTTCAATCCGCCCGGATCGATCTGCATCACTTCGCCCGGTTCCATCTCATGCTTGCGGAAAAAATCAGCCGTCGCCTTCTTCGGCATCGTCCCGACTCCCGCGATCGAATACACCTTCCCTTGCGGAGTCCGGATCAAAATCGGCGCCTCGCCCCCGAGTCCAAAGTGCGAAATCTCGGCCAGCGCGCCCGCGAACATCGTCGCCACGCCCGCGTCGACCGCATTGCCGCCCTGGTAATAAATGCGCATCCCCGCTTCGGTCGAGAACTCACTCCCGCCCGCGACCGCGCCATGCGTCCCGCGCGCCGGAAACTTTCGGATGCGATTGTCGCTCTTCGAAGATTGGGCCGATGCGGACGGCAGAGCCGTCATCACCAGACATAGGATCAGCGCAAGCCGGGCTTTCATGAGCAGGGGCTCCTTTGGGTAGTAGACGCCCGCACACTCGCCGCGCGCCCTTTGTACCGTATTATAAGCCGCTCACCGCCTCGTGCTGAACACGAATCCATGGGCCTCTGCGCGCGCATGGCAGCCGAAGCACTTCGTCTTGCCGCCCTGGCCGACCTGTTCGTCCGTCTGATTCGAACCCATGAATCGCAGGAACCCCCATCCGCCTGTCGCCGCGTAGCGATTCGAATCCTTGACCATGACATCCACTCGCCGCCGCGCGCCCTCGGTGATCACCGCGTCCTTCTCATTCGTCTCGACCAGTTCGTAGACGATCACCGATCCGTCCGCGAACTTGCCCGACGCATATCCCGCGACCGCCACCGGATTCGCATAAATATGATGAATCCCGCCTTCCGATGCAAACGCCGGGTGCGCCTTCGTGATGATGGCGCTCTTGATATTCGCCCAGTCTCGAAAGTCCTTGGGATACATCGCCACTTCGTCGGCTGCCATTCCGCACAGGAACAGCGCGCCAGTTATAACAACCCTCAATTGATTCCACATGCGGCCATTCTGACAAGCGTCAGCCGCGCGTGTATTGTAAAAATTTCAACCAGCGTCGAGATAAACCGACGGCGTCGTCCCCGAGAACGCCCGAAACTCGTGGATCAAATGAGCCTGATCAAAATATCCGCACTCGGACGCCAATTCCGCCCAACTCTCCCGTCCTCGCTCGATTGCCGCCAGCACTTTTTGGAACCTTTGGATCCTGCAATACAGCTTCGGCGTCAGCCCCACGCTCTCGCGGAAGAGCTGTATGAATCGCGTATGACTCACGCCGATCCCCGCAACGACATCCGCAACGACACCCGGACGCCGCGCGAACTCGCCCAACGCATGCCGCACCGCCGGATGCACACACATCGCGTGCCCAAGCTTCCCCTCCAGGTAACGCTCGACCACGCGGACCTGCTCCGCGATCCCGACCGCCGAGCCCACTTGATCCTTGAGCCGCGTCCCTTCTCCCAGATAAAGATCGTCAAGAGGAACATCCACATTATGCAGTTCGTCCGAAGGAATCGGAAAGAACGCCCGCGCCGCGCCCGGCTTGAACTGCACACCCAGGACGCTCGTATACCCCAGCGGATCGACCTCAAACGCCTTTGAAAACGGCCCCGCCAGCATCGGACTCTCGACGCTCGTCCTCGCCCCGCTATCGAACACAAACGACATCCGCCGCCACTCGAGATGGATCACGAGCGCCATCGTCCCTGTCGGACACACACGCCGCCGCGGCCCCGCCAATCCCGATCCCGTGGCAGTCCAGATCAGTCAACGAACGGCGCGAGCCTCAACCCCAGCCGATGCTGTAGACGCACTATGATCCCTCCTTGCGGCACCGCACCTGCAGGAAGTACGCGACCCCTCGCGTATCAGCCACCGCCGGCACCCGCCGCGCCGTCTCCTCGCTCGCCCTTGGTTCCGCGACCCGTTCGATCGTGAACCCCGACTCCACAACCATGTTGAGCCATTCTGAAATCGTCCGGTGGAACGTCGGAACCTCGAACGCCCGCAACCCGTCTCTCACGTCCTTCGGAGCCGCCGAAAAGATCCATCGATCGATCTCCCCATCTCCCCGCTCGAAGTACCGCCCCACCGCCACCGCGTACGGCTTCCCCTCCGCATCTCGCAGGACTTTCCGATATGGAGGAGCAAAACACGGATGCACAATCGAGAACTGCAGGAACCCTCCCGCGCGCAGCACCCGATGGATCTCACGGAACGCAGCCGCCTGATCCGGCAAATCCATCAAGCACATCAGCGACGTCACAAAATCGAATTGCCCACTCGCGAACGGCAACTCCTGCGCGCTGCCCGCTATAAAATGAATCGCTCCCCGCTCAGTCCCCGCCGCATAACCCAAGAACACCTCAGAGATGTCGACCCCGAACATCCTCGCGCCTCGTTCACCAAGCAGCCGCGTATTGTGCCCCTCTCCGCATCCCACGTCGAGCCCACGCAAACCCGCAACATCCGGCAGCAACTCGAAAAACGCCGGAGTGTTCACCGCGTCCCGGTAAACATCCCAACCCTCCCGCGCCAAGTGCGTCCACACCGCCGCGTTCCGATCCCAATACCGCCGGACTTCGCCATGCTCCATGAACCCTATAATAAAGGCGATGCCGCAACCAGAGCCGCCGCCGGATGATCAATGCCGCGTCCCCGCCCGCAAGGATGAAGACGAGCCCTGCCTCTACTGCCCCCGCTGCGACAGCCGCCTCACCGAACTCAAATGCAAGTTGATCTGCGAAAAGTGCGGATACTACATGTCCTGTTCGGATTATTATTAAGAACTGCCGTGAAACCGAAACTCCTGTTCCTCGCCATCCCCATCCTCCTCTCCGCCGCGTCGTCTCTCGATGAAGGCCATCTCTGGTGGAAGCACGTCCAGTTCCTCGCCGACGATAAACTCGAAGGCCGCGACACCGGATCCAAAGGACATCTCATCGCCGCCCACTACGTCGCCGAACACTTCGAACGCGATGGACTCCGCCCCGCCGCCGGCAAATCCTACTTGCAGCCCGTCCCCTTCCAGGTCCAGCAAATTGACGAGTCGAAATGCTCAGCCGAGCTGGTCCGCCCCCACCAGCCGCCTGAACATCTGAAGCTCGGCGACGACGCCATCCTCAGCGCGCGCGGCGACTTCGCAAAATTCCTCGAAGCCGACACCGTCTTCGTCGGCCATGCACTCGTCATCCCCGAACTCCACATCGACGATCTCGCCGGCCTCGACCTGCGCGGCAAGGTCGCCGTCTACATCCCTGGTGGACCCTCCACCATTCCGGGACCTTTGAAATCGCATTATTCCTCCGGTGAAGAACGTTCGAAAGCCCTACTCGCCGCCGGAGTCATCGGCACCATCTCCATCCCCAATCCGAAAACTCTCGAAGTGCCGTGGAGCCGCATCGCCGCCAATCGCCTCGCCCCATCGATGCGCCTCGCGAGCAGTGCCTCACGCACCGCGCCCACTCTCAAAATGTCGATGGTCATCAATCCCGCCCGCGCCGATCAGCTATTCACAGACACCGGCCACACCTTCGCCGAACTGCTCGATCTCTCCGCCGCCGACAAGCCCCTCCCTAAATTCCCGTTCCCCTGGAAGGTGAGAGTCGAAGCCGCCGCGAAGGAATCGAAGCTCGAATCGCAAAACGTCGTAGGTGTCCTCGAAGGCTCCGATCCCGTGTTGAAGAATGAGTACGTCGTCCTCTCCGCGCACCTCGATCATCTGGGCGTCTCGAAAACCGGCGGCCCCGACCGCATCTTCAACGGAGCCATGGATAACGCCTCCGGAGTCGCATGGCTCCTCGAAGTGGCCCGTCTCGTGAAGGAGTCCGGCATCCATCCGAAGCGCTCGCTCTTATTCGTCACCGTCACCGGCGAAGAGAAAGGCGAGCTCGGCTCGAAGTACTTCGCCGAGCATCCGCTTGTTCAAGGCAAACTCGTCGCCGACATCAATATGGATATGGTGCTGCCCTTGTTCCCCTTGAAATATCTGGAAGTGCAAGGCCTCGGCGAATCATCCCTCGGCGACGACATACGCGCCGTCTGCAAGGCTCACAACGTCGAAGTGCAATTCGACAAGGAGCCCGATAAGAACCGCTTCATCCGCAGCGATCAGTACAGTTTCATCAAGAAAGGCGTGCCCTCGCTCGCCTTCAAATTCGGATGGGTGAAAGGCACTCCTGAAGAGAAGATCTACAAGGATTGGTACCGCGATCGCTACCACGCCGTCTCCGATGACCTGACGCAGCCCGTCGATCTCGCCGGTGCCGGATTGTTCACCACGATCTTGTACGACCTGCTCAATCGCGTCGCCGATGCCCCCGAGCCTCCGCACTGGAACGCCGACAGTTTCTTCAAGCGCTTCGCCGTCGCCCAGCAGCGATAACGACGTGCCAACGCAAATCCGACGCTTTGAAGGCCACTCCGCCGGCCTCGCCGCATTGTTCTTCATCACCGTGCTCTGGTCGACGACCTTCCCCGTCGCCAAAGCCGCGTTCGATCATCTGACGCCCGCCCTGCTCACCGCCGCCCGCTTCGGACTCTCGACCCTCTTCCTCGCGAACCGCTTCACCGGCCTCGCGCGAGCGGACATCCGCCTCGGCATCATACTCGGAGTCCTCCAATTCATCTGCGTCGCCACGGTCTTTCACGGCCTCGAAACGACCGGAGCCGGTCGCTCTTCATTCCTGATCAGCCTAAGCGTCTTCATGGTCCCGCTCGGCAACTGGATGCAAGGCCGCAAAGTCCGCGCCGTCCACATCGCCGCCGCCCTGATCGCCCTCGCCGGAGTCTCCCTGCTCTCCCAAGGCACCGCCGCCGGATTCTCCCGCGGCGACGCGTGGATCGTCTTCTCCGCCGCGATATTCGCCGTCTACATGCTAGTCATCGAATCCGCCGGACCATCGAAGAACCCCGCCGGTCAAAGCGCCGTACAACTCCTGATCGTCGCCGTCCTCGGAATCGTGTGGCTCCTCATCGACGGCCACCCCACGAACCTCATCGCATCCCTGAAGCCCGTCTGGATCAGCGTCGTCTACCTGGCAATCTGCGCGATCTTCACGACGAGCCTCCAAGTCTGGGGCCAGCGTTACGTCTCCGCACAAGAGTCCGCGCTGATCTTCATCTTCGAGCCGGTGCTCGCGACAACGTGGTCGTACTGGTTCCTGAATGAAACGCTCCCCGCGACCGCCCTCCCCGGAGCCGCCCTCATCATAGGAGCAAATCTCTGGACGCAGTTCGCCCGCGCCAAGGATTGAAGTTGCCCCGGCCGAATCGACGTTATTACAATCGTAATAACCATGGTCGAACTGAAGGTCCGCAAAATCGGCAACTCGCTCGGCGTCGTTCTGCCCAAGGAAGTCATCCATCGCCTGCAAACCAAGGATGGCCAGCGTCTGTTCTTGATCGACGCCCCGGACGGCAGCTACAACCTGACGCCTTATGAGCCAGGCTTCGAAGACAAGATGGAGAAGGCCCGCGACATCATGAGCCGTTATCGCAATACGCTCCGTGCCCTCTCGAAGTGAAAACGCCGATTTGGATTGAGGAACGCGTAGTCCTCGCCTTGCACGATCAATCGCTCGTACTCGACGGCGGCCCCGCTGGCATACGCGACCGGACCCTGCTCGCCTCCGCGCTCGCCCGCGCGCAGCAGTTGCATGCCTACGGCACAAATCCCGACATCGCCGATCTGGCCGCCGCTTACACGGCAGGTATCGTGCGCAATCATCCCTTCATCGACGGCAACAAGCGAACCGGATTCGTGACCGGCATCCTGTTCCTCGAACTCAACGGCCACGCCTTCAACGCGACTGAAGAGCCCGCCGCGCAGGCGGTCCTCGATCTCGCATCGAAAGCCCTCGACGAAGCTGGCTACGCCCAATTCCTCAGGACCAATTCGAAGCGGACCCGCCAAACCAAAGGAAAAGCGTGAACCCCCTCCTCATCTTCGACCTCGACGGCGTCATCACCACTGAATCCGGCTACTGGAACATCGCGCGCCAAGGACTCACGCAAATCCTCGCCCCCACCTCCGACCCTCTTCCCCAGGACTTCATTTACTGGATCAAGAACCACGCCATCAATCACAATTGGGATGTCGCCTTCGTCGCCCTCACCGCCGCGCACGAAGGCATCGATGAATTCCAGCGCACCCGCGACGACCTCTCCGGCCGCGCCCTCCTCGAATCCTGCCCCGGCTATCGCGACGCCCCTTGGCAGCAAGTCCACGAAGTCTGTCAAAAGATTCAGGACGCAAGCCCGCTCCCCTCTGAAGGACTCCACACGCCAAAAGAGACCGCGCACCTCTTCGACACGCTCGCCAAAACCTTCGACCTCGCCGTCGCCACCGGACGTCCCCGCCCGGAAGCCCTGGCCCCTCTCGACCACCTCGGCATCCGCGCCCACATTCCGGAAAATCGGATCATCACCCACCTCGAAGTCCAGCAAGCCGAGCGCATCGCGCACATCCCCCTCGGCAAGCCGCATCCATTCGTCGTCCTACGCGCGATCTATCCCGATAAAACCCTCAACGAGATCCTGAACCTCCAACCCGAACCCCGCCCGAACATCTGGTTCATCGGCGACACCGCCAGCGACATCAGTGCCGCCCGTGCCGCCGGAGTCACCCCCATCGGAATCCTGACCGCCCTTCCCGCAGGACCCTACCGCGAACAGCGCCGTCAAACGCTCTCCGAACTCGGCTGCGCTACCATTCTAGATTCAGTGCTCGATCTCCCCCTGGCTCTTATCTGAAGCAATGCGCCCCTTGATCCCCGACCACGTCCTGAAACTCCCCAAGCGCGGCGTCACGCCCCCCGCCACACCTGGCGAGATCCGCCTCGACCGCAACGAACAACCTGTCCCGCCGTCGCCAAAAATTCAGGACGCCATCCGCAACGCCGCCGCCATGGCTCATCGCTACCCCGGCTCCGGATCCCCCGCCCTCCGCGCCGCCATCGCGAAATACAATAACGTCCCTGCGGAGCAGGTCGTCGTGGGGAACGGCTCCGACGAACTGATCGAGTTCATCGCCCGCGCCTTTCTCTCGAACGGCGACGAAGTCATCATCCCCGCCCCCAGCTTCTTCTACTACGCGACCACCACCCAATCCGTCGGCGGCGTCTGCGTCTACCCGAAACGCAAGCCGGATTTCACCCTCGACCTCGACGCGATCTTCGCCGCCGTCACGCCGCGCACGAAGGTCCTCTACATCGCGAATCCCAACAATCCGACCGGCACGCCCGTGCCCCGCGCCGAGCTCATCGACATCCTCAACCGCGCGGACTTCCTGGTCGTCATCGACGAGTGCTACCACGAATTCCTCGGCGAAACCGTCGTCGACCTGCTCCCCCAATATCCGCACCTGATGATCCTGCGCAGCTTCTCAAAAGCTTTCGGACTCGCCGGCCTCCGCGTCGGCTACTCGATGGCCTCCGCCGAATTCAGCGACTACCTGATGCGCGTCGCCCAATCCTTCTCCGTGAACCGCATCGCCCAAGCCGCCGCCGAAGCCGCCATCGAGGACGTGGCATGGGCCCGCCAAAAAATCCAGGACGTCATCGCCCAGCGCACCCTCCTCGCGACCGCCCTCAAAGGACTCGGTTACCACGTCGCGAACTCGGCGACCAACTTCCTCCTCGTCTCCGCCGCGCCCCTGAATCGCACGTCAAAAGCGGTCGCCACCCACCTGCGCAAGTCCAACATCTACGTCGCCGATTTCGCCGGATACTCCGGCCTCGATCCGACCTGGTTCCGCGTCACGATCGGCCAGCCGGAAGAGAACCAGGCGCTCCTGCGCACACTCGAACAATTCTAAGCTTCTATTTCAATCAGATAACAACCAATACCTCAACCATCGGTCGAGCAAGGTCCCGTACACCCCTTGAGAACCACGACTTTCATCTTCGACACCACATCATGTAGTGTTATCCACACAAACACCACAGAATCCTGTGGTCGACACGCTTTACTTCGGCCTCCAACGCGATTAAGATAACCTTGTGTCCTCGCCTGCTTCACCCCAGGCGAGTGGAAAGGATATCCAACTGTGCTCAAACTCAAGCGAGTCGAAATTCAAGGTTTCAAATCGTTCGTCGACCGTACGGAAATGCGCTTCGCCGGAGCCGGCATCGCCGCCATCGTCGGCCCCAACGGCTGTGGCAAGTCCAACTTGAGCGATGCCATCAGTTGGGTACTGGGTGAGCAAAGCGCCAAATCCCTCCGCGGCAGCCGTATGGAGGATGTCATCTTCGCCGGCACCCGCGATCGTCGCCCCGTCGGACTCGCCTCCGTCACGATGACCCTGTTCGACCCCGACTTCGCGGATTGGAAGAAGCAGCACGAGATCATCGAAGCCCCGCCAGCCATCGCCGAGTCGAACGGCAATGGCAATGGCCACAGCAACGGCAATGGTAACGGACATAATAACGGCCACTCGAACGGCTACCACGAACCCGCGGCCGCCGAGCCGATCGTCGCCACCGAAGCCGCCGCCACAGAACCCGCCCCCGCCACCCACGCCCCCCTCGGCATCGGCACCCTCGAAGGACGCGCGATCCTCTTTAATGCTCACGGCGAAATCACCATCACCCGCCGCCTCTACCGCTCCGGCGAGAGCGAGTACATGATCAACGGCCGGATCGCCCGCCTCCGCGACATCCAGGATCTCTTCATGGGCTCTGGCCTTGGCCCGGAAAGCTACGCCATCATCGAGCAAGGCCGCATCGGCCAGATCCTCTCGAACAAGCCCCAAGACCGCCGCGCCATCATTGAGGAAGCCGCCGGCGTCACCAAATTCAAGACCAAGAAGCGTCTCGCCGAAGCCAAACTCGAAGGCGCCAAGCAGAACCTCTCCCGCGTCTTCGACATCCTCGAGGAAGTCGGACGCCAGGTGAATTCCCTCAAACGCCAGGCCGCCAAGGCCAAGCGCTACGACGAACTCCGCACCGAGATGATCGCCCATCTCAAAACCGCGATCAGCGGACGCTATCGCGTTATCGAGCGCGACGCCACCAAGCTCGCCCTCGAGCTCAGCCTCGCCTCCGACGAATTCAGCGGACTCTCGACCCAAGTCGGCGAACAGGAAGGCACGCAAGCCGCCCAACAGGAACAGTTCTACTCGACCGAGCAAGCCCTCACCGCCGAGCGTGCCCATCTTTCCGAAGCCAAGCTCGAAGCCGAACGCACCCGCTCGAAACTCGAGCTGCAATCGAAGCAGGTCGCAACCATCGAGGAACGCCTGACGAATGGCGAAGCCGAGACGAAATCGATTGAAGATCGCGCCGCTCAACTCCAAATCGATCTCGCGACCCAGACCGAAGCCCTCGCGGAACTCAACCGCCAGACCGACGCCGCCCGCAATAAACTCACGACCAAAGGCCGCGAGCGCGACCTCCTCGGCAACGAGATCCGCAACCGCGAGCAGATCATCGAGAACACCCGCCACACCGTGCTGAAGCTGCTCGGCGAAGCGTCGACTCTCAAGAATCAGCTCGCGCAAGTCGCCGAATATCTATCCTCAGTCGAGCGCGACAAGGCCCGCATCGGCAACGATGAGCAAACCGCCGTCGCCGATCTCACGCGCCTCGAGCAGGTCAAATCCGACCTCTCCACGCGCATGTCCGCGCGCCAGCTCGAACTGCAATCCCTCGCGGATCAGCGCAAGTCCGTCGAGTCCGATCTCGGCCAGCGCAAGCAGCTCGCCGGCGACCTCCGCCGCAAGCTCGATCAGTTGAAGACCGAGCTCTCCCGTCAGCGCGCCCGCCGCGATTCTCTCGAAGAAGTCATCTCGCACCGTTCCTACACGACCGACTCCGTCAAGCGCCTCTTCAAGGACATCAAGGCCGGCAAGGCTCTCGGCTTCAAACCCGTCGGCGTCCTCGCGGATTTCGTGGAAGTCGCCGATCCCTCCGGAGCCGGCACGCACGAAAAGGCCATCGAAGAATTCCTGCACGAGGAACTCGAGTACGTAGTCGTCCACGATTGGAACGACGCCGAGCAAGGCGTCGAGCTCATGCGCACCGGCGTCGACGGCCGCGCCACATTCCTCGTCGAACCAGGTTCCACATTCCAGCCCAGCCCGCTCGCCGACCGCCCCGCGCACGAAGGCATCGTCGCAAGCCTCGCGGACGTCCTGCGCTTCACCAACGGACTCACGCAAGCCCCCGCGCAAATCCTTCCGCGCCTCGCCAACTGCTTCCTCGTCGGCGACCGCTCGACCGCGCGCGACCTCGCCGCCGCACATCCGTCTTCGTACTTCCTCACTCCCGACGGCATCAGCTTCCACGGCCAAGCCGTCACGGGAGGAAAGAAGTCCACCAGCGGACCTCTCGCCCTCAAGCGCGAACTCCGCGAGCTCGCCGATTTCGTCGAGCATCGCCAGCGCGAAGTCAACGAAACCTCGACCAGCCTCGAAGCGCTCGAATCCGAAATGCAGTCGCTCTCCGAAGAGCTCGAACGCATCCGCCATCAACAGCAGGTGCAAGAGAAGGACGCCCTCGTCCTCGATCAGGAAGTCCGCAAGATGAAGGACGAGCATCAGCGCTCGAGCCATCGCCTCTCGGTCGCCCGTCTCGAGCTCGACCGTCTGCAAAAGGAAGGCGCCCGCTCCGCCGACATACAGGCTCGCAACTCCGCGCTGGTCGTCGAGAGGGAAGCCGCCCGCACGGAACACGAGCAGCATCTCGAAGCCCTACGCTCCGAGCATGGTGAACTGCAAAGCAACATGAACCGGCTCTCGGAAGAGCACGCCGCCCTGCGCGCCGACCTCGCCGGACTCGAAGAGCGCCGCCGCAACGAGCAGTCCTCGACCTCGCGCCTCGATCATCAACTCCGCGAAGCGACCCAGCGCAAAACCTCCCTCGCGGCCGAGCTCGAACGCCTGCGCGTCAACCGCGCCCAACTGACCGATTCGAACGGAACCCTCAACGCCCGCGCCGCGGAACTCGCCGGCTTCATCACCGAGAAATCCGCGATCGTGCAAGAGCTCGCGTCGAAGGAAGAACTACTCCGCACGAGCCTGACTGCCTCCGAAGAACTGTTGAAGCAACTCCGCGCCGATTCCCAATCCGCGCAAGAGCGCCGCTCCAGTACGGAACTCGAACTCGTCCGGAAGCAAGCCGAGATGAAGTATCTCGAAGAGACCGCCGCGAAGGAGTTGAACGCGACGCCCGCCGAACTCACCGCCGGCGACGACACCGAAATCGCCCCCGAAGTCCTATTGGAATCCGAAGCGAAATACAAAGAGGTGAAGCACAAGATCGACAACCTCGGCCCAGTGAATCCGCAAGCCCTCGAGGAGTTCGAGGAAGCGAGCCAACGCTACGAATTCCTCTCGACCCAACGCCAGGATTTGCTCGATTCGATCAAGGACACCGAGAAGGCGATACAGGATCTGGATGGCGAATCCCGCAAGCGCTTCGTCGAAGCCTTCGAAGCGATCAACGTACACTTCCGCGAGATGTTCAAAGTCCTCTTCGGCGGAGGCGTCGGCGAAATGCGTCTCACGGATGAATCGAATCTTTCGGATTGCGGCATCGACATCGTATCCTCGCCCCCCGGCAAGAAGCTGCAGAACGTCCTACTACTCTCGGGCGGCGAAAAATCGCTGACCGCGATGGCCCTGCTGATGGCGATCTTCAAATATCAGCCGAGCCCCTTCTGCGTCCTCGACGAAGTCGACGCCCCGCTCGACGAAGCCAACATCGTCCGCCTGACGAATCTGTTGAAGGAGATGTCGTCTCAGACTCAGTTTGTCGTGATCACGCACGCGAAGCGCACAATGGAAGTCGCGGCGTCGCTCTACGGCGTCACCATGCAAGAGCCCGGAGTGTCGAAGCTCGTCAGCGTCCGCTTCCAGCCGATCCCGGAAGCCGCCGAGCAAATGGCACTCGCAGCCCGGGGGTGATGGCCCGGATCTACACAACTCCATGACATTTCCCGTGCGCTCTATCGACAACCAGGATCTCGCCCACCCCTAACCTGGGACTTGCGACTCCTCTACCAACTCGCTTTATTAGCCTCGCTACTTGCCGCGGCAGCCGCGCCCGCGCACGCCGATCAGATCATCATGAAGAACGGCGACCGCGTCACCGGAGCCATCGTCAAGAAGGACGCCGCCAAGCTCACAGTGAAGTCCGCCAGCTTCGGCACCGTCATCGTGCAATGGGATCAGATCGCGTCCATCAAATCCGACAAGCCTCTCACAGTTGTCGTGGCGCCGAGCAAGAAATCGATCGAAGGCCCCATTTCGACGGCCCCCGGCGACAAGATAGTCGTCGCTTCGAAAGCCGGCCCAGAAACCATCGCGCCGAAGGATGTCGTCGCCATCCGCGATGAAGCCGAGCAAAAGGCCTACTTGCGCCTCCTGCATCCCAAGCTCACCGACCTATGGGTCACGACCGGCAGCATCGGCTTCGCCGGAACCTCCGGTAATTCGACCACGCATACCTTCACGATTCCCGTCACCTTCATTCGCGCCACCAACAACGACAAGATCGTCGCGCACTTCAACCTCATCCGCTCCGGAGCCACCGTCAGCGGCATCGCCACCCAAACCGCCTCCGCCGTTCGCGGAGGCTGGGCCTACAATCGCAACATCAAGCGCCGGCTGTACGCGTCTCTGGTCAACGATTACGAACACGACCGCTTCCAGAATCTGAACCTGCGCTCCATCTTCGGCGGAGGACTCGGCGTCCACACATGGAAAGCCGAGCGCGGCTTCCTCGATCTCACCGCCGGCGGCGATTACAACCACGAGTCCTTCTCTCCAACCTCCGCCATGGACGCCTTCTCACGCAGCCTCGGCGAGGTCTACTGGGGCGACAATCTCGGATGGAAGCCCCACAAGAAACTGGCAATCACTCAGAGTTACCGCATGTTCAATGACGTCACCGACACCGGCGAATTCCGCCAGGACGCCGACTTCACCATGAGCTTCACGGTCACGAAGTATTTCACCTGGAACGCCTCGACGAGCGACCACTACCTCACGAATCCTCCCGCCGGACTCAAGCGCAACGACGTGATTTACGCAACCGGTCTCGGATTCAAATTCGCGAAGTGAGAATTTTCCCGGCTTCATCGCACTAATACAGCAGGTGAAGTACGACAACCTGTTGAAGACGATTTTTTTCGACGCCATGCCCGGGATGCTGCGCGCTTTGAAATGCGCTCCAGTCGCGGAATATCTCAGCGTCGAATTCCCGTCGCGCCCCAAAATGGTAGCGGACGTCATCGCGCGACTCTCCGACGGGAAGATCCTACATCTTGAGTTCCAGCTCACGAACGATCCCCGGATGCACTGGCGCTGCTTCCATTATTTCGGCGCGATTCAGGAACAATGGGAAGATTCCGAAGTTGTCCAGGTGGTCATTTACCTCGGGAACAGCCCGCTGCAGATGAGGCGTGAGATCCGCACCGCGGGCCTGCACTATACGTACGAAATTCTAGATATGCGGCAAATTGAAGCCGACGTTTTCCTGGATTCGCCGCACGATGCCGAGCGGGTCCTGGCTCTGCTGTGCGGCTCGGCAGATCCACGAACGACGATCCGCCGCATCCTGGCGTCGTGGAGGCATTTGTCCGACAAGGCGCTACTCGAGAATGTGGAGCACCTTCGAACCTTGTCCCAGTTACGCCGATTCGAGATAATAGCCACAGAGGAGATCGACCGCATGCCCTTCCACCTCGATATCACGGAGAGCCTGACCTACAAGATCGCCCAGGAGAGGATCCTAAAAACCCAACTAGAGCGCGCCTTCGGCCCGCTTCCTGACGGGCTGCGGAAGCGCATAGCCAACGCCTCGAAGGAGGAGCTCGAGGAGTGGATCGGACGGGTCCACGGCGCCCCCAGCCTCCACGATGTCTTCGCGGACCCCACTCCCGAATAATCGCCGTTCACGTCCCCCGAAAATATTTTTGCAAGTCAGCATCCCTAATCCCCTCAATCAGTTCCCGGAATCCGCCACCCGCAAAACGCCGCGCCCCCGCACGCCGCCGCGCTTACTCTAAAAGCGCTATGACGGACCTCGACCCCCGCAAACACGGCATCGACGAATCGCAGCTCGCTATTCGTCCCCACGAAATCCACGAATTCAACCGCTTCCTCGCCGGACTCTTCCTCGACATGCGCCCCTCCGGCGAAATCCAGCGTCTGCTCTTCGGCCAGATCCTGCACGCGAGTTGGAACATCCGCATCGCCCGCATCGAAGAGGCGAAAATCCTCCTCGCATCCGGACCCGCCGCGCCCGCGCTCAGAGCCGTCAGCCAGTTCCTCCAAAGGTCCGAGCGCGCCTTCTTCAAGGCCGTAGCCGAGTTGCGGAATATGCAAACGGAACTCGCCTACCGCGCAACGCTCGCCGCCACTCAGGATGCTCCGCTGCCCGACATTCCTCCGCTCGTTTCGACCGCCCTCGTCCACAAGCAGGTCCGCTCGACCACCGGAAAGAGGACGCTCATCGAGACCTGGAACCAGATCCGCCTGAATCAATCGACCGGCTAGGCAACGCCTGCTAACATCGTGATTGTCCGCCAAGATGCACAAGCTGTTTTATTGCGACCATCATTCCTTCAACCTCCCGGATGGCCACAAGTTCCCCACACGGAAATATCGCCTCACCCGCGATTTGCTGGCCCCCGATGGATGCTTCGAATTTGAACGCGCTCCGCTCGCCGACTCTGAGACCGTCATGCTCGCCCACGATCCCGAATACGTCTCGCGCTTCATCGCCGGCACGCTCGACGCGAACGTCATGCGCCGCATCGGATTTCCATGGTCTCGCGGACTCGTCGACCGCACCCTCGCCTCCGTCGGGGGCACCCTCGCCGCGGCGCAGATCGCCATTGAAAAAGGATGGTGCGGCAACCTCGCCGGCGGCACTCATCACGCCTTCTACGCGGAAGGCGCCGGATTCTGCGTCTGGAACGACATGGCCATCACGATCCACGCCTTGCGAAAGCACCACGGCCTCACCCGGTTCGCCGTAATCGACCTTGATGTCCATCAGGGCGATGGCACCGCTCAAATGTTCGCAACAGACCCGGACGTCTTGACCCTCTCCTTCCACGGAAAAAACAATTTTCCCTTCCGCAAGCAGACTTCGAAAATCGACGTCGCCTTCGAGGATCACACCGGCGACACCGAATATCTCCGCCGGCTCACCGAAACATTACCGCTCGTCTTTGATTTCCGCCCGCAGGCCGTCTTTTATCAGTCCGGTGTGGACGCTCTCGCCTCCGACCGCCTCGGCCGCATGTCCCTGACCGCCCCCGGTTTGGCCGAACGCGACCGCCTCGTCCTCACCGCCTGCCGAAACTTCGGAGCCCCCACTATCATCACTATGGGAGGCGGATATTCCGATCCGATCGAGCTGTCCGCCGCGGTGCATGCGGAAACCTACCGCACAGCCGCCCGTCTTTGGGCCTCATAAACGAACATGGAAACCACCTTCAGAATCCGCGGTCTCGACTGCGCGCAGGAAGTCAAACTTCTGCGCGCCCAGCTCGCCGATGCCCCCGGCATGCGCGAACTCGGATTCGATGTCGTTCGCGGACGAATGGCCGCCAGCTACGATCCCGCCCGCATCTCGATCACAGAGATGATGCGCCGCGTCGAAGCCACCGGCATGAAAGCCGAACTCTGGCAGGATGACGCTCCGCACCCTTCGTCCAAAGGGCGCTGGGCCACCGCCGCCATCAGCGGACTCTCGGTCGGCGCCGCCATGATCTTCGAGCATCAAGGCGCCCGCTCGTGGATGATCGCGTTCTCGCTCGCCGCCATCGCCCTCGCCGTAATCTACACGGGCCGCAAGGCGATCGCCTCCCTGCGCGCCTTGCGATTCGACATGAACGTCCTGATGTGCGTCTCCGCCGCCGGCGCCTGCTACCTCGGCGAGTGGACCGAAGGAGGAACCCTCGCGTTCCTTTTCTCCATCGCGAACCTGCTCGAGATCTGGAGCGTCGAACGCGCCCGCAATGCCATCGGAGCCCTGATGGAACAGGCTCCCAAGGAAGCGAGTGTCCTGCACGGCCGCGGCGCGGAGCTCAAGATCACCTGCTGCGGCGAGCATCACTGCGACAACGACGAGGCCGCGTTGCACGAACACAAGATGCCCGTCGGCCACGTCTCCGTCGGAGCTCTCGTCCGTGTCCGTCCCGGCGAACAGATCCCCATGGATGGCCACGTATCGACCGGCGCCGCAGGTGTCAATCAAGCCGTGATCACCGGTGAAGCGATCCCCGTGTTCAAGCAATCCGGCGACTCCGTGTACGCAGGTACGCTCAATACTGACGGCCTCCTCGACATACGAACCAGCTCCGCGGCCGCTGATACGACGCTCGCCCGCATCGTGCGGATGGTTGAGGAATCGCAATCGCGCCGCGCACCCAGCGAACAATTCGTCGAAGGCTTCGCCCGCATCTATACGCCCCTCGTCATCGGACTCGCCGTCATCGCATTCCTCGCCGGTCCGTTCGTATTCAATTGGACTTGGGATCACGCACTCTACCAATGCATGATGGTCCTACTGATCTCGTGCCCTTGCGCGCTGGTCATCTCGACGCCCGTAACGATCGCCGCTGCTCTCGCATCGGCCGCTCGCTCAGGAGTCCTGATTAAGGGAGGATCGTTCCTCGAGCAAGCCGGCAAAATTAGAGCGTTCGCCTTCGACAAGACCGGAGTCGTCACCACCGGAGAGCCCGAAGTCGTCGCCGTCGAACCGCTCGCCGAACTTACGGCCGCCGAGGTCCTCGCGATCGCCGCACAACTCGAAACCGGCAGCGAGCATCCGCTCGCGAAAGCCGTCCTGCGTGCCGCCGGTCTCATTGGAACTCTACCCAGGAACTTCCGCGCCCTCCCCGGCCGCGGAGCTGAAGCCGTCATCGACGGCGAACGCTATTGGATCGGCAACTCGCGCCTGCTCGACGAAGCGGGCGTCGACTCGAACGTCAAGCAAGCCGCCGAGTGGGAATCGAAAGGCAACACCGTCGCCTTCGTCGGCGCCGCCGATCGCGTCCTCGGACTGATCGTCTTTTCCGATCAGCTCCGCCCAGGCATCGTCGATGCAGTCGCCGCGCTCAAGCGTGCCGGAGTCGTCGAATCCGCCATCGTCACCGGCGACAACCAACAAACCGCCGAAGCCGCCGCCCGCTCGACCGGCATCGGACGCGCTTATGGAGCGTTACTCCCTGACGATAAAGTCACCCACATACGCGCCCTCAAGCACGAGTATCACGTCGTCGCCATGGCCGGCGATGGCATCAACGACGCCCAGGCCATGGCCGAATCGACCGTCGGAATCGCGATGGGCAAGCGCAGCACCGACGTCGCGATGGAGACCGCAGACGTCATCGTCATGAGCGAGGATCCCGCCCGCCTCGGCTTCCTCATGCGCCATTCCCAGCGCACCCTCAGCGTCGTTAAACAGAATCTCGCCATCGCGATCGGCTCGAAATTGGCCTTCCTCGCGCTCGCCGTTTTCGGGATGGCAAATTTGTGGATGGCGATAGCCGCGGATATGGGGGCCACACTGCTTGTGACGTTCAACGGCCTGCGTATGCTCCAGTCGAAAGATTGAATTCCACACGACGTACACGGCATTTCAACGGATTTTGCACAGTCTTATCCACACCCCTCAAAAGAGCCGGCGGATGACCCCTTAGTTGGTCTGGCGAACCTGAGGCGGGGCCATCCATAATCGGAAGCACATGAACGAACCGTGTTCCTCGCTCTCGCCTCAAGTCTGCATCAAGCTGGGGGTGGAGTGCTTTTCCTGCGTGCGGACACGCGCTCATGCGCTGGCTCGTATCTCGCCGGGCCTAAGCCCGACTGAGGCCGCCGGCCTGTTCGCGATCCTCTATCCGAGTCCGGGATGCGCCCCGATGCGCGACACGTTCCTGATCGACTATCGCGACGAGATCGAACTATCGTTCGCCGTACTCAGTGCACCAAATGGTATTCGGTCTGTCGCCTGAGCACCCATTCGAGCTTGCCCGCTTCGTTGAGCACAGCATCCTCTTCCTGACCCACCCACAGATCGCGCCCGCCCCATTCTGCAACCGGCGTCCGCGCGGATAGCTCGATCGAGAACCACGTATTCGGAAGCATCACGACGTCGCCGCGTCCGGGGACGCCTTGCTGCCGGTCCCACAATCCGACCAGCGGACCCGCTCCGTGGCCGTTGTCGCCAATCGGATGGGTGTAGATCGAGCCGTTGATGCCTTCGCTCTTCATTCGCTTGAGCACGATCGCGAGGACCTCATTCCCGGTGCGCCCCGGACGCATCTCCTCGAGCATCAGATCCTGCATACGGTTCGTACTCGCGAGCGCCTTGCGTATGCCCGGAGGAGGTTCCGTCTCACCCTGCCGCAGCACGTAACCCATATGCTGCGTATCGGTGTTGAGCCGCATCGCGGTAATGCCGAAGTCGACGTGCAGGACGTCGCCGCGCTCAATGACGATAGCAGCGTCCTCGTCGAGCACATCGACATCCTTGCGGTTCGGACCCTGCACGCGGATCGAAGGTTGGAACCAGGTCCCATAGCCGAGATTGTTCACCTGCTGCCGCAGCCACCACACGACGTCCTGATTGGTCGTCTTGCCCGGCGTGATGACTTCATTCGAAAAAGCGCGGTGAATCAGGTCGTGGACGATCTCCATCATCTGGCGATACGTCGGCAGCATCTCGGGAACGCGGGTCGCGATGTAGTCGAGCGGCAGCCCTTCGGCGCGGATCACGCGCTTCAGATTTTCCGGCCCGAGCGCCTGTTGCAGTTGTTCCCACTCGCCAGCGCTGAGGCCATCGGAGAAGGCATGCGTCTCTGAAATATCGACGCCGATCGTCGCCGGTTGACGCTCGTCGACGAGCTTGCGCAGCAGCTTCCATTGGCTGTCGAGGTAGATTTCGCGTGCCGCGCCTGAGGTGTCCCGGTAGACGGTGTAGAGTCCGCCATTCGATCCTCCGCCGAGTGCGAGACGCTCGACGCCTTTCTCTTCGCCTCGATCGAAGAAGACGTAAATCGTACGCCTGCGCGCGGCGAACATCGTGGGTGAGACGAGCGAATAGAACGCCGGATCTTCGTTGTATTCGCGGGCATCGACGATCCACATCTTGACGCCGTACTTGCGCATGAGCTTGGGAAGATTGCGATCGAGCCGCAATTGCAGCCACTGTTGCTCAATCTCCGCCTGTTCCCGCAACGGCGGCAGTTGTTTGGGCGGCGTTGAGCTCTGTTGCGCGAGAAGCGTAGCACCAATCAGAAGAGCGGGAGCGATGCGGAGGCAGGTCGTCATCCTACACAGGCTACCGCATCACTGGCGCGTCACATGCAGGACGTTCGAGGCGTCGACGTGCTCAAACGCGAACGGAGTGTTCGTTCCCGAATAGTAAACCGGCCACTGGTCTTTATAGTGCGATGAGCCGATCTGGCCGGATTCGCCGACCGTCAGTCCCATCAGCGACTGATTCCAATTCGACAAGTCCGCGGCGAAGCGCATCGATGGTCCTAGGCGGCGCGTCGTCTGCTTGACTGTGGTCGACGATCCGCTCATTTCGACGGGCCCAATGTTCGCGTAGCTGCCAATCATCGAGTTCAACCACTCGCCGATCAGCGGAACGCTGTCGCCTACGTGCCCGAGCACGGGCTGCACGAGCTTCAGTTCGTTATAACGTCCGTAGTCCCAACGGCGCACGTCGCTGCCTTGCGTCTTGCGGCCTTCCTCGATCGCAGAGCCGAGCGCCGCGATCAGCATGTCGTCGTAGCTCTTGAACCATCCAGCCGGACGTTCGCGCAACAGACGTTCGATCACGACCGGCGACATCTGATCCTGATAGATCTCGACCTTGCCGGGCGCGGCGGAATCGACCATGGCCTTCTTGATCGACTGATACAGCAACGCCGCCACCAAAGGCGCTGGAGTCCCTTTCTCCACCTGCCCATTCCATCCGCGCAGCAGTTCAATCGCAGGCGGTAACGCAGGATTCTTCGGCTTCACACGATCGAATGCAGCGACCGTCTGCTGCGCGACGAAGAGCGAGAATGGCGAGTATACGTCCTTCTGAACGGTGACCATTTCGCCGGCTTTCCACTGCTCGTGCGACTTCAAAAGAGCGCGGATCTGATTCGCGCGATATGGCGGACTGAAGTCGCCATGGACCTGATATTTATAGTCGACGGGAAATGGATTCTGGTTAGCCGTGACGACGAAACCGTCCTTGGGATTAAAGAACGAAGGCAGATCATCGAAAGGAATAAAGCCATCCCATTCGTTCTCGCCCGAGGATCCATTGGCAGGAACATCGCCTGTGAAATTGCGGCGGATCGGCAACACTCCCGTAGCCTGATATCCAATATTGCCGTCGCGATCGGCGTATGTGAAGTTCTGACCAGGGCCGGGAAATCGTCTTAATGCGGTGCGAAATTCATCCCAATTTTTGGCGCGGTTCAAGTCGAGAAAGGGAAAATCATAATGGCCCGGCTCAGCGGCGGTCCAGCGAAGGGCGAAGATCCGGTTGCCTTCCGAATGAAAGATCGAACCATGGCGGCTGGCCACGATTTCAAGCGCGATGGCCTGTTGACCCTTGACCTCGACGATCTCACGCTCGACGCGGCCCGGCTCTGCTTTGCCTTGATATTCGAATCCACCGTTGAGGAGCTTCTCTTCATACAAGTCCTGAACGTCGAAGCCGAGATTGGTAACGCCCCAGGCGATCTGGTCGTTGTGACCGATGACTACGCACGGGATGCCGGGCAGCGTCACGCCTTCGACGTTCAATCCAGGCGCCGTCAAGTGGACCATCCACCATGTCGACGGCAGCGCGAAATCGAGGTGCGGATCGTTTGCGAGAATCGGCTTGCCGGTCGCTGTATGGGCGCCGGCAATCGCCCAGGAATTCGAGCCCGGCGAGATTTCAGTTCCGGCGCGCGGCGGATACAGGAACTCGACCTTAGCTTTATCGCCGCTCGCGAGCAGCGTCATCTTCTGAAGCTCGTGCTTCCAAGTGGTCGTGAGGTTCCGGTACATCTGCAGGCCGGCGAGGATCGTGTCCGCAATCGTCCACGGCCGGGGCTGATAGCCGAGCAGTGTGAACTCGATCGGCAGCGAGTCGCGGTGCGTCTCGATGAAGTAATTGACGCCGCGCGCGAAGGCGGCGATCACGGCGCGATCCTCGGGGCGCATCGCGCGGGCATGATCTTCGGCCACGCGCCGCAAGCGCAGACGGCGTGCTTCGATGTCGAGATCGAGGGCTCCTTTGCCGACGACTTCCGCGAGATCACCGGCAGCGAGCCGGCGGATGCCGTCCATTTGGAAGAGGCGATCCTGGGCCATCGCGTAGCCTTCGAGGAACAGGACATCCTCCGACGAGGAGGCGGCGATGTGCGGAATGCCGCGCGAATCGCGGCGGATCTCCGCGGCGCCGGTGATGGGCGCGGTGATCGATCCGCTTACGGTCGGAAGCGGCTCGTAGACTTTCATATATAAGAACGCCGCGATCAGAACCGCCAAAACGGCTATGCTCAGATTGAGGGTTCGGACGAGCCGGGGAAAGTGCTGCACTACTGACCGATTGTAGCGTTGTCAGGGCATTTCCGGACGCGCGACTTTTCATTCCAATATGGGATTCCGTCTATTTCTGCTGTTATTCATTCTGGCGGTGAACGCTTTTTTCGCCGCCGGAGAAGTTTCGCTCGTGTCGGTGAGACGGTCGAGGCTGCGCGCCCACGCCGAGCAAGGCGACGCCGGTGCGGCGCTGGCGCTCGATTTGCTCGCGAATCCGCAAAGGCTGTTGTCGGTATCGCAACTGGGCGTGACGCTCGCGAGTTTGGGATTGGGCTGGGCCGGCGAGGAGACCGTCTATCAACTGCTGGTCGACGCGTTGCATCCCATCATGTCGCCTGCGACGACCCAATATCTGCATGCCGCCTCGCTAGTGGCCGCGTTCCTGTTGATCAGCTTCCTGCACATCATCCTCGGCGAGGTGTTGCCGAAGAACCTGGCGTTGAGCCGCGCGGACCGTTTGGCTGTGCTGGTGGCGCCTCCGATGCTGATCTTCTCGCGGATCTCCGCGCCGTTCGTGTGGATCGTCGAACAGACGACGAAGCTGCTGTCGAACAAGCTCGGCTTGTCGAGCCATGGCTCGGGCGGCCATTCGGCTGAAGAATTGAAGTTCATCGTCACGACTAGCCGCACCGAGGGGCACCTCGAGACGTTCGAGGAAGACGCAATTCAGAAGATCCTCGAGCTGCATAACATCTATGCCCGCGAGATCATGGTGCCGCGCAACAATATGGTCGCCGTGCCGGTCGAGGCGACGCTCGACCAGGTGTTGCGGGTGATAAGCGAACACAAATACTCGCGCGTGCCGGTGTATGAGGGGAGTCCGGAGAAGCTGGTGGGACTCGTCCATTATAAGGATCTGCTGCGTTTGTGGCAGGAGCGTAAGAGTGCGCACGAGCGAAAGCGTCCGGATCGTCCGTTCAAATTGCGCCGCTATTTGCGGGCGGCTTTACTCGTTCCGGAGACCAAGCCGCTGCCGGCGTTAATCGACGAGCTGCGGGCGACGCATGCGCATATGGCGTTCGTGGTCGATGAGTTCGGAACGATCTCGGGGCTCGTAACCATAGAGGATTTATTCGAGCAGGTCTTCGGCGAGATCGAGGACGAGTTCGATGACCGCAAGCCGCCGCAGCCGCCGGCGGAGGCTCCGGTGGTGGAAGTGGAAGGGACGATTCCGATCCGCGATCTGGTGACGCAATATCAGATCGAGCTGCCGGGCGATGCCGGGTTCGAGACGCTGGCTGGATTCCTGCTGTTCAAGCTCGGCTATATTCCCAAGCCCGGAGACGAGATCGAGTATGGGAACCGGAAGTTCACGATCCTCGAGATGGAGCGGAACCGGATCGCGAAGGTTCGGGTCGAGCGTACGGGCGAGGCTGCTGCGTAGATTCTTCTCTAGACGGGCTCGAGTTCGCCGATGAGATCCTTAGACGGTGACTGGCTAGAGAACGGAACACTGATTCAACCATCGCCAAGTCTCTGTTGTTTCCAAATTTTCGAGGGGCGCGAAAGCGCCCCGTTTTGCTTTAGCGCTGGGGATGGAAGAGCGAGTACTTGCTGGGCAGGACGGAGAAGAAGTCGATGCCGCGCTTCTTTGAGGAGGCGGCGGGCTTTTCGCCGGCGTCCGAAATCCCCGAGGCGAGCGCTTGCACTTCGCGGCCGAAATGCGAGGCCGCGTCGATGCCGGTGCCTGACAGGAGTGCCTGGTACGTTCCTTTCGAATCGATCGACAATGACTGCGAGATGGGAACTCCGAGGACGCCCTCGATATCGGCGAGGGTCAGCACGGCATCCTTGCGCCAACGCGTGAGCAGGACTTCGACGCGATCGTCGAGATCAATCGACTTGAGGAACCGCAGCTTTTCGCGGGCGAGGTGGACGGTCGAGAGTTCCGGCTGCACGACGAGATAGATGCGGCGGCATTGCGAGAGCATGCCGATGGCGAACTCCTCGAGCTGATCGGAGAGGTCGAGCAGCACCCTTCGATAGCGGCGGCGTGCGAACTCGATGAGCGAGCGGGAGTGCGCTTCCGGATATGGATAGCGTGGAATCACTCCGCCTGAGGCGAGGACGTCGAGTGCGTCGCCTGTGACTTGCTCGGAGGCCTCGGCAAGATCGGGCCAGGCTCCATCATCGAGGCGGGGGCCCTTCTCGAGCGCGTCCTGAATCGAGAACGCATTGTGAATCTTCAGTTGAAAACGGACAACGCCGCAGTTGATGTCGCAATCCATCAGGAGCGTCTTGCCGGCTCCGATGCGTCCGAGGGCGAGGGCGGTGTTGACCGCGATCGTCGATGCGCCGGTGCCGCCTTTGGCGGGGAGGAACGCGTAGAGCTCGCCGAGTTCCTGTTGATCGCCGACGTCGCGGACGTTCTTCGAGATCCGGTCGATCGCCTGGACGAACAGCGTGGGGTCGAACGGTTCGCAGAGAAGCTCGCGGACGCCGCCGTGCAGGAGATCCATGAGGACTTGCTGGAGAGGCTCGCCGGTCAGGGCATCGGTGTAGTGGAGCGCGACAGTGACGAGTCCTGGAATGGCGCGATGCAGTTCGGCGGCGAGGCCAATCAGCACCGGATTCGATGCGATGTCGATGAAGACGACCTGCGCTGCGTGTGCGCGGACGACGGCTGCGGCTTCGCCGGCGTCCGGGTAGCGGTCGAGGGACTTCAATACGAGCACGCGGCCGGATTCAGACGCCGCGTCCTCGAAGGCGACGCGCAGATATTCGTCGGGCGCAATTACGATGGCCCGCAGGATTTGAGGACTGTCCATGTTATTTCCTGGTGGCCGGAACCGCGCGGGCGGGCTCTATTAGAGTGTCCACGCGTTGCACGGTATCTTGCATACGCTCGCCGCGTAGACGCTCGATGACGCCGGTGCGCAATTGGAGTTTCACTTCGCGGGGGCCGCTCGTGTAAGGGCCGGCGAGGCCGGGCTCGAGGTCGCCGACGCGCATGGCGGCTTCGGGCAAGGCGAGGTCGGTAACGACGACGAGATCCTGATCGGACCAGCGGCATACGACGTCCAGTTCCTCAAACCGGCCGCGGATCAGGTTCGAGACCTGTTCCATCAGGCCTGCCGCGGCCGGTGAGCCGAACTGCGCCACGATCGCATTCAGGTTGTCCACGCTGAAGCGGGCGACGCAAAAACGGAGATCATGACGGCGCCGGGAATCCATGGCCTGCTCGGCGTCCTGGCGGGTGCCGAGGCCGGTTGGCGGGGGCAGTTCCACCGGTGCCTTTTCAGTATGCGCGGGCGCGGGTTCGGGCTTGCGGACGTCGCGCAGTTCCATCTGCACGCGGCTCACAGCGGACTCGGTATCGCGGGCCATGTCGTCCACGTACTTCTCGAGCTGCGCGACTTCGGCTTCGAGCTTGCGGCGGATCTCCGACAGATCGTTGCTGGTCGCGAGCACACGTAGCTTCTTGCCGATGCCGCGGAAGCGGACGTTGTATTCCTTCTCGCGTCCGGCCATCGATTCGGCCATAACCGCAACGATCGCCATGACGTGTTTCGCTTCCTTTTCCTGCTGGCCGATCTGCCGATCAAGGTCGCCGGCGAAGCTGGTAATGGCGCTGTCGAGTTGTTGGCGGACGTCGCTGATGACGCCCTTCGAAGGCTTCGCGTCGAGGAGATTGCGGATCTGCTTCAAGCGTTTCTTGTGCTCGGCGCCGATTTCGCGCGCGGCCTTCGGCAGGTGCACGACCACCAGATCGATTAGGCCCTGGTAGGCGCGCAGCGCGTCGTGCAACAGTTCCTCGACGACGTCCAGCCGATATATTTCCCCGTGGAGGGACTCGGTTTCCTGGCCACGCCCAAACAGCTTTTGGATAATCGACATCTCTCGCTTCGAATCTCATCGACTCGCAGGGGCGTTTCTTGAGTACCATGAATCTTCCACGATGCCCCTGGCCGCCGATCGCATCAGCCGCTGGTTTCGCTCGCGCCGCATGCGGCGATTCCTGGCGGAGTTTCGCGTGACGTCGGCGACGAGGATCCTCGATGTGGGGGGGAATCCGCGCATCTGGGCGACGCTCGCCGGGGCGGTTCGTCCGCAGATCGTGTTCCTCAACATGCCGCGCGCCGCGGAGACGGATGACGACCGTCGGCATCTCGTTTTCGGGGATGGCTGCGCGCTGCCGTTCGCCGATCAGTCCTTCGATATCGCGTTCTCGAATTCCGTGATCGAACACGTCGGAGGTCCGGAGGCGCAGGCGCGGTTCGCGCGGGAGATTTTGCGAGTGGGGCGCGCGTATTGGGTGCAAACGCCGAACCGCTGGTTTCCGGTTGAGCAGCATCTTTGGACGCCGTTCCTGCACTGGCTTCCGAAATCCTGGCAGCGCGCGCTCGTGCCGCGTGTGACGGTGTGGGCGCGGATCACGCGGGTCGGCGCGGCGGAGCGCGAGTTTTATTTCAATCACTACCTGAACGACATTCGGCTGCTGACGGCCAGGGAAGTCGCCGCGTTGTTTCCGAAGGCAAGATTGATTCGCGAGCGGGTTTGCGGATGGACGAAGTCGCTGATCGCGACGGGGTCGTCATCAATACTCGACTGATTCGAGGAACAGACCTTGCGGTGGCGCGGTCGGGCCTGGGCGGATGCCTTTCTCGGGGTCGAGGCGGTCGAGCAGTTGTTCGCGCGTGACGTTTCCCTTCCCTGCTTCGAGGAGCACGCCGACGATGTTGCGGACCATGTGTTTTAGAAATCCGCTACCGCGGACGCGGTAGATCCAGTGGCCGTCTGCGCGCGATTCGCCGCGCGAGGAATAGATCGTGCGGATCTTCGACTTCTGCACATGATCGCGATGATCCGACGCGGCGAAGGACGTGAAGTCGTGTTCGCCTTCGAGCAGGGGCGCCAAGACGTTCATTCGATCCTCGTCGATTTTGTAAGGATGATGGCAGACGTAGCGGCGCTCGAAAGGGGAGCAGATTTCGCCGCGCCAGATGCGGTATTCATACGTCTTCGCAATGGCGTCGTGGCGGGCGTTGAATCCCGCGTGGACTTCTTCGGCATTGAGGATCCGGATATCCGGGGGGAGCAGGCGGTTGATCGCTTTGCGCAGGTTTTCGCAGGGAATCGGATTGTCGAGATCGAAGGCGGCAACTTGTGCGAGGGCGTGGACGCCAGCATCGGTGCGGCCGGAGGCTCCGACGTGGACGGCGGCGCCTTCGATGCCGCTCACGATTTTTTCGAGGGTGGCTTGGATGGTGGGGAGTCCGGGTTGGACTTGCCAGCCGGAGTAGTCGGCGCCGTCATAGGCGATCGTGATGCGGATGCGGCGGCGGGGACCGGGCGGGGCGGGCGAACTCATTTCCGCGAGCCGGGCTTTACGACCGGTAGGCCTTCGGCGCAGAGTGGGCACGTTTCGGGCGGATACGATTTTACTTCCAGAATCGCCAGGGCGATGCGCTTCACACCGACGTCGGCGGAGCCGCCGCTGCGGTCGATGATGGAGGCCGCCGCGGAGACGACCGCGCCTTCGCGGGTCAGGATTTCGACCACTTCTTTCCCACTGCCACCGGTTGTAATGACGTCTTCAATGACGACGGCGTGTTCGCCGGGTGTGATCGCGAAGCCGCGGCGGAGGGTCATCTTTCCATCCACGTCGCGCTCGGTGAAGATGAAGCGGGTGCCGAGGGCGCGGGCGACTTCGTGGCCGATGATGAGTCCGCCCATTGCGGGGGCGACGACCACGTCGATGTGAGGATCGATGGCTTTCAGTTGCTCGGCGATCGCGGATCCGAAACGTTCGGCGATCGCGGGGTGCTGCAGGACCTTGGCGCATTGCAGATATTCGGGGGAGTGGAGTCCGCTGGTGAGGCGGAAATGGCCTTTCAGATAGGCGCCGGTTTCAAGGAAGGTATCCAGGACGGATTCGGGCTGGGACATTGCTGAGGAAAGGATAGCATCGTGGATCATGAGCTACGATAGAAGATTCGCGTGCCCAAGGCAAAACGGTATGAAAGTGTGTTCATGAAGGCTTTTCAGCGCCTGGTGGCGTGCGTCTCGACGGGTTTATTACTGCTCCCCATTCTGCCTGCGCAAACACGCGCGGATTTGAACGATCCGGCGGCGCCGCCGGCGTGGACGGCTCCGGGACTGCTGGGGAAGATCATTTCGCCGTATAAGAGACGCGTGATCCCGTCAATCAATATGGCGGATTCGCCAAGGCTCGAGGGGCTGATCCGCGCGGGGAAGATTTATCTGTCGCTGCAGGATGCGATCGCGCTGGCGCTCGAGAACAATATCGACATTGAAGTGGCGCGCTATGGTCCGCTGATCGCCGATGCGGATCTGCTGCGCGCGAAAGCCGGCGGTGGATTGCGTGGTGTGCAGACGAACATCAGCCAGGGTCCGACGAGCGTCGAGAGCCAGGTGAGCACGGGGCCGACTGGCGGAGCGGCGACGACTTCGACGACGTCGCTGACGTCCGCGAATACGAGCGGCACGGTCATTCCGCAGATCGGATCGCCGATTCCGAGTTTCGATCCGCTGTTTACGGCGTCGGCGAACTGGCTGCATAAATCGAATCCGGAAAACAATCTGGCGTCGGCTGGGGTTTCGAACTATTCGTATGACTCGAAGAACGTCAACGTGGGCTTAGGCGAGACGTGGGCGACGGGCACGACCGCGTCTTATTCCTACAACTATCAGACGTTCAATAGTGCCAATAACCTGGTCAATTCGCTGGGTCCTTACAACCAGGGTGCAATGACGGTCGCGCTGTCGCAGCATTTGCTGCAGGGCTTTGGACGCGCGGTGAACGGGCGGAATATTCGCATTGCGAGGATCAACCGCAAGGTCTCTGACCTCGTCTTCGAGCAGCAGGTGATCGTGACGGTCTCGGCGGTCGTCAATCTGTATTGGGATCTGGTGTCGTTCAACGAAGACCTGCGGGTGAAGCGGCAATCGCTGGCGCTCGCTGAGAAGCTGTACGAGGACAACAAGAAGCAGGTCGAGGTCGGAACGCTCGCGAAGATTGAAGTTGCCCGGGCGGAGGCGGAGATGGCGTCGCGGGAACAGGACGTGACGGTGTCGGAGACGAACGTCCTGCAGCAGGAGGCGGTGCTCAAGAACGCGCTGACGCGCAGCGGAGCGGCGACGGCGGCGGTGTATTCGGCGCGCATCGTGCCGACCGATTCGCTGCAGATTAATGTGGACGATCCGATCCGGCCGCTGCCGGAGTTGATGGATACGGCGCTCGAGAATCGTCCTGAATTGAAACAGACGAAGCTGAGTATTGAGACGAGCCGCATTGGATTGTCGGGATCGAAGAGTCTCTTGCTGCCAACGCTCGATCTGCTGGCGGCGATTACGAACAATGCGCTGGCGGGGGATCCGAACTATTTACGAGTCGGGCAACCGGGATTCATCGCGCCGGGCGTGGGATTCGTCGGAGGGTTCGGCGAGGTGCTGGCGCAGATTTTCCGGCGCAACTATCCCGACTACTCGGTCGGCTTTCAATTGAACATTCCGCTGCGCAATCGTCTGGCGCAGGCGGACTACACGCGCGACTCGCTGACGCTGCGGCAGACGCAGTTGCGCGAGCGGCAGCAGATGAATCAGATCCGCGTGGATGTGCAGAATGCGCAGATCGGATTGCGGCAGATCCGCGCGCAATATCTGGCGGCGAGGAAGACGCGCGAGTTGCAGATTCTGGCGCTCGACGCCGAGCAGAAGAAGTTCAGCCTGGGTGCGTCGACGATTTACCTGGTGATTCAGGCGCAGCGCGATCTGGCGACGGCGGAGGGCGGCGAAGTTTCGGCGATGGCGAATTACATGAGGGCGCGGACGCAGATGGAACTAGTCACGGGGCAGACACTCGAGGCGCATAACATCAAACTCACCGAAGCTAGGGCAGGGACGGTGAATCGCGCCCCGGATATTCCAAAACCTTAAATCATGTTTGGCAGCAGAGTTGCTCTAGTTAGCTGCGTCAGGACAATTTAAAAGGCTCGAGGAACAAGGTTGACCCTCAATAGAAGTTCCGCTAATTGACTCACCAACCCTGATCCCTCTTCAGTCCTCTACGACCCCCGCCCGACCGGTCCTCGAGCCTTTATAACCAACCACAGAATAGACAGTTCCAGTACACTTCCTCCTCGCGTTACATTTTGCCGGTAAGAACTACAGGGTTCGAACCATTCCTCCGATCTGGTTCAGTACGGCCGGATTTTCGACCGGCTCGAGGAGATTGCGACATGTTGAATCCATTACCCAATGAAGTGCGCGAAGAGCTGAACTTTCAGGCCAGCCTGTTGAGAATGAACGGATGGTTGCAAGCGGCAGTGTCACCGCTCGAAGTGCGTGACGAGAAAGTGGCAGTCGAAGTCGAAAAACTGGCAGCACGTCTCTAGACTGACGTCCGCCACACTCGTAAGGTACTTTTCCACCACCAGCACCACCAGAGGGCTGCGTGGAGAGTTAGAGTAAGGGTATGGCGCGACTGATGTTGACTGTGAATGGCGCGCGGCGGAGTGCCGATGCGGCGCCCGATACTACCCTGCTCGAAGTACTGCGCGAGCAGCTTGATCTCACCGGCGCCAAATATGGCTGCGGCGAAGGACAGTGCGGAGCCTGCACTGTCCATGTCGACGGTTCTCCTGTAAGATCCTGTCTGCTCAAAGCGGCGAGCGTTGCGGGCCGCTCCATTACAACTATTGAAGGCTTGGCCGATGCCCAAGGGGACCTGCATCCGTTACAAAAGGTATTCCTCGAGGCGGGCGCGTTTCAGTGCGGATTCTGCACGTCGGGCATGATTATGTCTGGCGTAGCCTTGCTCAAGCGGCATCCACATCCGACCGAAGATCAGATCCTCGAGGCGATGCAGGGTAATATTTGCCGCTGTGGGATGTTTCTTCGCGTCAAAGAAGCACTGCGGACGGCGGTGCCGGCGTGATCGATCTGCGAGTTTTCGAGCTCGAACCGGAACGGTACGAGTTGAAAGCGGCACCGCGGTACCGTTTTGAACTCGACCGGCGGGGGTTCCTCAAGACTCTCGGTGCGGGGATCCTCATCGTCTCCTTTCTAGACCGGGCGGATGCGCAGCGCAGGCGAGGTCCGGCGGCGCCGCAGGACGTTGGAAGCTGGCTGCACATCAGCACTGCAGGCAAGGTCACCGTCTTCACGGGCAAGGTCGAGGTCGGACAGAATTCGCGAACGGCGCTGACGCAGGCGGTGGCGGAGGAGTTGGGCGCGCCGCACTCCTCAGTCGAAATGGTGATGGGAGATACCGCGCGCGTTCCTTACGATATGGGGACGTTCGGGAGCATGACGACTCCGAGAATGGCTCCGGTGTTGAGGAAGGCGGCAGCGGCGGCGAGGAAGTTGTGGCCGCCTGGGGATTGGTCGACATTGCGATTCGATGCGGCGGGCGAGGGCGTGCTGCACGCGGCGATGATCGGCGAGGATGTGCATCCGCATCAACCTCGGGGCGAATCGATTCCGAAAGTAAATGGACGCGAGTTCGTTACCGGCGGACACAAGTACGCGTCTGATATGCAGGTGCCCGGGATGCTGTATGGCCGGATGATCCGGCCGGATCAATATAGCGCGGTGATCGAATCGTTCGACGCGGCGCCGGCGGAAAAGCTGCCGGGCGTGAAGGTCGTCCGCGAGGGAAATTTCGCGGGCGTGGTCGCGGGCGGAACGTCGGCGGCGGCTGCGGCGGCGAAGGCTTGTAGGGTTGAATGGAAAGCGCCTGCTGCGAAGTCCTCGAGCGAGACGATTTTCAGGGATCTCAAGGCGGGTGCGAAAGTCGAGCCGCGGCAGGATATCGAAGTCGCGCTGGCGAAGTCGAAGTCAAAGATCGAACAGACGTACACGGTCGCTTACATCGCCCATGTTCCGCTTGAACCGCGGGCGTCGGTCGCGCAGTGGTCGTCCGATGGAAAGCTGACGGTCTGGACCGGGACGCAGGTGCCGTTCGGGGTCCGCGATGAGTTGGCGGAAGCATTCGGACTACAGACGGCGGACGTTCATGTGATGATGCCGGACACCGGATCAGGGTACGGCGGCAAGCATTCGGGCGAGTGCGCGGTTGAGGCTGCGCGACTGGCGAAGTCCGCGGGCAAGCCGGTGAAGCTCGTGTGGACGCGCGAGGAAGAGTTCATGTGGGCGTACTTCCGTCCAGCGGGCGTGATCGATGTCCGCAGCGGGATTGATGATGCGGGCCGGCTGACGGCGTGGGACTTTCACAACTACAATTCAGGCGGGTCGGGGATCCAGACGCCGTATAACGTGAGCGTCAAGCGGACTGAGTTCCACAATGCGGAGTCGCCGCTGCGGCAGGGATCGTATCGAGGACTCGCGGCGACTGCCAATCATTTCGCGCGCGAAGTGCAGATGGACGAACTCGCGCATCTGGCGAAGATGGATCCGCTGGAGTTCCGGTTGAAGAACATGAGCGATCCGCGGTTGAAGGCGGTGTTGACGGCGGCGGCGGAGAAGTTTCAATGGGGCCGCGCAACGAAACCGGGATGCGGGATCGCGTGCGGATTCGAGAAGGGCGGCTATGTGGCGTGCTGCGCCGAGGTAGCGCCGCCGGTGGCTGCCGGCAAGCTTCCGAAAATTACGCGCTTGGTTGTCGCGTTCGAGTGTGGAGCGATCGTGAATCCGAAGCACCTTGCGATGCAGGTCGAGGGTGCGACGGTGATGGGGATCGGCGGAGCGATGTTCGAAGCGATTGAATTCGCAGGCGGACGTTTGCTGAACGGGCGTTTGTCGCAGTATCGCGTGCCGCGGTTCCGCGATGTTCCTCCAATTGAAGTGGTGCTGGTCGATCGCAAGGATTTGCCTTCGGCGGGAGCGGGCGAGACTCCGATTGTCGGCGTGGCGCCGGCGATTGCGAATGCGGTGTACGCGGCAACGGGCGAGCGCCTGCATGGGTTACCGTTGTTCAAGGCCCACGGGGCCCAAAGCCGGAGCGAGGCGGGAACGAATTAACATGATGTGGAAACTGACTGCCACGGCAGTGGCGCTGACGCTCGGATTGTATGCACAGCCGAAGGCTGGACCGGTTGGCATCTTTAAAGAAGCCGATTTAAAGCCGGGCATGAAGGCGACGGCGTGGACCGTCTTCAGCGGCACCGAGGCCGAGGCGGTACCGATCGAGATCGTCGGCATATGGAAGAACGCGTGGGGTCCGAAACAGGACATTATTCTGGCGAAAATGGGTGGCAAAGCGTTGTTCACCAACGTCGCGGGCGGCATGAGCGGAAGCCCTGTCTATATCGACGGCAAGCTTGTCGGCGCGGTGGCGCTGCGGATGAGCGTGTTCTCTCCGGAAGCGATTTGCGGGATTACGCCGATTGAAAATATGCTCGAGATCAACGATCTCGATGCGTCGAAGCCGGGGGATTCGAAAGCTCCGCTGGCGGCGGGGAACGTGAAGCGGGCGAGCCTCGAAGTGCCGGGCGATTTATTGCGGCAGGTGGTCGACGCGGGTGCGTCGCCGGCGCTGTTGGGGACGCAGCCGTTGATGGTTCCGATCGAGACTCCGATTTCGTTGTCGGGATTCACGGATGAGACCCTGAAGCAGTTCGGTCCGATGTTCCGGCAAATGGGTTTGCAAGCCGTACAGGGCGGCGGGGCGGGATCGGTGTCGGGCGACCATCTGGCTCCGGACTGGAAGCAGTCATTACGGCCGGGCGAGACGATCGCGGGCGTGCTGGTCTCGGGCGATAAGAGCGTCACCGGGATGGGTACGGTGACGTACAACGACGGCAAACGCATACTGGCGTTCGGGCATCCGTTCTTCAATCTGGGCCAGCTCAATATGCCGATGAGCAAGGGCGAGATCCTGATGGTGCTGGCGTCGCAGTTCCAGCCGAACAAGATGGGCAATGCGACGGAAATCGTTGGCGCGCTGAGGCAAGACCGGCACAGCGGAATCATGGGCGAGCTGGGCGTGAAGGCCAATACGGTGCCGGTGTCGTTGACGGTGCGATCCTATGGGCTCGATGGGAAGGTGCAGAGCGAGAAGCCGTTCCACTTCCAGTTTTTCGTGCACCAGAAATGGACGCCGTTCCTGTTCATGCTGACGCTTTTCGACAGCATCAATTCGATCAATGAATTCGGCGATGATATGACGTACAGGTTCAAGAGCCACATCGAAATGGACGGCAACAATAGTTTCGATCTGCGTACGATGGAGGCTCCGAACGAGGGTCCGACACCGGCGCCGATGGTGCTGGCGGGTTGGGTCGGTGAGAAGTTCAACCGGCTGTATAACAACTCGGTCGAGATGCCGAAGTTGAAGCGGGTCGATGCGGTGATCGATTTGATCCCCGAGCGGCGGACACTCGCGATCGAGCAGGCGTGGCTGCCGGTGAGCGATGTCGAGCCTGGCGCGACTGTGCCGGTGAAGGTGTATTTGCGGCCGTTCCGCGGTGAGAGGATCGAACGGGAAGTGATGCTGAAGCTGCCCGAGGGACTTTCAAAAGGCGAGCATCGGATTCTGTTGAGCGATGCAGAGACGCTTGACCGGATCCAGTCGCGGTTGGGCAATGGGCGGTTTCTGAACATCCCGCAGACGGTGTCGCTGATCGAGCAGGAACGTTCGAATACGAAGTTGTACGTGTCGCTGCTCGAGCCCCGTCCGACGGTGTTTACCGAGGACAAGGCGCTGCCAAGCCTGCCGGGGTCGGTGCTGAACGTCATGCAGACGGGACGGACCGGCAACCGCATGCTGCCGGCCATCGCGGAGACGGCTGACGAACGGACGACTCTCGAACTCGATGAGGTAGTCAGCGGAGCCTATTCGCTGCGATTTACAGTTCGCTAGTAGTAATTGAACGAATATTTTTCCAAAATGCAAAAATTGATCTGGATGGGGCTGGTGACGGTCCTCGGGATAAGTGCGGTCGAGACGCGCGCGTGGCGGCAGACGGATTACTCCGACTTTGAGAAGGGATCGCTGAAGCGGCTGTCGCTCGGGAGCGATGGGCGTTTGACGCTGGCGCCGGTGGTGAAAGAGCTGCTCGATCCTTCTGTTGGATATATGTGGGCGTGCGCGGAGGATTCGAAGGGGAATCTTTACGCGGGCGGGGGTTCGACGACGGGGACATCGGCGAAGTTGTTCGTGATCGACAAGGCGGGAAAATCGAGTGTCGCGGCCGAGCTCGAAGGGATGGAGATCCACGCGATCGCGATCGATTCCAAAGATACGGTCTATGCGGCGACGTCGCCGGATGGGAAGGTTTATCGGATCCACAAGGGTGGGAAGCCGGAGGTGTTCTTCGATCCGAAATCCAGATATATATGGGCGATGGTGTTCGGTGCGAATGGCGATTTGTACGTGGGCACGGGGGATAAGGGCCAGATTTTCCGCGTGAGCCCTGAGGGGCGCGGCAGTGTGTTCTTCGAGACTGATGAGTCGCATGCGCGATCATTGGCGGTCGACCGCGGCGGTGATCTGATCGTGGGAACGGAGCCTTCCGGATTGGTGCTGCGCGTATCCGCGGCGGGCAAGGGATTCGTGCTGCAGCAGACGGCGAAGCGCGAAGTCACGGCGGTGGCGGTTTCAAAGAGCGGCGTGATTTATGCGGCGGCGGTGGGAAATCGGGGAGCGGCGGGAGTGGGGCCGATCGCGAGCCCTGCGGCGGCTGTTCCTCCTCCTCCGGCAGCGGCGCAGGCGGCGACGGGGGCGATCGTGATCAAGCCGGCGACGACGAATCATAGTCCGTCACTGACTCCGGTGCCGACGATGGCGGGGGGTTCGGAAGTTTATCGGATCGATGCGGACGGTTATGCACGGCGCGTTTGGAGTCACGGGAGCGAGCTCGTATATTCGATCGCGTTCGATAGCGCGGAGCGGCCGTTGATTGCGACGGGAAATCGCGGGAACGTCTACAGGCTCGATTCGCTGCAGCGGTACACGCTGCTGACGAGTCTCGAGCCGACGCAGGTGACGCAATTGGTTTCTGAGCGCTCGGGCACGGGAGCCGTTTTTGCGGTGACGGGGAATATTGCGAAGGTGTATAAGATTGGGCCGGAGTTCGAGCATGAGGGCGTGTTCGAGAGCGATTTACTGGATGCGGGGGCGTTCACGTATTGGGGGCGGCTCGAGCATGAGGGGCGTGAGAACGGCGGACGTTTGAAGGTCGAGACGCGCAGTGGGAATTTGAATGATGCGCATAAGAATTGGAGTCCGTGGGCGGCGTTGGGCGCAGGTGCGCGTGTGGAGTCGCCGGCGGCGCGGTTCATCCAATACAAGCTCGAGTTGACGGCGGGGTCGAAGGGAACGTCGCCGGATGTTGACGCGATCGATTTGAAATTCCAGGCAAAGAATATTGCGCCGGTGATTGAGCAAGTCGAGGTGACTCCGCCGAATTATAAGTTCCCTGGAACGGTGGTGATTTCGACGGGAGGCGCTCCGGCGGTGACGTCGCCGTCGACGTTGAACCTTCCTGCGATTGGACGGAAGCGTACACAGATCGGAGGCGCGGGCGCGGCGGCGTCGGCGGCCGAGGCGACTCCGACACTGAGTTATGCGAAGGGATTTACGGGAGTGCGTTGGGCGGCGAGCGATGAGAACGGCGATACGCTGACATTTCGCGTGGAGATCCGCGGGGTGAAGGAGAGTGCGTGGACGGTGCTGCGCGATAAGATCCGCGAGCATTATCTGAGCTGGGACTCGACGGCGTACGCGGATGGCGAGTACATCGTGAGGATCACGGCGAGCGATTCGCCATCGAACATCCCCGAAGAGGCGAAGAGCGCGAGCCTCGAGAGTGAGCCGTTCCTGGTCGATAATGCGGCACCGGAGATCGTGGGCTTGACTGCATCGAGCGCGGGCGCGGGCAAGGTGAATGTCGCGTTTCGTGCGAAGGATGGGCTGTCGAACATCGTGCGTGCGGAGTACTCGATCAATGGCGGCGATTGGACGGAGGCGGAGCCGGTGACGCGGTTGTCGGATGCGAAGGAGCTGTCGTATAAGCTGGCGGTCGATCGGGGGGCGTCCACGGGCGAGTTCACGGTTGCAGTGCGGGTCGCGGACGAGTTCGACAATCAGACCGTGGCGAAGGTCGAGGGCCGGTAAGGGGCGCGCGGGCGAATGGTCGCGATCCTCGATGACCGCATCTGGTTCCCCGACGCTTTGCGCGCGCGGAGCGATGGGCTGGTGGCGATCGGCGGCGATTTGTCTGTTCCGCGGCTCGAGCTTGCGTACAGGAGCGGGATCTTTCCCTGGACAGTCGATCCGATTACTTGGTGGTCGCCGGATCCACGGGGGATTTTCGATCTCGAGCGGTTTCATGTCTCGCGATCGCTGGCGTATGAGATGCGGCGCGGGCGCATCGAGGTGACGTTCGATCGGGATTTCACGGCGGTGATAAGGGGATGCGCGGAGGCTCCGCGAGATGGGGATTCGACGTGGATCACCGAGGAGTTCATAGGCGCGTACATACGGCTGCATGAGGCGGGCGTGGCGCATTCGGTCGAGGCGTGGATGAACGGCGAGCTGGTGGGCGGATTGTATGGCGTCGCGGTGGGCGGATTGTTCGCGGGCGAATCGATGTTCCACAGGGTTTCGAATGCGTCGAAGGTGTGCGTGGCGCGCGTCGTCGAGCGGTTGCGGGAGCGGGGCTTCGTGTTGTTCGACACGCAGATGGTGACGAGCGCGACCGAGCAGTTGGGGGCGGTCGAGGTGAGAAGGCCCGAGTATTTGAAGCGGCTGCGAGCGGCGGTCGAAGTGGCGGGTTGCCGGTTTTAGAACCTATGCGAATTGTGTCGATGATTGCGAGCGCGACCGAGATCATACACGCGTTGGGGCTCGGGGAGTTCCAGGTGGGGCGGTCGCATGAGTGCGATTTTCCGGGTTCCGTTGTGGACCTGCCGGTGGTGACGCGGCCGAGGTTCGATGTCCACGGGACGAGCCAGGAGATCGATGCGCGAGTGCGGGAGACGCTTGCCGAGGCGGGGTCGGTTTACGAGGTTCTGACGGGGGAGCTTGACGCGCTAGAGCCAACGCATATCGTGACGCAGACGCAGTGCCAGGTGTGCGCGGTGTCGATGGAGGATGTCGAGCGGGCGCTGAGTGAATCGATGCGGAGCCGTCCTGAAGTGGTGGCGCTCGAGCCGAATTCGCTGGCGGATATTTGGGATGACATCCAACGCGTCGCGGACCGGTGCGGGGTTGCGGAGCGGGGGCGCGAGTTGATTGCGTCGCTGCGGGCGCGGATGGCGGCGATGAGCGGGGGTTCTTCGCGGAAGCGCGTCGCGTGCATCGAGTGGCAGGAGCCTCTCATGGCGGCGGGGAACTGGGTTCCGGAGTTGATCGAAATGGTTGGCGCTGTCAACCTTTTCGGTGACGCAGGCAAGCATTCGCCTTGGATGACGTTCGAGGATCTGGAGGCGAGCGATCCGGATGTGATCCTCGTGATGCCGTGCGGATATGGGTTGCCGCAGGCGCGGGCGGAGATGCATTGGCTCGAGGATCGCGGTGCGGGGTGGACGGGGTTGCGGGCGGTGCGTGCTGGCGAGGTTTATCTGCTCGATGGGAATCAGTACTTGAACAGGCCGGGTCCGAGGGTTGTCGAGTCGATGCAGATGCTGGCGGAGATCCTCTATCCGGAGCGGTTCGCGCCGGCGCTGGGTGGTGGGGTTGGATGGGAAAGAAGACCCTGAAGCATCGGCTATTTGCCTCTTCGCTTCTCTTCGGAACAATCTGCTCTTCTGTCGTTCAGGAGAACTGCCTGGTTTGCATGGCGGCCCAAGATCGAGTTGATTGCGACGTCTCTGATGAAGTCGACGCGTTGCCTCCGATTGCCACCATTGCGATCGCCGCAAGCCAAGCGGGACTTATGCGTTCATATTGCAGTAGGAACGCTGGCGGTCGAATTGGGCGCGCTGACGCGGCTGACTGAACTTCAGCTATTTTGCGGCGAGGTTTCTGCGAGGTGTCTGGCGGACTTTGCAATGTCCCCGATTACGGCTCCCCAGTCCAAGCGCAAGGTATCGCTCACGGCGGCCGTTTCTAGATCAACGCCACGGTATGAGAGCCGGTACGATCGCGGTTTGGGCGGGATCAGCCCAAGAGCACTGCCGATGCCACACCAGAATCCTGATTGTTTTTTTGCATGGGCGATTGTTGGTACAGCCGGCGTTGCCTCACCTTGAGCTTACACCTTGATTTCCAAACTTGTCGATGCGTGAGCGATCGCATGGTAGACGCCCACTTATTTAGGTGTGGCAATCAGCGGATTGGTCATTCCCACTCGATGGTGGCGGGCGGCTTGTGCGTCAGGTCGTAGCAGACGGACGCGATTCCTTCTTGGGCTAATAATTCGCGCGTGATGGCGTCGAGGATCGGTTGATCCATTTTGACGGATTGCGCGGTCATGCCGTCGACGGAGTGGATCGGGCGGAGGACGACGGAATCCGGGCGATCCGGGGTGCCGAGGGGGATCAGGACGACGGGGAATTGCCAGACCTTTTGGTCGAATCCGGATTCGTGGGAGATGCGGCGGACTGTCGAGTCGGCGGCGCGGAGGCGGGACAGGCGATCCTTCGTGAGATGCGCGGTGTGGACGCTCATTTCACCGATCGGCGCGTGGGATCCGACGATCGCGATGGCGCGGTTGACGCGGGCGACGCGGTTGATGACTTCGGTCGCGACATCATGCTCGGGCATTCCTTCAAACGCAATCACGGGGCGGTAGCTGCGGGAGTCGCCTTGGACTCCGACGGAGTGGACGGGGATCAGCCAGCCTTCGTTGCCGATCTTCTCGACGGGCTCGCATTTCGCTGAGCAGAGGCAGCGGATGGCGAGGCCGGGACCGGGGAATGGGTGGCGGTCGAGGAATTCCTGCGGCAGGCCGAGTTGGCGGCCGATGGCGCGGACTTCGTCCTTATAAAACGACGCGAGAGGCTCGATTATCCGGTTTTCCTCGATCAATTTCTGGATGCCGGCGACGCGGTTGTGATGGGTCTTGATGAGATCGGCTTTGGCCGTACCCCCGGACTCGATGGTGTCGGGGTAGATGGTTCCCTGCCCTAGGATCCAGTCGCCGTTGAGGAAATGGCCGGAGTTGAGGATGGCGTCCTGGACGTCGACGAATTTCTGGCCGATGATGTGGCGCTTTTGCTCGGGCTCGACGGCATCGGCGAGGGAGTCGAGGAAGCGCTCGCGGGCGTGCTCGACGTGGAAGTGGGTGGCTCCGAGGGAGCGGAAGATGCTTTCGACGAACTCGGTTTCGCCTTCGCGCATGAGTCCGGTGTCGACGTAGGTTCCCCAGACGCGGTCGGGGCCTAGGGCGCGGAGGCAGAGGGTGTAGGCGACGGTCGAGTCGACTCCGCCGCTGACGAAGAAGAAGACGTTGCGGGCGGCGGCGATGCGCCGGATCTGTTCTTCGAGTTGATCGAGTTGGGCGGTAGGGTTCCAATCCTTCTCGCAGTGGGCGACTTCGAAGAGGAAGTTGTCGAGGATCCGGCGTCCATTGAGGGTGTGGACGACTTCCGGGTGGAATTGGACGGCATAGAGGTTGCGGGCTATGTCGGCCATGCCGGCGATGGGGCAGGTGGGGGTAGAGGCTGTTACGGCGAAGCCGGGGGGGACGGCGGCGACGAGGTCGCGGTGACTCATCCAGACTTGTTGGGCTTGGGCGAGGGCGTCGAACAGGGGGATTTGGGGGTCGAGATGGGCGGTGGCGAGGCCGTACTCGCCTTCGAGGCCGGGTTCGACACGGCCGCCGCCAAGGTGGGCCATGAGTTGTTGGCCGTAGCAGATGCCGAGGAGGGCGGTGCCGGAGAGGTTGAGGATCCCGGGATCGATGGTGGGACTTCCGGGTTCATAGACGCTGGAGGGTCCGCCGGAGATGATGATGGCGCGGGCGGAAGCTAGTTGGACGGCCGGTGTTTCACTGGGCCGAACTTCGGCGGAAACACCGGCTTCCCGAACTTTTCTGGCGATTAAATGACAGTACTGGCCGCCGGCGTCGAGGACGAAGACTTGAGGGGTCAACTTCCTATTAGAATATCAATTCTGAGGAAGCAGGTTCGGATTTGTCCGTTGAACCAGCATTTTCTTGGCTGATTCGAGCAGCTTCTTGGCCTCGGGCATCGCTTCGATACCCTTCATGGCGGTGGGGTCGTTTTCGACTCCTACCTTATCGGAGGCTTCCTTGCTGAAGGCGGTGATGTAAATTTCCTGGCGGAGGGCCTGCTTGAGCCACTCGTTATTCTCGGTCCAGTCGGCTTCCGTAAATTCGCCCTTCTGCTTGAGGCAATAGGCGTGGAAGGCGTCCATGGTGGCGGTGTCGGGCGCCCAATCCTGCGGGAGCTTGGTGGTGCCGCGGCTCGCGAAGAACAAGGGGGCGTAGTCGAAGAAGAAGTTCTTGCGCAGGATCTCGATTTGGAACTTGTTGAGCTTGGGCGCCTGGAACTTTTCGTCGGGGGTGATGCCGCCGCCGCCGTAGACCGTCCGTCCGCTGTCGGTCATTTTGACGTCCTGCAGGTTCTTGAGGTCCTTCTCGCGGTGGGTGTAATACTCGACGAAGGAGATATGCGAATAGTCGCGCTGGATGAGGCGTCCGCTGGGGGTGTAGTAGTGATACGTCGTAAGGGCTAGCCCGGAGTTCTCGGCAAGGGGGAACACGGTCTGCACAAGGCCTTTTCCGAAGGTGGTTTCACCGAGGATCCAGCCGCGGTCGTGATCCTGAAGGGCGCCGGAAACGATCTCGGCGGCTGAGGCGGTCGAACGGTTCACCAGGACGACGATGGGATATTCACGGCCAGTTTCCCCGTGGCGGGCGTAGAAGACTTTCTCAGGCGAGACGCGTCCGCGATGTTTGACGACGGCCATGCCTTTTTTCAGGAAGTGACCGGCGACTTCGACGGCTTCGTTGAGGAGTCCGCCGGGGTTGTCGCGGAGGTCGAGGACGAGGCCCTGAATCTTGTTCTCACCGAGCTTGCTCAACTGCTCTTCGAGTTCGTGGCTGGTGTTTTCATTGAAGAGATTGATGTCGACGTACGCGATCCCGGGGCGCAGCCAGAAGGCTTCGCCGACGCTGGGACGGCTGATTTCGTCACGTACGACGTTGAAAACCAGGGGTTTCGCCGCGCCTTCCCGAGCTACGGTGATCTGGACGGGAGTGCCTTTTTGACCTTTAAGGAGCGTCGTGACTTCGGTCGTCGTCAACCCGGCGGTGTTGTGGTCGTCGACGACGGTGATCGCGTCACCGCGGTGTAGGCCAGCGCGGTTGGCGGGGGACCCGGTGAAGGGTTCAATGACGATCGTGCGGGAGGTCGCGCCGGAGCCGCGGGGGCCGACCAGCATGCCGACGCCGTAATATTGGCCGCGCTGCTCTTCGCGCATGGCCGCGAACTGCTTGGGATCGTAGAAATTGGAGTGCGGGTCGAGCGTGTGGAGCATGCTCGGAATGGCGCCGTTGTAGATGGCCTTGTCGGGACTCAAGGGGTCCGCGTAGTTCTGCTCGACGGCTTCGTAAACTTTAGTGAAGGAGCGAAGGCTGGTTTGGATGTCGTCGTCCGACGGACCGGAGGCGGCGGAGACTTCGGTTGCGGGGCCTAAGAGGCCTCCAAGCAACGAACATCCTAAAATGGTAACTGGTAGAAGAATATATGACTTACGCTGGGCGGCCATAGGAATTCCGGTAGCTCCTTTCGGTCCGGGACCATACTTGGCGGATGCAGTTTTGGAATCGACTCGGATCGCCTTCCCAATGAGACACCCCGCCTCAGCGCTCACATCGGGCAACGCTGATTTGAGTATATATCACTTTGACGCTCGAGTCTCCGGATCGTTGCAGCGAAACCGTTCTTCTTTACAATCGGATATCGGCGCTAGCCGAGGCGGGAATGCTGGCGTTCGAAGCCGTCGATCTGCTCGACGACTTTGTCGACGGTGACGGCGCCGTAGAGGGGCAGCAGAGTCCAGGTGGCGCTGAGCGTGACGAGGGCGCTGCGTTCGGGGGCGTTGAGGAAATAGTCGATGCGGCGCGAGCAGAGGGCCGTCATTTCGAGGCGAACTTCGTCGAGTGAGGAGTTGCGCTCGCATAGGGCGATCAGGCCGCGGCTCGACCATTGATACAGACGATCCTCAGGGGGAAGCGTCTTCATGACCTGCGCGCTGAGGGCGTGCAAGAGGCGTTCGGCCGAGTTGATGCCGTAACGCACGCGGAACATGTCGAACTGGCTGAGGACGAGGACGACGCCGTAGTTGCGTTTGCCGGAATCGACGCGCAGGGAGATGGCGCGGACGGCCTGCTCGCGCAGGGGGTCGCCCTGGTTTTTGAGGTGATCGCCGGCTGTGTCGGACTTGCCGAGGCCGTTTTCGCTGCGGCCGCCGAGGTCGAGGATCATTTCCTGTTGCGGCGACTGCAAGGGGGCCGATCCGCGCGAGGAGCTGGATTCGGAGAGTTGGGTCGCCTTCTGAACCGGTGGGGCGGCGCGGAAGCTGAGGGAGACGGACGATACTCTTCCGGATTCGTCGCGCACGGGGTTGGCGATCACGACGACGGCGTGGCGTCCGCCGGTGCCGTCGCGGACGGTGCCGCGGCCGCCGGATCCGATGGCGCCGCCGGAGTCCTCAAAGATGGAGTCCATCGTCGCTCGGATTTCGTTGTTGCCGTCGCCATCCGAGGGGAAGATTTCGTCGAATTTCGAGGTCTGGATTTCCGCGTGGGCGCGCTTCAGCAGGCGCGAGGAAGTCGAGTTGGCGAAGGTGACCATGGCGAAGCGGTTCAGGATGATCACGCTGTCGAACATGCCGTCGACGATGCCGCTGAGCATACGCTCGCGTTCCCGGCTGACGGCGCGCTCCCGAGAGAGGGCGGCCGCGGCGGGAACCATCGCGCGAAGCTCCCAACCTTTGAGGGGGTGGGAAATAAGCCCGGCCAGGCGTAGGTCGGAGATAGGAGCATCCGCGACGCCGCGGGTCGAGTCGACGACCAGGATGATCGACGAGCCGTATTTCTGCTGTAACTGGCGGGCGGTATCGACGGCCCCCGCCATTTCGAGTTGGACGATCGCCACCTCGGGACGCTTGCGCTCGGCTTGGGCGCGCGCTACATCCCCACTTTCGGCGCAGCGGACGGCGTAGCCGAGCGCGATCAGGTTCTGCTGAATGCTGATTGCATTGGCGTTGTCGGAAGCGGCGACGAGAACCTCTGTTTGCTCACTCATTCGTTTTTGTTCTCAGGCGTGGATCGCGACTTGCATGGATAAAGCTCCGGATTCGAGGTGGACAGTCCGCTGATAGCTATGACCTTCGTGCGTCAGGGATTCGAGCGTGACCTCTTTTGGAGTCGAAAGCTGGAAGCTCTCGTGATAGTTGAGCTGGCCGAGGAAATGGCCGCACAACATATTGGCGAGTTCGCCCAGGACTTCGATCACCTGCTGACGGTCGAGGTGCTCGGACGTATTCATTCCCATGAAACCCAGAGCAAGTTGGCGCGCGGGTTCGGCGCCGGCGGCGAGGGCGAAGGTGCCCTTCACTTGCCCCACGAATTCGAGCGCGACGAGGATCGGGCCGGTGACATCGGCGGGAGGGAACTCCTGATCGGCGAGCACGGGCGCGGCGAACATCATCTCGAGCACAGAACTTGCGGCATCACGGAGTTTCGAAGCCATTTGTTCAGCAATCATTGTTTATGCGCTCATGAGAGCTAATACTTTCTCCTTCACCATGGCGGGGGTGAAGGGTTTGCAGAGGTATCCCTGGGCGCCCAACTGGCGGAGGCGCAAGACGCGGGCGGTGCTGTTGTCGGTCGTGATCATGATTACCGGAATTTCGCGGAGGTTCTTGTCGGCCTTCACTTGCCGGACGAATTCCTCGCCGTCCATGTTGGGCATATTGATGTCGGTGAGGATCAGATTAATGGGATGGCTGCGCAGGCGGGTGAGACCTTCTACGCCGTCCGAGGCATCGAGAATATTCTCGATGGGTAGGCCAGATAATCCTAGAATCTTTTTGAGCAAGACGCGCATAGCCGGTGAATCGTCGACGACCAACACTCGCAGTGACATCAAGACAGCCTTATTGTTTAGAGCGCCGGGTTTCACAGAGCCGGATTCTCGTGGAGCAGGGGTGAAGACGCCGCATCACCCAGTCATTTTTCTCATCGGCCACACCGCCAAATTATTAGAACTTTGCACACCTTTCGCCTATCTTCCAAATCCCTGCCGATAAGGCCTCTTGAGGGTTTCCCTAAAACTCTTCACCGGTCTATTCAAATATGGATATCATCGAGCCGCAGGAAGCGCCACCGGCCGCGCAGGAGAGCAGTGTCAACGAAGTCCTCGAAGCCTTATCGAGGCTGGAAGCGCAAGCCGATTCGCTTGCCGGGAAACTGGAGGTGTTTGAGCAACCGCATGCCGCTGTGCCGGCGAATGAACTAGCCCACTTGCGGGAGGGGTTGAAGCGGATTTCCGCGCGAGTGGGAACGACCGTCGCGCTGGCCGAGCGAATTGTCGCGGCGGAGGGCGGCGAGGGATGGCGGCCGGCGAAGTCCGTGGTGACGGAGGAAGACGTGATGTTTCCGATGGAGGGCGTTGGCGATAAGATCACCGGGCTACCCTCGCGGACTATTGCGGAGAAGGCGATCGACGCCGCATTGAGCGGGCGGCGCGGCGGGGCGACGGAAAAGGAACGCTACGTGGCGATCTTCGCGCTCGACCGGGTGTGCCAGATCTCGGGGAGGTACGGGCTCGAGGCCGGGCACCAGGCGCTGGTGCATTTTGCGCAGTTCCTGAATCAGAAGCTGCCGCCGGATTCGCTGCTATTCCGTTGGCGGGGAGCGGCGTTTGTGGCGATTTTCTCGGTTTTTGGAACGCATGCGGATGCGACGCGGCTGATCGAGCAGATCGCGATCCGGAGGCAGAAGTTCAATTTCGTGACGAATAATCGGACGGCGATGGTGAACGTCACGATGTGTTCGCATACGATTCCGCTGGCGGGTCCGGCGGATCCGGGGGTAGCCATGGAACAGATCGATCACTTCATTGAGGGGCATTCCGTCAAGCAGCCGCACTGAGTTCTTTTTTAGTAGTTCTGCCAGGTTCCTGGAGTTCGGCCAAGTGGCCGTCCGGGTCGCGAAAGAAGAGACTGCGTCCGCCGAAGGGCCAGTCGACGAGGCTTTCGATCGAGACTCCGGCGGCGGTGAGGCGTTCTTGCCACGAGTCGAGATCGGCGAGTGCGATGCCAAAGGCGAAGTGCTGGGGGCCGGTCGCGGCGTGAGAGGGAATAAATCCGCCAGGCGTGGGGGATCCTTCATTCACCATGTCGCGATTGAAGATCAGGAACACTTGCCCGGGCGCGACCGCGAAGGCGCAGAAGCGTTCATCGGAGAACTGACGCTCGAGGCCGAGGACGCGCCTGTAGAAATCCACGGAACGGGCGAGGTCCGCAGTGTAGATTGCGGTCTCGACGATTTGTTGAATTCTTGGCACGTTTCCCAATCCATTTTATCGCTCACTTTTGATGAGAGCCGTGTAGGTTTCGACGGCGCGGCGGACGGACGCTTCGATCGAATAGAGGCGGCGGACTTGCGGGGCGGCGGAGTCGCCGAATTCGCGGAGGCGGGCCGGGCGGCGGATCAGTTCGGCGAGTTGGAGGGCGATGTCGCGGGGGTCGGAGCGCGGGTAGAGGATACCTCCGCCTCCTATTGCGTCGACAATTTCGGGGAATACGCCATGGGCGGGGGCGGCGATGGGCGTTCCGACGGCTAATGATTCGAGGGCGTAGAGTCCTTTAGGGTCGGCGTAGGGGCTGGGGACGCAGGTGAGGTCGATGGAACGAAGGAAGTCGAACTTGCAGGCGCGGGTGAGTTGGCCTTGATAAACGAAGGTGGCCATGCGGTGGCATTCGGTGAGGTAGGTGCGGTGTTCGGGGGCGAGGGATCCGGCGGCGGACATTTCGAGGTTGGGGAATTCACGGGTGAGGATGGCGACGGCTTCGGCGAGGATGTGGAGTCCTTTTTCGGGGCAGATACGGGCGAAGTAGCCGATTTTTATGGGCGTTTTCGGAGATTTCGGGGGATCGACGCGGGGTTGCGCCTCGCCGCCGGCGATGTTGATTCCGGGCGGATGGACTTCGAGCAACGACTTGGGGATATCGAAGTAGCTCGACATGAGGCGGGCGTAGAAACGGCTGGTCGAGAGGAAGCGATCGATTTGGAGCGTCTGCCGGCGGATGAGGTTGAGGCACTCGGTGCGCGAGGGTTCGGGGAGGCTTTCGAGGAAGAGATCCTCACCTTGGAGGCGGCAGCAGACGGGGCAATTGAAGATCCGCTTGATGGGTTCCGCGAGCGAGATCAGGAGGGCGGAGGGGAGGATCGCGAGATCCGGGGGTGGCTGGCGGCTGAGCCAATCGGCGAGTTTGGTGAATTCCTTTTTGAGCTCGCCGGAGGATCCGCGGAGGAGGGCGGCGGCGCGCTTTTGAGGGGATCCGCTTGCAGGGGGCCAGTAGCGGTCGAGAGGGTTCGAGCGGAAGAATACGCGGGTTTGGGCGGCGCTCGTTTCGTCAGTCCGCGGCGTCGAGAAGAGGGGGACGAGGGTGACTTCGTGGCCTTGGCGGATGAGTTCAGAGGCGTGGGCGTTGTCGAGTAGGCAGGAGCCTTGGTAGATCGAGGGCGAAGTTGTGGCGGTGAACTGGAGGATCCGCATGTGCGAACGGGCCGCTCTCTAGTGTAAACAACAGGCGAGCGGGAACCTATTGATCGGGCGTGATTTCCCAGGTTGTGACTTGTCCGATCCAGACTCGCTCGAATTGTTGGGAGATGCCTGGCTTCAAATCGCTGATCTGCACGGTCGCCTTTCCTCTCATCCCTTTTTCGTCGCGCACGGTGATGTTCAGGTGGACACGCCTGAACGGATCGCCGCAATGGTTGATTACGTTGCCGTGGAGGATGGTCGCGAGTTCGCGGGGGGCGCTGGGGTTGCGGGGGGCGATCGGGAACTCACTGAAAGAACGGACATATTCGTGGCTGTTGCTGAGGGTAATGCCGTAGGTCTCGACGCATCCGCTGGGGGGATTCGATGTCGGGGTGGTATTCGATCCTGAGATCGCGTGGGATACGCGTTGCATTCCGGTGAAGGCGTGAATCATGTAGAAGGCGGGAGCAATTAAAGCCGGGAGCGCGGCGATCCAGGTGGGAAGGCGGCGGCGGCGCGCGGAGGGTGACGGGGCGGGGGCTTGTTGGGGTCGGGCTCCGCAGGGACAGTCCTTGAATTCGGCGGGGTTGTAGCATCCGCATGAGGGGCAGGTCCAGTTCGACGCAGGAGCGCTCATGGCAAAGAGATCGGCTTGAAGATGCGTTTGCAGGAGGTTAGAAGGAAGTTGAGTCCAACATGAGTACCTCCTGCATCAAAGAGTTGATATTCATGCACTCATGTTATGCTATAGTTTCAATGTAGGAGGACGCTGGTCACACTATGGACTTCAATCGATTCACTGAAAAACT
>DASXZC010000648.1:0-6523 GCA_036502165.1 Bryobacteraceae bacterium
GACCGCCTCATGAAGATAGCGGCTGGGGAGACGCCGCTCCCGATGCGCGAGGGAGCTTGCATCGCCGTTCACGTCGTCGGAATTCCGCCCATCCACGACGCCACATCCATTGATGTCGTCGAAGCACTTGCCGAGGGCCACGTCATGCCGTTGCCCTTTGGTCGTCAAAGCTCCGCGAACCAGCTTTGTTACAACCTGGACGGTTGCGCGACGTTCGTGGGAAACGGCGATCCGCTGACTCCGGCATACGCCCAGCTATTTCGAACGGGCGCCGTCGAAGGCGTCCTCTCGCTCGATATCGACGAAAACAATGTTCCGTACCTTCACGGACCGACGTTCGAGCCGCAAACGATCGCTGCCGTAAGAAACTACATCGATCTTCTTGTGGACCTCCAGATGGGGCCGCCCTTCGCCGTCTTCGTCTCGTTCGCAGGCATGAAGGGATGCAAGGTGCGGTACGCCGCCCCCGGAGGTGGCTTTTATCAGGCCGGGCCCTTGCGCGATGACACGATCGCGCTTCCGGAGGTGGTGCTCATCGATGCGTCTACGGACGTGCGGGCTTCTTTGGCTCCGGTTTTCAGCGCGATTTGGAATGCCTTCGGCCTTAGACGGGGTCCTCACTAGCCGCTTCGCACAAACGCCGCCGGAACATGCAGCTCTGGAATTAGAAAATGTGGCAACGGACTGACGCGAATAGTCCGTTGGTGGGCGTCTTTTTGGCAAGCTTCGCCGAAATGATGGTTGGCCCGTCTCCTTCGATGGTCAATGCATGGTCGCCGGAACGAAAGCGTACGTAGCCATTCAAATTTGCGAGACCGGTGAATAGCGATCTGAAACCATGTCCACGGTTCGCGGTGTCGCCGTAGCGGGTGACGCCGTCCGTCAGCGTGAGGCGCAGGGCCTCCCCGTGATCGGCAAGGGCCGCGTACGCGGGACAGCCGTTCAGACTGGCGAGGACGCCCACGCCGAGGTCCGCGACGACGAACTCAAAGGTCCCCGTCGTTGCTTGAAAAACGAGAACGCCCGAATTGGCGGCTTTCGAATGCTCGTGGATATTCCCTTCCATCTCCCCGATCGCGCCGACGAGTTGGGCGGCAATGGCTCGGGGAAATCCGGCATGCACCGCTGCGAATTGAGCCGCGACGCAGAATTCCGTGAACGAGCTCTCTGAGGATACGGTTGGCGTGAGGAACGTGCGGAAGATTCCAGTGCGGCGCGTTTTCGGGCACACCCACAAATGGCGCCGGTGCGATAAGGCAGCATGGAGGTCGGCCGTTCCATTCAAAGAAAGCCATGGCGCTTGCGACGGAAGGGGGAGCAAGCCGGACTTGGCGAGCAGCAAGTATTCCAAGAATGGCCCTAAGTCCCGCACAACCATCTTCGTGTCGCTCGGGACGTCGGACAGGCGGCCGCGGGCCGCCGCAAACGCGAGTCCGTCAATCGAAGTAAAGCTTAGTTCCTCCGCCATAGACTCCTGTCGGGCATTCACGCGGCAACGGCGGATTTCGCGGCAACCCAGTGGTGCACGGTGCGGATGTTGTGGTGAAACAGGTCGTCGAGGGGAGCGCCTGCGCCCGTCGGGTCTGAAGACCATACCACCCGCGAGGCCGTACTGATGGATGCTCGTTGGCGTTTCATGGTCTTCACAAAGCAGGAGGTCTCGATCAGCGTGACACGTGCGAATGACCGCGAAAGCTCGGGCAACAGATCGAGGCCTCCACGCACCAAAAGATGTAAGGGTCGCGCAGCGGAACGGGCTAACGCGGATATCCACGTTATGTGCTGTTCCCTTCGTCCCGTCCACCGCGTGCCGGTCGTGAACTCATAAGCCACGTGCGTAACCTCGGGGTGCGCATCGATGTACGACGCCCATCGTTTAAAGTCGGTTTCCGTGCGTCCATTCACGTGGAGCGCGGCCGGCAGGCCTTCCGAGACGAGCTCGTTGTGGGTAATCGCGATCCGCTTTATGGAGTGCATATCCGTCCACCGCGGCGCATCGGTGAACAGGCTGTAGTTCGGCGAGGTGACGAGCGAGATTCCGTTGTCTCGCAGGTTGCGAATGATAATGCGCCGTTTGCTTTCGCCTAAGGCCCACCAGGTTTCGAGCGGGCGATCATGATGCGTTCCGGAGAGGAGGATGGTGGATTCCGTCGTGATGCCCAATGCTCGACAGAGCGCTTCTCGGGAGGCATACCGCGGCGTGCCGTCGATGCGATTGAACATCGCATACAGCGACAAGGCGACGGCGGGCATCGCGATCATTTCGTCGCGGCGGCTACCGTGATAAACGAGAGGAACGATCATCGGGAGCATCGGTGGCTGAGGGATTACGGTCGCCGCCGGAATCGTTTTCAAGGAGAAGCTTCCGACCTCGCGCACGCGATCGGCGAAGGTTGGATTATTCCGGCATACGTTATCGCATCGTTCAGGTTTGCCGCAGCAGAGATCAAGGCAGTCGAAGATGGCGGCCTGCGGACGCAAACCGCCGCACTCTCTTCGATCGGGACAGGAACCACAGCCCAGAGGCGTCATCGGCAACTCTTCGTAATGCCAGAGCCGACGTTCCCGGCCGAGGCTGCGTGCCGACCCGGGTTCGGGCTCGATCCGAGGTATCAGCACAGCGATATCTCCGCGACGCGAGCCAGATCATAGATCTGCTGTACCGTTCCTTTCGCGATCCCGCAGGACTCCTGAACGGCGCGCAACACCTCCGTCGGCGGATTCTCCGCGCGGCCGATTGCGGTGAGCCTCAGACGGGCGATTAGCGCGTTGCCTTCCGCCTCCACGGTGACCATCTCGCCGATGTGCAGATCCGTGCATGATCCCAAATCAAACGGCAAGGTGCGCGGAAGATACGTCGGCTCGCACGTAAACAGGTCGGACGTGCCGAGCTCTTTTCTTCCGGTATCCCACCGGCGCTTGAAGGTTTTTGCTGCCTTCCTGATGAACTCAATTCCCATCTCTTGGTCCTCCGGCAAATAGCGGACGATATCGTTTCGTCCTGCCCTTGGTCATTTCAACGACGATGCCGAGCGCGGCCAGCGACGAGAGCCGATTGTTCCACGCGGTCGTATGCTGCATTCCTTCGGTATTCCCGAGATCCCGCATCAGCTCACCGGCGTCCGTCTCGCCCTTTTTCAAAACGAGGTCATAGGTGATCCGCTGCTTTGGTTCGAGGTTGCCGAGGAGACCGGACTCCGACACCTCGCCCTCGGCCGTGAGCGTGCACGTCATGATGGCGTCCCCGCGGAACTTCAGAAGTTCGCGAAGTTCTTCCTGTATGACCGGATTCGCGTTGGCCACGACCGGGTAGAGCATCGAACGCCGACCTCTCACGAAATCGCGGAATGCGAGGACGCTTTCGCGAAGGTAACTGGCGGTCGCGACTTCAACGCCGGTGAAGTCCAGGAAGATCGCCTCCGGAGAGGAGGGCTCGGATAGCGCAGCTTTGATCAGTTTGGAAAAAACCTCTTGCCCCCTAGGCGCACCGGACAGGACCGCCGCGTCTCCGGACAACTCTCGAAATTTTGCGATTCTCATATTATTAATGTGTCTCACGTGTTCCACATGAGATAGGTTACCACATCTTGGTTCGTTCGTGTCACCTGGTTAGTTCGAGGCCATGCCATGCCGGAAAGAACTGGACGCGACGGGGATCGTATATGCCAGGCATCGACGATTGATAGTCTGGGGCAACCCGATGGGCCGACAAAAAGATTGGCTGATTGAGCAGGAGGAGCGGGGTTGGTCTGAAGGACCCGATACCTCGGTCTGCCCCGACTGCTTCGACGACGACGTTTTGAGCGACGTTGTCCGCGATAACGCGGACGCCTTTACCTGTGATTACTGCGGAAACACGGCCGAGGATTACGGCGATGCCAGTGTCCCGATCGCCGCGCCCTTCAATACCGTCATGGACGTGATCGCGCAGGGCATATATAAGGAGTGGAACTTCGCGGACAACGAAGGTATTCCCTACGAATCGGCCGAGGGTGGTTATCAGTTCACGACGCACGACAACTGGGATTTGGTCTATGACTGGGTGCCCGTCAGCAACGAGAAACTCCAGCGAGACATCGCGGAATGTTTGCCGGACCAACAGTATTGCGAGCGCAACTTCGCGAGTCTCGACCCCGCGTCATCCATGTCGCTTGACTGGGAAAATTTTTGCCGCATCGTCAAACATGAGAAGCGATATGTTTTTGTCCGTCCGCGAACGCGGCGGTTTGCCGAGTATGCGGAACCGCTGGAAGGTGCCGAACCCGACGTTGCGGATATCATCGATCCGCCCGATCCCGACGAGAACGCCTCGCCAGAAGAGGTCCTTGAGACCATTGGCCGGATCGTTGAATCGTCCGATCTCGTGAGACGGATTCCCGTGGGGACAACCTTCAGCCGTGCGCGAATCCATGGCGCCACGCGGTATTACCGTTCGCCGGAGGCGCTGGGGACGCCGCCCGAGAACAAAGTTCGGTATCCCAACCGGATGAGCCCGTCGGGAATCGCGATGTTCTATGGCGCGCTGGATGGCTACACGGCGGTCGCCGAGACGAAAACGCGGAAGCTCAAGGCTTCGGAGACCATCTCCGTCGCGCCGTTCGTTGTCACCAAAGAGTTCTCGGTCGTCGATTTTTCGAAACTTCCGCCGGTTCCGAGCCTCTTCAGCGAAGCCTCACGATGGGAGCGCGGCGCTATCCGGTTCCTGCATGGCTTCGTGGAAGACCTCTCGAAGCCGATCAAGCGCGACGGTCGCGAGCACATCGAATATGTGCCCACGCAGATCGTCACCGAATACTTCCGCCATGCGTTCCGCCCGGACGGGGGTGAGATTCTGCGCGGCATGTACTATCCCAGTTCGCGGGTGCCAAACGGAGTCGCCTGCGTCTTGTTCTTCGATCGCGAAGCCTGTGGGTCGAAGCCGGCATCTGCTTTTCGCGAACCCCAACAATGGCTGAGGCTCGATCGGAAGGGCATCGTCCGCAGGAGGGGACGGCCGACACGGGAGAAACCCAAGCAGCCTCGCGAACCGCAGCAGGAGTTGTTTCCGTGATTTTTGGGAAAGCGCACTTCGTAGTGGATTTGCGGTAGGTTTCTAAACCTGAACTGTCGGGGCTAGCTTACTCTTTCTCCGCGCTGTCCATTCCCGGCAAGGCCTTTTGCTCTGACGCGGAGGTGGCAGGAGTCTCGCTCTTCGGCGTGACGACCACGTTCGGTTTCTCGCCATTCTGAAGAATCCCTTTTCGATCCAGTGCCCAGAAATCCAGTAGTACGCCGATAATCCCTCTTGACGCGGGTGACAGGGTATGGGCGGCGCTGAACGACGTGCGATAGGCGGCTGCTTCGAGTTCCTTGGCGACACTGAACAGTTCGTGTGAAACGCTCTGTTTCGCGAAGTACTCCGCCAGTATCTTTGTTGGGATTGCATCCAACTCCCTACGCAGACCCTCCCGAATCCGTACGCCTAAAGCGCGCTGTTCGGGCGCGTATTGTTCGATGAGCCCGGTTGCCAGCGCGACAAGATCCTTAGTACCCGTTGCGCCTTGCGCTCCGTACCGAAAGCCGTCATTGAGAGTAGCCAGCTTGGCGGGTGATTCCGCGAATGCCAAATCTTTCATCACAAAGTCGATGGCTATCGCGATGAACGAAACAAACATGTAGAGCAGCCGCAGTGCGAGTTCCTTATGCGTGACGACCACGTGCGCTTGCTCCGCAAAGAACCTGGCCTCGATCAGCCATCCGTTGATTGCGTTGTACCCCAATTCCCGCGCCAGAGGCCGCTTCGCGCCCTTGTAGCGTCCCTTCCAATCCCCGCCATCTTTCGTCGGGCGATAGGTTCCCACGAGTTCGACAAACTGTTCTTCGGTCAACCTGTTTTCGAAGGGGTCGCCGCTGGGGGACTTTTCGAGCCGGTCGAGAAAGGAGCCGTCCAATATCAGAACGTCCTGTTCCTTGCCGAAATCCGAAACTGCAGAGCGCTTGTCCGTTGTCGCAACGATCGATTGCTCGACGCCAAGAACGTTTTGAAGACCCTTCGTCCAGAAGATTCTCTCGATCGCTTTGGGAGTACTTCGGTTCTTCGTGTCCACGATGATCCGGTGTCGCGATACCGGGGACGGACGATCATAGAGCCAGATGTCGATGTCGGTAATGTCGAAACCCTCGTATACGAAAGGAACGCCGCGCACCGTGAAGTATCCGTTACGGATGAAGTACCGGCGCAACAGTTCTTCCATCTGGTAGCCCTTCGGTAAGGCCTTCGTCATTTGAGTTTGGCTCCCGTTCTGAGCGCCATCACTATGTCTTTGGACCCGCTTTTGTTTGCGATGGTTTGCTTCTTCCGCCCTTTCTCCCGGTTAGCCTCCGGCCCCACGTATCCGGTGACCGTCGCCCCCGGCAGGTTCAGCATCGCCTCGCTGGCGTCACCCGCCTTGATGACCTCCAACGCGACCAGCCCGACATCCTTCTTCAACAGCTTCATGAAGTAGCCGCCCTGCGCATTCTCCTGCACCTGAACGACGCCCTT
>DASXZC010000649.1:0-6572 GCA_036502165.1 Bryobacteraceae bacterium
CTGCTCGAAGTGCGGAGTGCCGGTGTTCAGGTTGGTCCAAACAAATCGCACGAAAATGATTTTGCCATCGAGGGTGTCCTGGGCATAGAACTCGCCGCGCCCATCCTTGAACTCGCCCAGTTGCGGAGCCACCATCTTGCCATCCTTGCTGTTGGCCCAATACAAACCCCACTGGTGCGCCACCGGATCGTACAGGCGCAACGTCAGCCCTTCGATGTGCCCGCCCGGACCGTTGAGCTCGACCGTGTCGAGATCCGCACGTCCATCCCAAACTTTCGAACACACACCGGTGCCATCGTACTCGACCCACTGATTCGATCCCGTCAATGGATGCAGACGGCGCTTGAGGTGAAATTTCCACGAGCCCAGTAAAGGATCGAAGTCATGCTGCCCATCGCGCGTCTGAGAAAAAGCCAAAAAGGAAATCAGACCAAGGCCGGCCGCGTATCGAAGTAGTTTCATGGTTCGAACATAAACCGCCTCGTGGTACTTTCATAGCACCACTTTCTATGGAACTCGTGATACCACTTAAAAAGTCCGCCGAGCCCCTCTTCCGGCAGGTCTACCGCGGCCTCCGCCAAGCGATTCTCGACGCAACTCTCAAGCCTCGCGGACGCCTCCCCTCCACGCGCGATCTCTCGGAACAACTCGGAATCTCTCGCACCGTCGTTCTCCTCGCCTACGACCAACTGCTCGCCGAAGGCTTCGTCGAAGGCCGTGGAGGATCCGGAACGTACGTATCCGAAGGCCTCGGCAGCGCGCCGCGTCCCGACCGCGAACGCCGCTCAGCAAAAATTCGCCTGTCCCGCTTCGGCTCAGCCGCCGCCGATGCCGTCGCCGCCGTGGACTCCCCCGGCCGCCGCTCAACCCCAGTCCGCTACGACTTCGCTTATGGACGCAGCGACATCGAGACATTCCCTTTCGAAATGTGGCGGCGCATCCTGTTACGCCACGTGCGTATGGCCCCAGTTCGTCAATTCGACTACGGCCCCGCGGTGGGCAGCGCCGATCTCCGCGCGGCCATCTGCGCGCACGTGCGCCGTTCGCGCGCCGTCGTCTGCGATCCCTCGGAGGTCATCGTCGTCAATGGATCCCAGCAGGCCCTCGACCTCATCGCCCGCGTGCTGGTCGAACCCGGCGATCGCGTCGTCATCGAGGATCCCCATTACGACACCATGCGCGAAGTCCTACGCGCCGCCGGAGCTCGCCTCATCGCCGTTCCCGTCGACCGCGACGGCCTCGATCCCGCGCGCCTTCCCGATCACGCGAGCGTCGTCTTCGTCACGCCGTCGCACCAGTTCCCGACCGGCGCGATCCTTTCGCTCGCTCGCCGCATGGCCCTTCTGGAATGGGCGCGCAAGAAGCACGCGGCGATCGTCGAGAACGATCACGATGGCGAGTTCCACTATGAAGGGCGTCCTCTCGAATCCCTGCAAGGACTCGACACCGAAGGCCGCATTATCTACGTCGGAACGTTCTCGCGCACCGTGTTCCCCGCGCTCCGCATCGGATATTTGATCGTTCCCAAATCGCTGACAGCGGCCTTCACCGCAGCGAAATGGTTGAACGATCTCCACTCGCCGACTCTCGAACAAGCGACCCTCGCGGAGTTCATCAACAACGGCATGTACGAACGCCATCTACAACGTCTGCGCCGCCGCAACGCAGCGCGTCGCGCGGCCTTGCTCGACGCGATCCACAGGCATCTCAAGGATCGTTTTGAAATCACCGGCGACGGCTCGGGATCCCACATCGTCCTGTGGCCCCCGCGCCGCGCCTCCGAGCGCACGATCCTCGCCCGCGCCGCTGAACGCGGAGTCGGCGTGTACGGAATGTCCCACTGCTATCTCGCAAAGCCTGCGCGTCCGGGGATCATTCTCGGCTATTCACGCATGAATGAGAACGACATTCGTGAAGGAATCCGGTTGTTCTCCCAGACGCTCTAGGCACGCTCGTCGAGCAGCGCTTTCAGCCGAGAATATCCAGCCCGGCTGACCGGCAATTGCGTACCGTCGATCAGCACCGCCACGCGCGAATCCTTCGTGTACGGTTCGATCTTCGCGACCCGTTCCAGATTGACGATCACCGACCTATGGATCCTCAAGAACCTCCGCGGATCAAGCGACGTCTCGAGGCTCGAGATCGTCTGCTGCTTCAGATAATTCTTCTTCTGGCTGTGCAGCGCCACGTAATCATCCTGCGCCTCAACGTAATCGAGCTTATCCACCGGAATGATGTGGACCCGCGCGCCGTCCTTCACCACAATCCGCTCAGAGTACGACTCCGGAGCCCGCGCCGCCGCCGACAATTCCGACGGAGCCGGCATCTGCACGCCGATCCTCTGGCGCGCGCGTTCGAGCGCCGTTTGAAATCGCTCTGTGCTGAACGGCTTCAACAAATAGTCGACCGCATGCGCATCAAACGCCTTCATCGCGTACTGATCGTACGCAGTGACGAACACCACCGCCACTTCGCGGCCAATCAATTCGAGCACCTCGAACCCGTTCAACTTCGGCATCTGGACGTCGAGGAACACGAGGTCCGGCTTCAGCTCGCCGATAGCCTTCACGGCCTCGAATCCGTTCGCGCACTCCGCGACAATGTCGATGTCCGGAGCCTCTTGTATATACTCGCGCAGCACCATCCGCGCGAGTTCTTCATCGTCGACGATGATCGCCGAAATGTGCCCCTTCGCCTTCTTCACAGGCTCGTTCGACGCCGACGGTTCCTTATCCGCTCGCAGCAGACTGCGCAGATCGATCGAGATCTCACGCGCCGTCTGATACCGTTCCTCAGGATCCTTTTCAAGGCACTTCAGAACGATCCGGTCGAGCTCCGCAGGAACGTCATAATTGAATCGCGCCATCGCCTCAGGCTTCGCCGTAAGGATCCGCGCGAGCGTCTCCTGCGCATTCGTTCCTTCAAACGGCGGATGCCCCGTCGCCATCTCATACAACACCGCGCCCAGGCTGAAAATATCGGAACGATGATCCACATCGCGCCCCAACGCCTGCTCGGGACTCATGTAGTGCACCGTCCCCATGACGACGTTCAAGTCCGTCATGCGCTGCGTATCTTCATTGCGCGCGACACTCGCAGCGCGCGTTTTCGGCCGCGTCTTCGCAAGTCCAAAATCGAGGATCTTGACGTGCCCGCGATCGGTGATCATGATGTTCGCGGGCTTGATGTCGCGATGCACGATCCCCTGGCTATGCGCGGCGTCGAGCCCCTCGGCGATCTGCGACCCGTAGTGGACGATCTCTTTGAGCGTCAGCGGTCCCACTTCGATCCGCTTCGACAGCGGCTCGCCCTGCACGAATTCCATGACGATGAAATCGATGCCGTGCTGCTTGCCGACGTCGTACAGATGCGCGATGTTCTGATGGCTGATGCCCGACATCAGCTTCGCTTCCTGCCAGAATCGCTGCATATGCTCAGGATCCTGCGCAAGATTATGCGCCAGGATCTTGAACGCGACCTGACGATCGAGCCGCGTATCAGTCGCCAGGTACACTTCGCCCATGCCGCCTGAGCCAAGGCGATGGTCGATCCTGTAGTGGCCGATCTGCTGACCTGGTTGTGCCGCCATGAGAAGGAAGTCTTTTCACTATCCTACGCTGTCGTGGTCTGCTTTTTGGAAACAGACACGACCGCGCTTGGAGCGGCGATGGCGGCCATATGCGAATCGCACGGCAGCCAGACTTCAGCGGTATAGATGTTATCGGAGGAGTCAACCAGCAGCCGCGCGGCATCTCCATAACGCGCGGCCAGACGCTGGCGGATGTTGCTCAGTCCGATGCCGCTGCGCTTCGTCGAAGGACTCTCCGGATCGTACGGATTGCTCACGCGCACCCGCAGCTTCCCATCCTTGCAGCTCACCTCGAGCCGCACCGTGCCGCCTTCGAGCATGCCGGAAATGCCGTGTTTAATGGCGTTTTCGACCAGCGGCTGCACGATCAGCGCCGGAACCACGCAACTTCCGCACCCCGCGTCGATATCCTGTTCGACCGCGAGCCGCTTGCCGAAGCGGATCTGCTCGACCTCGAGATACGTCTTCGCGAGTGTAATTTCTTCGGATAACGGAATCGACTCCCGCTCGCCCAAGGCAAGCGTGCTGCGCAAAAACTCCGAGAGCTTAATGCACATCTGCCGCGCGCGCACGCCATCGACGGTCGTCAGCGCGCTGATCGAGTTCAAGCTGTTGAACAGGAAGTGCGGATTGATCTGCATTTTGAGCGCCTTCAGTTCCGACTCGCGCGCCAGCGTCTGCGCCTTCTGCGATGTCTCGACCGACGTCAACAAATAATGCAGCGCCACCGAAAGCAGATACAGCAGCACGCCGACGAAGTAAAACGGCGCCCACATATAGCGGAACCGCTCGACGATCGTTTCCATCCCGTGGATCTTCGCGAGCGTGTTCGTATGCGCGATGAACGTGACCAGCCAGATGCCCGACGCCACCGCCGCCGCGGCCGTATGATTCACCAGCAGCCGTGAACTCGCCGTGCGCCCGAGCGGGAAAATCTGGCACAGATACCACGGCGACAAACATAGGAACGCGTAGATGATCAGCGGCGGAAACACGACCGCCGCGGACTCCCATACGTTCAAGTGGCCCGTCGCCACTGGCCAATAGACGAGCGCCATCCCGATCGGAATCCAACTGAGCAGATAGAGTCCGAGATGGGCGCGATTCGAAAGAATCGGATGCATATCGCAGCCTTAGTTTTCGATCACAACGCCGCCGAACGCGGCCGATCCGGTGACGACCAGCTTCTGGATCCGTTGACCGGGGCTCACACGCGGAGGAATCGTCTTGTCGCTATAGCCGCCAAATGCGGCCACGCCACGCATCTCAACATACCAGTTCGTCGGAACTTTGATGTTGCACCCGCCGAACGCGGCCGTGATGTCGATGACAGCCTCGTCGCCGCCGAGTTGAGAACCGCGCAGGTCGACCTCGACGCCGCCGAACACCGCGACGATCTCGCCGCCACGGAAATTGTTGCTCACGATCCGGCGTTTGCCGCCCGTGAAGATACAGTATTCATGCAAGTGGACGTCCGGCTCGACCGTCGCTCCAAACCCCGCGGGCCCAGCTTGCGAGGAGAAAGGAGGAGGCGCACCCGCACCCGCAAACCACGGATCAGGACCCGGCGCAGAAGGCGGCACATCCGCCGCTCGTGGACCCGACGTCGGCGTCTCAGGGCCGTATTTATTGCCTCCCGTCGCTCCGCCGGCAAAAGGATCCGACGAGGACGCCGGTCCCGCCTGAGACTGCGCCTGCTGTTGCTGCGCATCGGGCTTCGTCGGATCGAACCGCCGCAGCAGATGTTGCAGCCCGATGAGGATCATCACCGCCGGCCAGAACAAATTCCAACTGATGCGCACGACACCCAGATTCCCCAACAGGAAAATGACACCCGCGGCCATCAGAAAAATTCCGAAGATCGACGCCGACACGAACCGCGCGCGCCCGATGCGCAAAGCACCCGCGATGATCAAGGCCACCGGCCAAAAGCGGATCAGCTCGTGCATTTCGAACAGATGTAAATTGATCAGCAACAGACCCAAGCCGACCGCCAGAATTGCCATCCCGGCAAAGATCTCGGAGTCGTGATTGCGCTTGGCTCCCTTTTGGCAGCCCCACCCCTGGAACCCCATTCCGAAAGGATGCACCCGGTTCGACCAGTGCGACCCACCGCCGCTTTCGCCGCCGGCAGCACCACGAAACCGCTCTTCCGCCTTCTCCGCTTGCCGGTGCGCCTGATCCTTCACCTTTTCAGCGTACCAGCCGGCCCGCTCCTTGAACCGTTCAGCGGCTCGCTCCGCGCGTTCGCGCGCCCGGTCCGCCTTCCGCTCGGCCTGCGCCTGGGCGCGGGCGACTTTGCGTTCAATCTCTTCGCGGAGTTTGGCTTCGTAGTCGTTCCAGTCCCGTGCCATGGTTTCACGATAATGCCGCCGCAGTCAAAAGGGCAGCGCGAATCGGTGAATGACGGCTTCAAGCCGGTAAAGCGCCTGATCGCCGGTCTGGAAGACGGACCGCCGCCGCTCTCGAAACTCGCCTACAATCCCTTGAAAACGAGAAGTTTCCTTAATCCGCGAGCCCCTTCGCATTCTCGATAGAATGGGCTCGTGGCACATCAAGTTACTCTCATCCCGGGCGACGGCATTGGCCCGGAGGTCGCCGACGCGGCCGCCCGCGTCGTCAACGCGACCGGCGTCAAAATCGATTGGGAACGCGTCGAGCTCAACGCCGAGATCATCGGCCAGCGCAAGCAGGTGCTTCCTATCGAAGTACTCGACTCATTAGATCGGACGCGCGTCGGCCTGAAGGGTCCCGTCGGAACGCCCATCGGCGGCGGATTTACCAGCGTCAACGTCGCCCTGCGCAAGCGTCTCGATCTGTTCGCGAACGTGCGTCCCGTGCGATCCCTGCCCGGTGTGAAGACCCGCTTTTCGGATCTCAAAATCGACATGGTGATCTTCCGCGAGAATACTGAAGATCTCTACTCAGGCCTCGAACACGAAATCGTCAAAGACGTCGTCACAAGTTTGAAAGTGATCACACG
>DASXZC010000650.1:0-2055 GCA_036502165.1 Bryobacteraceae bacterium
ACATTGGCGAAGACATCGCGCTGCTCGAACTACACTCGCCCAAGAACGCCATCGGCGACGATATTGTGTCGCTCATCACGCAGACACTCGCGCCCGCCAGCGAACCTGTCCGCAACTTTCGCGGATTCGTCATAGCATCGCAGGCCAGCGATTTCTCCGTAGGCGCGAACCTGATGCAGTTGCTCCTTGCGATGCAGGAAGGCGAGTGGGACGAAGTCGATCTCGCGGTGCGTGCCTTTCAACGCATGACCTCCGCAATCAAGTTCTGCCCGCGCCCGGTAGTCGCCGCGCCTTTCAATCTCTGCCTCGGCGGCGGAGCCGAAATTTCGCTCCATGCCGCGCGACGCCAGCCCCACGCCGAGCTGTACATGGGCCTCGTCGAGAGCGGAGTGGGCATTGTCCCCGCCGGTGGAGGCACCAAGGAAATGGCGCTGCGCGCGACTGACGCCGCGCGCGCCGCATCCAAACTTGATCCCGCAGCAAACCCGGCAAAATTCGCGCAGTCCGCCGACCTCCAGCACGCAGTACGTCAGCGCTTCGAAACCATGGCCCTCGCGAAGGTCTCCACCTCCGCCGCCGAAGCCCGCGCGCTCGACTTCCTCACCACCGCCGACCGAATCACCATGAACCGCGACCACCTGATCGACGATGCCCGCGCTGCGGCTCTCGAACTGGCCGAATCCGGCTACGCCGCGCCGCAGTCCCGCTCCATTCCCGCCGCCGGAGACGCCGCACTCGCCAATCTCAAGCTCGGCATTCACCTTATGCGTCAGGCGGAATTCATTAGCGAACACGACGCAAGAGTGGCCACGCAGATCGCCCGCATTCTCTGCGGAGGCTCCGTTACACCCGGCTCGCCGGTCAGCGAACAGGCGCTGCTCGACCTTGAACGCGAGGCGTTCCTCTCCCTTTGCGGCGAGCGCAAAACACAGGAACGCATCGCCTACACCCTCAAAACGGGAAAGCCGCTGAGGAACTAACCTCGATGAACTTGCGTTGCGCCGCCGTGTTCGCATGCTGCCTGTCTGCAGCTATCGGACTACCCGGTCAGACGGGCTCAGCTCCACAGCCGCAAGCCGAGCAGGTCGAAACCGGAACGGTATCCGTGCCCATAGCAGATTCGGACACTGCGCCTTTCGATCGCATCGAAGCGGCGGGTCCGCATACGTTTCTGCGCCATTACAAAATCCGCCTGTTGCCCGTCTCATCCTTTCCGCAACTGCCAAAACCCGTCGCACAAGAACTCACTGACAGAGGCTGCATGATTCCGCAGACCTACGAAGCGCGCGAGCCCGAGAACGTCATCCACGGATCCTTCGAGAAGAAGGGAAGCGACGACTGGGCGACGCTCTGTTCCATTCGCGGCGTCACTACACTCTACGTATTCTTTCAATCGAATCTCACCGTTCCTATACCTCTGCGCCATCAGCCGGACAGCCAATGGCTGGGCGTGGAATGGTCGCTCGACTACGGCTCCGCCTGGGGAATTGCCGCGCGGGCTGCCCGGCTGCTGCCTGCCAGCACACACGCCGATCATGACGGCATCGAGGACGCCTTCATCGAAAAATCCAGCACCATCTATTATTTCCAGGAGGGCCGCTGGACAACCCTCGACGGCAGTCAGTAGAAACATCTCATGCCCGCAATCTACATCGCCGCCGCCGTCCGGACCGCGGTAGGCAAAGCGCCCCGGGGTTCGCTGGCAACCACGCGTCCCGACGATCTTGCCGCGACCGTGCTTCGCGCCGCGCTCGATCGCGTTCCGCAACTCGACCCTGCCGAAATTGAAGACGTAATCCTCGGCTGTGCCATGCCCGAGGGTGAGCAGGGTTTGAATATCGCCCGTATCGCCAGCCTGCGCGCCGGGCTGCGGCCCGAAACATCAGCTATGACCATCAACCGCTTCTGCTCCTCCGGACTTCAGGCCATCGCTCTCGCTGCCGATGCCGTTCGCGCAGGCCGCGTCCACGCCGCACTCGCCGGCGGAGCCGAATCTATGAGCATGGTGCCAATGGAAGGCAACAAATTCAGCGCCAACCCGTGGCTCATCGACCA
>DASXZC010000651.1:0-5312 GCA_036502165.1 Bryobacteraceae bacterium
CCATTTTCAAAACTATCTTCGACGCAAATCTCGAACCCGAGGTCTTGATATGCTTTGGTAAATGCCGCGAGGGTTGCTTCTTCTGGTGCACTTGCAGGCCAATATTTCCCGACCCATTTCCCCGGGGGCGTCGGCCACCACCACCGATCCTTGTCATTGACTGACCAAGCAATACAATTATACAGGTCGTCTGAAGGGCTTGTAATTTTGAATCCAGCTTGCAGGCCTGGGAATATCTTTTTTAATTCCCTGGTAGTCATCTGGCAATTAAATCATGTTTCCGCGCATATTCTAACCACAAACGCTTTGCCTCCGGCAGCGTTTCAGCCGCAGCAGCTGGGTTCTCGCCAGTGATGCATTCCAGCGCCCAGTACCATTGCCCTCCGCGCCCTTGAAGTGCCGAGAATATTAACGGAAGGACGGCGCGTCCCATGCCGATAATGCGCTGATAGTGAGAATTAAAGATCTTGCGGTCTATTGAAGAGAGTACCCTCGTTTCGGCCCACCACAATTTGGCCTCTTCCTCAAACGTGCGCCTTAGCGTCTCATGCGGAACACTGTCGTCACGTCTTCGGCTCTTGATTGCATCGGCAAAATGGCCCGCTACCTCATAGCCGCGGATCAAGCGATGAACCTTGCGCCGAGACCGGCTTCGAGCGAACTCATAGTCACGTTCTCTGCGCGCCCTCGCTGGATCGTAAGTCTGGGGATCGCAGTCACGCAGTTGCGGCATGCCTACGCCCCCAAATTTGGCAACTTAGCCTCACGCAAAACTTTGCGCAAAGTATCATCCTTGGACCTCGCGCGCTCAACCGCACCAGCCAGCGCTTCCAAATCCTCTGAATCTAACACCACGTGAAATTCTCTGTGCTCCTTGCCTTCATGGTAGCCTAACTTGAGGGTGTGACACAGGACCGCGCCGGACGGACCAACCTTCGGATCAGCCGTAAACACAGGCCGGATATCCGATAAGATCTTCGCCGTACAAAACAGCCTCTCACCGTCGCGTTGTAGCCTGGCGGCCTTCGAAACAATGTGGAGTGATTCTATATCCAAAATCCTTTCAAGTGCGGCCCTAAGCTTCGACCCGTCTTTCGCGAGCGCCTTGTGTGCTCGATCTCGTGTAATTCCCTCGATGAGATCATCGAGAAATACCGAATCGCGTACCCCTGAGAGCTCTCGAATATAATAAAGCGAGTAGATCGTCTCAAGGATTGGGAGCAGTTTTGCCTTGGATACCGACGGAACTTGAGCTGCGACGTGCTCCACCATTTCTTCCGCGTTGGAGATGGGAGGGGCAGCCTTCAAAGCCGTCACCAGACGCTCAAGCGAAGACGGAGGCAGGCCCCGAATTGTCGAAATTGCGCCCAGGTCTTCTTGTGGAAGGTTCAGTGCCATTTGCAATGAAGCTTACCTGCTGCTCGGTGCGGATGTCAATCGACGCCCTGCGGCTGATCCCGTTCCCACCCAGAGTCAAACTACCTACAGGTGAGTGTGCACCGACTCGTGGCGTGTGATTCTTAAGAAGCGAGCGGAAGGTGACGGATTCGGAGCGCAGCTGTCGTGTTCGTGCCCCTCGTACTGGGTCTGGGGACCGAGCTGTCCAGCCTTACGAATTCAATCGAAAACCACGAGTACGATCGACGTCACAAGCTACCCTTCCATCTTCGACCGCGTCTATAGCCTCTGGCGTCGATGGCTATGAGGCCGCCAGAACATGATTGAATTCTTACGCGACATCCGGATTGCCACCAGAAACCTGCTTCGCCGTCCGGCCTTCGGCGCCGTCATCATCGGAACCTGGGCGCTCGGCATCGGAGGCAACACTGCGATTCTCCTGGCTGCTTACACTGTCCTGTTCTCGCCGCTTCCCTTCCCGCATAGCGATCAACTGGTTCGCATTTTCTCGACCAGCACCGGACCTGGCGGAACTGAAAATTCCTTCAATCTGCGCGGCGCGGAGATTCAGGAGCTTTGGAACCAGAGAGACTCCGGTGGACCGTTCACCGCGCTGGTCGCCTAAACCTCGAACAATCGAACTCTAGCGGGTGACTCCGAGGCTGTGTCGCTGCCGGTTGCGAGCGTCTATGGGGATTGGAACTCGACCTTCGGAATTCAGCCTATTCTCGGCCGATGGTTTTCCGCGGCCGAAGAAAAACGCGGCGATCAAAGCGGAGTCGTCGTCATCAGTTCGAGCCTGTGGCACCGCCGCTTCGGAGGCGAGCGGAGCGCGATTGGACGCACGCTCATCCTCGACCGCCAAAGCATGGTCATTGTCGGAGTCATGCCCGACGGCTTCCACCTTCCCCACGCCTCCGATGCGTGGACGCCCGCCACGATGGTGGCCGATAGCGTCGATGATTACGGAGTCGTCGGCCGCCTGCGGCCCGGCGTCACCCTCGCTGCCGCCGCTGATGGAGTCAAGGTCATATCGACCGCATTGATGCGCGATTTTCCGAACCGGTTCACTGTTCCCATCCGCTTCCGCCTGATGCCGATCCGCGAGAGCATGGTCGACACGCAAGCTCGCCCGGCCGTCACCATCGCCGCCACCGGCGGATTCTTCCTGTTGCTCGCGACCTTCAACGTCGCCGGGCTGTTGATCGCACGCAGCGTCTCGCGCCGTGGCGAACAGCGGATCCGCATCGCGCTCGGCGCGACGCGTTGGAACCTGATTCGCGGTAGTCTCGCCGAGACGCTCGTCTATTCCGCGGCCAGCGGACTCCTCGGCGTGCTCGTCGCCGCCCAAGCCGCCGTACCTCGAACGTCTCATTCCGGGGGTTCTGGTCCGTGAACTCGGGATGGCAGCCGGTAGCACCGGCAATCTGTCGCTCTCGCTCGCTGTGGCGACTGTTCTGAGCCTGTTGACGTCGGCCGTCGCAGGACTTCTACCCGCGCTCGCCGGCGCTTCGGCATCGTCTGAAGGCGCGGGCCGCGGCGCTACTCGCACCGGCCGCAGCCACCGCGAGCGCCTCCTCATGGATTGCTTCGTGACCCTCGAGTTCATCATCGCGCTCGCGCTGATCGCCGGCGCCGGTCTGATGCTCCGCAACTTCGACCGGCTGGCGCATCGCGATCTCGGCATCGACTCGGCGCGGCTTCTGTCGATGCGCGTCTCGACCGCCGATCCGCGCTTCCGCAACGTCGACGCCCGCCGCAAGCTCACTGAAGACCTCGTCGTAAGCGCGCAGTCCACACCCGGAGTTACGTCCGCGGCGATCTGCACCGTCAATCCTCTGGGCGGTGGCACGTGGACCGCTCCGATTGCGGTGGAGAATCAGGAACTCGCCGACCCCGCGCGCAGCCATCAGGTGAACCATCGCCTGATCACTCCGGCGTTCTTTGAAACGATGGGGATCCATCTGCAGCAGGGCCGAGTATTCACCGCCGCCGATGGCCCCACCGCTCCCGGAGTGGCGATCGTCGCCGCCGTATGGCCGACAAGTTCTGGCCGGGAGGCCTTGCGCTCGGCAAGCGCGTCCGCATCAACCGGCCGAATCAGCCGTGGTTGACGGTCGTTGGCGTGGCCGGAGATGTCTTCGAGGAAACCGATCGGATGGGTCCATACGAGACCTGGTATTTGCCGTATGTTCAGAACGCGCAGTCGTCCGCCGCGGCGGATGTTGTATTGATGGTTCGCAGTGTCGTGGATCCGCGGTCTGTGGAACATCAGGTCGAAGAGAACATCCACCGCTCGAATAAGGATCTCGCGCTTTACGGCACAGCCGCGCTCGATGGATTCTATCTCGACACGCTCGCGGGGCCGAGATCGGGTTCGATTCTCATCGGAGCCTTGGCGGCGTTTGGTCTGCTGCTCGGCAGCCTGGGCATTTACGGGACGCTCGCATTTTCCGTCGCCGAGCGTGTGCGGGAAATCGGAATCCGGCTGGCGCTTGGCTCCGGCCGTTGGCAGATTGTGAGCCTAATCATGAAGCAGGACCTGCGCCTATTGGCCGCCGCCACCGTCGTTGGCCTGGGCGCCGCATAGGCCATGGGGCAACTTCTTTCGAGCCAGCTTTCCGAAGTCCGGCCACATGATCCGTTGACGTTGTTGGCCGCGGCGGTCTTGCTGCTCGTGGTGGCGTGCGTAGGGATCTATCTGCCTGCACGGCGCGCCGCCACGCTCGATCCGCTCAGCGCGCTACGCGGGGAATGAATGGGCAGTTTTGTGGCGGCCCGCCCCATTCAGGCCGCCACCACGCAGCAAGTGTGTGTCAGTTGTTATATTTTGCAGTTCGGATGCCCGCAATCACAAGCGATCTCCACCTCATCATCGCCGGCGTCCTTGCAGTAGTTCGAGCAATACTTCTCAGTTGTCATGCACTTGCACATTGGATGCGCACACTTCTTGGTCTCAGCCATGTCAAGCCTCCTGGATGTTTGATCCTTGGGGCGGCAAAGCATTACAGACTGTCGCTCAGTTTTGCCGTTTGCGCTGGATCTCGATTGGGTGGCCGTTCGAGCCTTTGACCTTGATCAGGATTTCCGCCGCGGGATCCTCGAGATCGAACTCGGCCGCCGCGACGATTCCTTTCTCAGTCAAGACAACGCCGAGATAGCGCCCGAACTCAAGATCGTAGAAGGTGGCTCTCGAGTGATCGTCCAGGATCGCAACCTCGCCGGGGAGGGCCATGAACAGCGGGACGATCTTGAGCCACGCCGCGCCCTCGCGAGCGGGATAGTCGACTCTGAAATTCCATTGAATGTGAGTCGTTGTCTCAATGATCCAGCCGGTCGTGTTAACGAAGGCTGCAACATGGGGCCGGTCTACTTTGACCTCGGAGCGCGCCTTGTGCCCCTCAAACTCGATGACCGCGACATAGGTGCCAAAAGGTACAGACGAAGCTTTCATGCCATGGAACAGGCCGGCCATCTGCGATTCGTCGTGGGCGCCAACCTTCGAAAAACTTATCACGCGAACGGGTCCCGCGGGAGGCCGTCCGAAGGTGTCGAGAGGCACGAGCACGACCTCCGCAAGGCCAGCACCCATTGCCACTCGCAGCCCCAACAGAAACGCGGCAGCTATCAATATCTTTGATAGCCGCGGCATCGATTTGCCTGGATGGATCATCTTGCCAGCTATTTATCGTCGAGCACGTGACCTATTCCACAAGAAGTAAGCTCGACTCTGACCTTCCCTCTCATATCCTTCGCCTCAACAGTCCGAAGGGCTCTTACTTGCTCACCGTCATATACCACCAAGACGTAGGTTCCGAGACTCACATCTTCGAACAACGCGTAGCCGCCTCCTCCGATGGGTCGCTCAACTGCGCCGTCTCCGAAGGCGCTGAACAGACGCGCCCACAGCCGAT
>DASXZC010000652.1:0-13164 GCA_036502165.1 Bryobacteraceae bacterium
AGAATCGAGCGACAGGCGCGAGACGATCGTCGTGAGAAAGGCCTTCGGCGATTGAATGCCACTACGATCGGCGGCCTGCCAACGCAGGTACGATTCCTGCAGAATGTCCTCGGCGTCCGTACGCGTGCCAGTCATGCGATAGGCGATCGAGAACAGCAACGGACGCAGTTCTGTGAAGGAGTCGGTCATGCCGCTTTCCCAATTGCCGCCAGTGCCAAACGCCGCGCCGCTCGGATTCCGCTTGCCACGGCCGCATCCGCCAGCATTGCCTCAGGACCGACCCAGTCGCCCGCGATGGCGATCGAAGGCATCCCCAACGCGTCGACATCAGGCCTTGGATAATCGACTGCCGGAATCGCGTGCACGACCGTCATCTCCGGCAAGAAGCGTGAGAACACGAGTTCCTCGCGCCAACCCGGCATCACCAGATCCGCCCGCTGCTCGAGCATCTCGCGCGTACAGGACTGGCCGCGTCCCAGGTACATGGCCAACTGCACGAGTGCTCCTCCCGCCGGAGCGAGGCCGCTCGCGTATTCCGAATGAACCGACACGTACGTCGCCTCATCCAATCCAAGTCCGAACGTTCCAGCCTTCGCGGGAAGCCTACGCAATCCTAAGTCGAGACACGCCGCTCGCGCTGGAATCATCGGAGGAAGCGTGCGTCCAGTCACCTGTTCGACCGCTTTCGGGGGCATCGCGAGTACGATGCCGGCGACGTTCGAGACCCGCACGCCGCGCAACTCAACCGTGCCAGGCTCGGCCGCGATCACTCCGCAATCCGTGTGGATCTCGACGCCGAGGGCCTTCGCCTTCGCGGCCAGGCCGTTGACGACGGTCTCCCAGCCGCCGTCGAGATACAGCACAGATTTCTCGATCGCCATCTTCAACTGCATGAGCCCGGCCCCCGCGTCGAGCGAAGCAGTTTCCGAAGAATACGTCGATAAACGAGTCAGCGCCGCCAGCATATTGCGGACGTTCACGCTCGTCGACTGTCGGTCGATCCAGTCCTGCATCGACTCGCCCGCCTCCGCCTTGGCGCTGCTGATCGCGGTTAACAACTGCCCGAGTTTCAATTTCTCGACTACAGTAAAAGCCCCGCATCGCAGCAATCCCGCGGTATTTCCAGGAAATCGATGGCGTTTACCGTTCGCAATCAGATACGTATCGCCTTTGCCGAGTGGCGTTGTGCCGCTGTAGGCGATTCCCCATCGATCGAATTGCGCCTTCATCATGCCTGCGCGATAAAATCCATGCGGACCGATGTTCATGGCGAAGCCCTGTTGCGAGTGTGTGGCCGCCCGTCCGCCGAGCGTCTTCGATTGCTCGTACAACCGAACGCGGTGCCCATGTGTCGCGAGTTCGATGGCCGCGCTCAATCCCGCGAGTCCGCCACCTGCGACAACGACGATCTGTGTCTGTGTCATCGTTCCTTCTCTTTCGCACCGTTGACGACGCAGCCACGCGGATTGTGACAACGATTTGCCGGCTACCCGGCGAGCGTGTTGATCGATCCCACACGCTGCGCTTCAAAGGCCGCAATGTGCGGTTCCTGCGCGAGAATGTACCCGAGCTCGTCCACTCCCTCGAGCAGGCAGTGCCGCATGAAAGGATCGACCGTGAACGGGATCGCCCGCCCATCGGCGAGCTTCAACTGCTGCCCCGCCAGGTCGACTTCGACTTCCGATTGCGGATTCGCGAACAGCCAACCGTGGACGTCCTTGGGCACGACGACCGGCAGCAATCCGTTCTTCAGTGAATTCCCCTTGAAGATGTCCGCGAACGAAGTGCTGATCACCGCGCGGAATCCATATTGCGTCAGCGCCCACGGAGCGTGCTCACGCGAGCTGCCGCATCCGAAGTTGTCGCCCGCGAGCAGCACCTGCCTGCGCTTCGCCCAATCCTGATTCAACACGAAGTCCGGCTTCGGCGAACCGTCGGCCTCATAGCGCCAGTCGTTGAACAACTGATCGCCGAGTCCGGCTTTCGAGATCGTCTTCAGGAATCGCGCCGGAATGATCTGATCGGTGTCGATGTTGTCGATCGGCATCGCGACAAACTGGCTGCGAAACGTCGTGATCTTCTCCATTTTTTTAGAGCCCCCTCGCGTCGGTGACCACGCCCATCACAGCGCTCGCCGCCGCCGTCAGCGGACTCGCCAGGAACGTGCGGCCGCCCTTGCCCTGCCGTCCTTCGAAGTTGCGATTGCTGGTCGACACGCTGTATTGACCAGGCGACAATTGGTCGCCGTTCATCGCGATGCACATCGAGCAGCCGGCTTCGCGCCATTCGGCACCGGCTTCGCGGAAGATCTGATCGAGGCCCTCGGCCTCGGCCTGCCGCTTGATGTCCTGCGAGCCCGGCACCACCAGCATGCGGACTTTCGGATTCACTTTGCGCCCCTTGACGACGCTCGCCGCCGCGCGCAGATCGGAGATCCGCGAGTTTGTGCAGCTCCCCACGAACACGACATCGACCGGATGTCCAGCAAGCGGCTTGCCCGCTTCGAGATTCATGTAGCGGAGCGCCTTCGACAGCGTGTCGCGCTCGAGCGGATCCGAGAGCGAAGCCGGATCCGGCACCGCGCCGGTGATCGGAATCCCCATGCCAGGGTTGGTTCCGAACGTGATCATCGGCTCGAGCGCATCGGCGTCGATGGTCAACTGCTTGTCGTACGCGGCCCCTTCGTCCGTCGCGAGTTGCTTCCAGCGCTCGACGGCCGCATCCCAATCCGCGCCTTTCGGAGCGAAGCGCCGCCCCTTGAGAAATTCAAACGTCTTCTCATCGGGAGCGACCAGGCCCGCGCGCGCTCCGCCTTCGATGGACATATTGCAGACGGTCATGCGCTCTTCCATCGTCAATGCGCGAATCGCGGATCCCGTGTATTCGAACACGCAACCTGTGCCGCCGCCGATGCCGATCTTCGCGATGACCGCGAGGATGATGTCCTTCGCCGATACGCCCGGCTTGAGCCGTCCATCGACGCGAATCTCGAACGTCTGCGACTTCTGCTGCAACAGGCATTGCGTCGCGAGCACATGCTCGACCTGGCTGGTGCCGATGCCGAAAGCGAGAGCTCCGAAGGCGCCGTGCGTCGCCGTATGTGAGTCGCCGCAGACGACCGTCTGCCCCGGCTGCGTCAAGCCCATTTCAGGCCCGATGATGTGGACGATCCCTTGATGCGCGCTCTTATATCCAAACGCAGGAATGCCGAATTGCCTGCAATTCTCTTCAAATTGGCGGATCTGCGTCTCGGCGATCTTGTCGACGATCGGCAGCGTGAACGAGTGCGTCGGACTCGAATGATCGACCGTGCCGAACGTTAAATCGGGCCGGCGGACAGTGAGTCCGCGATCGCGCAGGCCTTGAAACGCTTGCGGCGAAGTCACTTCATGAACGAGGTGCAGGTCGATGAAAATGAGCGCCGGCGCGCCCGGATTTTCAATGACCAAATGGTTATCCCAGATCTTTTCGATGATCGTACGTGGTTTCATCTTCTATATCGCCTCACACACAGCAGCGCCGACTTGTTCCGTCGTCGCGGGCGCGCCCTTCGGCTTCAAATCCGCAGTCACTCTACCGCTGTCGAGCACTTTCTCCATGGCCTTATAGACAGCCGCGGACTCCGCCGTCAGGCCGAACGTGTACTCGAGCATCGCCGCCGCAGACCCGATCGCCGCAAACGGATTCGCCTTATTCTGCCCCGCAATATCCGGAGCCGAGCCATGCACCGGCTCATACAATCCCTTGGCATCGCCCAGCGACGCAGAAGGCAGCATGCCGATCGATCCGGCAAGCACAGCCCCTTCATCACTCAGGATATCGCCGAACATGTTCTCGAGCAGCACGATGTCGAACCTCTTCGGATTCAAGATCAACTGCATGGCGCAATTGTCAACGAGGATGTGCTCGAGCTCGACATCCGGAAACTCCGGAGCCACTTCGTTCACCACGCGTCGCCACAACTGCGACGTCTCAAGCACGTTCGACTTATCGACGCTCAACAGCTTCTTCCGCCGCTGCCGCGCGAACTTGAACGCCATGCGAGAGACGCGCTTGATTTCGGCGCGCGTGTACGTCATCGTATTCGTGCCGCGCTCGTCTTCGCCCTCGCCCGTGATCCCCCGCGGAGTCCCGTAATAAATGCCGCCCGTCAGCTCCCTCACGATGATCATATCGACGCCGTCGATGATGTGATTCTTGAGCGGCGACGAATCGAGCAATGCTGGATACGACCGCACCGGCCGCAAATTCGCATACACGCCGAGCAGCTTGCGCAGCGCGAGCAGTCCGCGCTCAGGCCGCTTTTCCGGTGGCCAATTGTCGAACTCGGGAAGTCCGAAGGCGCCCATCAACGTCGCATCGGAGGCGAGCGCCATTTGCGCCGTCTCCTCCGGCAGCGGCGTCCCAGTCTTATGGATGGCGATGCCGCCCATGAGTCCTTCGGCCAGCTCGAGCGTGTGCCCGAACTTAGCGGCGACGATCTTTAAAACATTTACGGCTTCGCGCGTGACCTCGACCCCGATGCCGTCGCCGGGGAGGATGCAGATTTTCAGATTCATTCTTGTCTTAGTGTACGAGTCTCACGGGACCTCGGCGGCCTTGCGCCTAAGCCGTCGCCGCCTGCCCTGCTACTTGATGGATCAACCCAAGGATCTCGGAGTTCGTGAGCCCCTTCTTCGTATCCGCCAGCGCCGTGAACCGCTTGTACAACTCGTCGAGCTCCGGCTTCGTCAGCGTAAATCCCAGATCGGCGGCGCGTTCGTTCAAGGCGTGCCGTCCACTGTGCTTGCCGAGGACGAGCTTGCCCTGCGGCACACCCACGGACTTCGGATCAATGATCTCGTACGTCGATTTTTCCTTCAAATAGCCGTCCTGGTGGATGCCCGCCTCATGAGCGAATGCGTTCATCCCGACGATCGCCTTGTTCGGCTGAGGACCGAAAGTAATGATCGACGCGAGGTACTGGCTCGCTTCGTAGATCTTCTCGGTCACGATCTTCGTGTGGAACGGGAGCTTGTCATGGCGCACCTTGAACGCCATCACACATTCCTCGAGCGCCGCGTTCCCTGCGCGCTCGCCGATCCCATTCACCGTGCATTCGATCTGCCTTGCACCGGCTTCGACCGCGGCAATCGAGTTCGCGACCGCTAATCCGAGATCGTCGTGGCAATGGACGCTGACAACAGCCGTGTCGCCCAGAACGCGACAGATGTGCCCGATCAGCTTGCCGTATTCGTTCGGAACCGAGTAGCCAGTCGTATCCGGAAGATTCACCGTGCGCGCGCCCGCTTCGACGACGGCTTTTGAGATCTGCTCCAGATAGCCGATCTCGGTGCGCGTGGCGTCCTCCGCCGAGAATTCGACGTCGTCGCAGTAGTGCCGCGCGAGGCGGACGGCGTTCACTGCGTCATCGAGCACCTGCTGCTGCGACTTCTTGAGCTTGTACTTCAAATGGATCTCGCTGGTCGCGATGAACGTGTGGATCCTCGGCCGCTTGGCATGCTTCAACGACTCCGCGGCACGTTCGACATCAAGTTTGTTCGCCCTTGCAAGCGCTGCGACCTGCATCCAAGGGTACTGACGGCTGACGGCATCGACCGCTTCAAAATCCCCATCCGAAGCGATCGGAAAACCGGCTTCCATAATGTCGACGCCCAGGTCCGCCAACTTCGCGGCCATGCTCAGCTTCTCACGAACCGTCATGCTGCAGCCCGGGCTCTGCTCACCGTCCCGTAGCGTTGTATCAAAGATGTATATGCGATTGCTCATGGTTAGTCCTCGCTTTTTGTGGACCGGGAACTCACCGCCCGGTAAGGCGGCTCGTCCCGGTTCACTCATTATGTAGGCATCGGCCTGATTTCGCAAATTTATAGTTCTCGTGATATCATAAACATTCCTTATGGAGTTGTACCCCCTCAAGGTCTTCCAGATGGTCGCGAACGAGCGCAGCTTCTCGCGGGCGGCCGAAAAGCTGCTCCGCACGCAGCCCGCAGTATCGTTAGCTATCCAACGTTTGGAGTCAGAACTGGAAGAGCGGCTCATCGACCGCTCCGGCAAGGATTTGCTGCTTACCGACGCCGGAAAGATCGTCCTCGAATATACGCGCCGGTTCGAAAACCTGGAATCGGAGATGATGAATTCCCTCGCCGAGTTGCGGGACAAGTCCGCCGGCCAGCTCATCATCGGAGCCAACGAATCGACGACTCTCTATATGTTGAAGTATATAGAGGAGTTCCGCCGCCGCTACCCGCGCATCAAGGTCCGCGTGCGGCGGTCGCTTTCGAGCAAGATCCCATCCCAACTTCTCGATGGGGATTTGGAGCTTGGCCTGATCAGCTACGATCCTGAGGACGACCGGATCATCTCCCGCGTCATCTTCCGGGATCATTTGACGTTCGTCGTTTCTCCGCTCCACCGGCTATCGGATCGCGACGAGGTATCGATTACTGAGCTTGGCGGCGAGACGTTCATTGCGCATAACGTCATGTCGCCCTACCGCCAGATCGTGTTGCGGGAGTTCCAACGCCACAAGGTCGCTCTGAATATGGACGTCGAGATGCCGACGGTCGAATCGATCCGGATCCTCGTGCAGCGGAACGAAGGCGTCGCGTTCCTGCCGAAACTTTGCGTCGAACAGGAGTTGTCGGCAGGCACACTCAAGAAGGTGACAGTAAAGGAGATGGTCGTCAACCGGGATATCCGGCTCGTCTATCCAGCGAAACGTGCGTTAAGTCATGCAGCGCAGGCGTTTTTGGACGTCGTGACCCAAGCTGAAGATTCTACTGGATCTTCTTGACGATATTCGCCACGTAGTTCGTCGTCTCCGGAATCGGCGGAATCCCGCCCGAACGATCGACCGCGCCCGGGCCCGCGTTGTAAGCTGCCAAGGCTTTGGGCACGTCTCCCGCATAACGTTCCAACAAGTTGCGCAACAGCTTGGCGCCGGCCTCGACGGACGCTCTCGGATCGAACGGATCCACCACCGAATACGCCCTTTGCACCTCAGGCATCAATTGCATCAACCCCTGAGCGCCGGCACTCGATACGGCGCACGGACGTCCGCCGGATTCCTGCTCGATCATGGCGCGCACCAGTTTCGGACTGACGTTCTGCCGCCCGGCAGCGTCGTTCGACATCTTTTGTAAGTCGTCTTCCGGCAGCGGATCGCAGGGAATAGCCTCGATCGTGCGGTACGCGATGTCGCTCGCAGGAAGCGCCTGTTTCGGCCAGGGGATCACGAACGTCTCACTCGGTTGCGGATCGCCGATCGAGATCCACTCGGACGCTTGTCGCCGCACGGAGGCACGCTGCTTCTCGATGGAACTCTGCATGCGCGTAGCGGGAGTCTCTGGGGGAACCGCCGCTTTCGTTTGCGGCGGTTCCGCACTTACTACCATCGTGAACAGGAGGGGGAGGAGAGCCCTTAACATCAGCTAGGTCTCTCATCGGCCCGATCCTGGGAACATTTAAGAAAAAATTATTGGAACAGACGCCGCATGAAATCCGCATCCTCGAGGATCGCGTCAAACGCGCGCCGGCCACGCACCGACTTCTCAAACGTCGCCCGGAAATGAGGATCGAGCTCCGCAGCCCGTTTCAGCTCCGCCACCGCCGCATCCTTATCTCCCGCGAAATAGCTGAACAGCCCGAGCGTCATGCGCGACTGAACGTTGTCGGGCTGGAACTTCACCATAACTCCAGCCAATCGACGCGCTTCCACTTTACGGCCGGCATTGAACGCCTTAAACGCGCGGTCCTGATAGAGGATCGCCTGATTCATATTCAAGAGCCGGCGCAGTTCGACGAGCGGCGTGGGATTGTCGTCGACATTCAAATAGATCGGACGGTCGTTGTTGGTATTGCGTCCGCCACCCTTGCGTACCACCAGCATCGACGCGGACTGCTTGCCTCGCGAATCGCCGCCCGCGTCATCGCCCGCCTTCAACGCCGCGTACAGCTTCTCGGCGAGGTCGCCGCTCGCGGCTTCAAACGCCTTTCCCATGGCTTCGACCACCTGCGGACCCACTAGAATGTTGCCCTGCGCGGACCACGTCTTCCCTTGCTTATCGCCCGCCCATGCATTTGCCGCGGGCCCTGTATAAGCCGCGATACCGCCCTCCGCGTCGATGATCGCGACCTGCCGCCCGTCCCTGCCGTCGAACTTGTCTTCGGATTGCAAACGCTCGAGCACCTGCTTCGCGTTGAGGCCCTGCCGCAGCAGTTCGAGTCCGCGTGGACCATATCCGACGTTGACATTCGCCTGAGTAGCGATCGCGCCGACGCCCGCTTCGGCCCAGGGTACGACCGAGCCCACCGAAAAATAGCGCGATGCAACAGTGACGCCCCATTCGCCGGCATCCTTGTCGTAGGCAACGATCGAGAACGTCGCCACGTTCGGCAACGGCAGTCTTGGAGCCGGAACTTGCGCCTCGACGGCGACGGCGATCAACAGAAATGCGGCGATCCTCATGCAGGACATTCTATAAGGATTTTGACCGCGCTATACTATTCAACAGCTCCTGCTCCCGCGGACGTCCTTATCACCGACTTCTTTTAAGGATCCTATAAATGTCCGATGAGTTCCGATTCATTTGTAATATCTGCAGCCAGTCGAACGTCCGGCCTACGAGGTCCCTTGCCAGGGAAGAGGAAAGTTGTAGCTCCTGTAAGTCCAGCGTTCGCAGCCGCAGTTTGATCCATGCCTTGTCGGTTGAACTGTTTGGAGAAAGCCTCGTACTGAATGACTTTCCAGAACTGAAAAGCCTCCGGGGTCTCGGAATAAGTGACAAAACGGATTATGCCGAGCGATTAGAGCACAAGTTCGACTACCGTAATACCTACTATGATCGGCCGCCACAACTGGCATGATTTCATCATTGCCAGCGACGTTCTGGAACACGTCTCCCCCCCCACATACAGCCTTTCGCAATATCTACGACCTATTAAAGCCCGGCGGAGTGGCGATTATAACCGTGCCTTATTCTATAGATCCCGTTGGAACCTCCGAGCACTTTCCGCAATTGAATCAGTATGTTGTTTCTGATCTGGGAGGCAAACCGGTCCTGGTGAATCGCACTCCTTCGGGAAAGTTTGAGGTGTTTGACCAGCTCGTTTTCCACTTTGCCGCTTCTCCATCCCTCGAAATGCGGGAATTCTCGGAATCTGGACTTCGCGACCTGTTAGCCGAGTTATCATTCGACTCACCGAAATGGTACGGCGAATCTAACGATAACTACGGCATCGTCTGGCCAGAACGATGGTCTTTACCCTTCGCCCTTCGAAAAGGTCCGGCTTCTTTTGGCGCAGCCACTATTCATGAACTTGTGAGAGAGCTCGCTGCGGCGAAGCGGGAAGGTTCCAGGCACAAGTCTTTACTCGAGCATTTCAACCGTCGCCTGTGGACCCGCATGGGACGTGCAGCCAAGCTGCTGTAGCCGGTTTGAAACATCCCGGGCCTGAAGCGGTATGATGAGTCGGAACACATGATCCTCGAGTCCGTCGCCACCGCTGCATGCGCTTCAGCGGGTCTGCTAGCTTACGCCGTACGCGGCAAATCGTCGAGTCTCCTCGCATCCTCCATCTATCGGGGACCCCGCGCCAGCGCGACCGTCGCGCTGACCTTCGACGACGGGCCCAGCGAATCGACATCTGAACTGCTCGAGATTCTGGCGCAATATCGCGTTCCCGCCACCTTCTTTCAGTGCGGAGCGAACGTCCGGCGATTGCCCGGCGTCTCTCGCGCTGTCGTCGATGCCGGTCACGAAATCGGCAATCATACGGACCATCATCCGGCCCTGTATCTGCGCCGGCCGGGCTTCATTTATAGCGAACTGGCCGCCGCCCAGGATGCGATCGCCGAGACGACCGGACAGGCGCCGCGCTATTTCCGTCCTACTTATGGCGCGCGTTGGTTCGGGCTGCGCCAGGCGCAAAGGAAGCTCAGCCTCGAGGGCATCATGTGGACCTGCATCGGACTCGATTGGCGCCTCCCCACCGAACGTATCACTTCGCGCATCATCTCGAATCTCTTTTCCGGATCGATTTTCTGTTTACACGACGGAAGATTGACACAACCACGGCCCAATGTGCGTCCTACGATCGAAGCCGTGCGACGAATTCTCCCCGAGGCCTTGGAACGGGGGTTTGAATTCGTTACCATCAGTCAACTCCTATGTCCGATCCAGCCGCACCCAACAGCACTACCGCCGGCCGCGTGATTGCCGTCATAGCTAAGACGCAACACATTGCCCCGGAAGCGCTCACGATCGACAGCACCTTTGAAGAACTGAAAATCGACTCACTCGACGGGATTAATATTGTCTTCGCGATCGAGGAGGAATTCAGCATCGAAATTCCCGACGAACAGGCCAAACAAATCCGCACCGTCCGCGATGTCGTGGACGGAGTCGACAAATTGCTCGCGGCCAAGGCTTCGGCTTAATTCCTTCTATGACGCGGCGCGTCGCCATCACCGGCATCGGCACGGTCTCCTCGCTGGGGACGAATTGCGCTCAATTCTGGAACTCGCTTCGTTCCGGTGTAACCGGCATCAAGCCTTTGACCGGTTACACGCCAGGTACCTTCAAATTCGCGAATGGAGCCCAGGCGGACGCGTTCGATCCTGTCGCCGCGCTTGGTGGGAAAGAAGCCTCCTATCTCGATCGCTTCGCGCAAATGGGACTCGTCGCCGCCCGTGAGGCTGTCGCCGACGCAGGAATCATCTGGACCGATGAATTGCGCGAGCAGTCGGTAATCGTTACGGGAACATCCCTAGGTGGCAAATACAGCGAAGACGAAGGCTATTTCAATCTGTACTCGGAAAAGCATTCCCGTTTCAATCCGATGTCGATTCCGAAAGCAATGATGAATGCCTTAACGAGCCGAATCTCGATCGAGTTCGGAATGATCGGCCCGGCGTGGACGGTCAGCACCGCGTGCTCCTCTTCGAATCATGCGATCGGGCAGGCGTTCGAACAAGTCCGCAACGGCTCCGCGGAACTGGCGCTCGCGGGCGGCTCGGACGCTCCGTTTACACAAGGCGTCATGCGCGCCTGGGAAGCTCTGCGAGTGATTTCGCCGACCACGTGCCGGCCTTTCAGTAAAGATCGCGATGGCCTGATTCTGGGCGAAGCCGCGGGTATCCTCGTGCTCGAACCTCTCGATGCGGCACAAGCTCGCGGAGCGCGAATTTATTGCGAATTGGCTGGATTTGGGATGTCGAGCGATGCGCATCATATTACACAACCATCCTCTAGTGGTGCGGCTCGCGCGATGCGAGCGGCTCTTAAAAGCGCGGGCCTCGGGCGCGAACAAGTCGGATATATCAATGCTCACGGAACCGGCACGCTAGCGAACGACACTACAGAAACGGCGGCGATCCACGACGTTTTCGGTGATCATGCGAAGCGGCTCGCGGTGAGTTCCACGAAGTCCGCGCACGGGCACACGCTCGGCGCCGCTGGTGCGATCGAAGCCGCTGCCGCAGCGCTCGCGATGCATCACGGCGTGCTGCCTGCGACTTTGAATTTCACCGTCCCAGGCGGCGGTTGTGATCTCGATTACATACCGAATGAAGCTCGCGCGGCCACCGTTGAGGCGGCTTTGTCGAACTCATTCGCCTTCGGCGGACTCAACGCGGTGCTGGCCTTCCGGCGCGTTTGAAATCCCGCGCCGCAATTCAAACTCGGGCGGAAGCCCCCCTTTCCCATTCGGGTGAAAATGATGATAGTATTCGAGCGATGGATACCCGAAATCCACAGTCGGCCCCTCAGGCGACAGAAGAAAATAAACGTGCTCGCGGCCCCAGGCCCGAGACCGGTCGGGACCGATTGCCGCGTGTTAGCCAGGATGTCAGTGGCGATGCCTTGGCGAGGCCGGATTTAAAAGCCCGCACGTGGACCACTTGGAGCAGCGCAGTGACTGTATTCGTCCGAAGAGAGGTGCCTCTTCAGGTTCCGGATGCAGTCGGATTCATGTCCTGGGAGAGATCCTGGGACGAGGTAGAAGGTTTGACACGCACCACAGAATTCAATAGCATAATCGGTTCACGAAAGTTCAGTAGGGGTGACAATGGATGTCCTAAAAGCTCTTCGAGAGCTCTATCTTGAAAAATCGCGCCTCGACCGTTTGATCGCAATTTGCGAATCCAAGATCAAGGAGCAGGACCGTCGGTTGTCCCGTTCGAAACGGGGCCGCAAAAGCATGTCGTCGGAGGAACGAAAAGTCGTATCGGAACGGATGCGAAACTATTGGGCCAAGCGGCGAACCGACAAAGACAATGGTGACGACTTTTCGGGCGAGCCATCCGGCGATTCGCACGAGGCCGGCGCGAAAAACGAAGCTTCCGATCAGACGACGGCCCGGGCTGCTACGACTTTTTAAAGAACCAGAGCCAGTAGTATTGATCGCCAGCACCATATTGATGACGTAGTTCAAACCCGCGGCGGCGGGCCATTTCATCGGCCTGCCGTTCGCTGAATGCGACTCCGAGCCACGTGTCGTCGGCTGTGGTTGAAATCGAACTGTCACCCTGCACCTGGAATTTAAACAGCGCGCCGGGCCGCAACAGGCGATGCACTTCCGCCACGTAATTCTCAATGACCTCGCGGCTGGGGATGTGCTGGAACACGATGCCCGAATAAGCAAAGTCGAACGGTTTGTCGTCGGGAACCACGCTCAGATCCATGCCGTTGTTCTGATAAACGTGCGCATGAGGCATGGCGTGCAACGCGGATTTCGCAAGGGCGACCATCTCGCCGCTGACATCTACCGCATGCACCTCTCCGAACAGCTTCGCGAGCGCGCGAGTCACACGCGCGGCGCCACAGCCGATTTCGAGAACGCGCATCTGTTTCGGATCCTTGCCTTGGCAGACGTTCGTCATGTCGGTGAGAATATCTTCCTCGACGGCGCGTTCACCGGAAGCGAAGAAATCCTGATCGTTCCACGTTTCGTTGCCGGTCGCGACATAATAGCGGGCGTTCTCGCGGGCCCGCTCGTCCCAGTCGCGCTTCATCTTTTCCAGTTGTTCCGCGGTCGTCACAATTCTTCTATTGTAGCCGCAAGCCTGTCGAACCGCCGATGAGCCGGTTCTTCGAAAAAATGCGCGTTATGATTTCTATGGGGTAGAGTAGCCGCTAGTCCGCCATTGCTCTTCAGGCGGGC
>DASXZC010000653.1:0-16736 GCA_036502165.1 Bryobacteraceae bacterium
CGAGGCCGCGTTCCATTGCGAGGCTGACTCCGAAGCCATATAGGGCGGCACCGATGACGCCGTAGCAGCCGAATGTCGCGAGCAGAAGTTTTGCGACCAGCTTGTGCATGGCGCCTTCGTTGCGGTTCATAATGATGCCGAATAATACATAAAACATCACGGGGAACAGCAGTGTCGAGATCGCATATACCGGAGTGCGGATCAGTTTCAGCACTTCGTACTTGAATTCTTTGTAATACACTCGCAATTTGGCGGGCATGGCGTCAGTTCTCTCCCTTGGTCAACGCGAGGAATGCGGTTTCGAGTCCGACGTTCGCGATTTCTAGATTGGCGAGTTGCAGGTCGCGGATCAGCAGTTCGCGGACCACGGCTTCGGCCTCCTCGGCGCGGATTTCGACTTGGCCGGAGCGCATCAGGCTAACGCTTACGACTCCGCCGATTTTGAGAATCGTCGCGTCGTCGAGGGCGGTGGTGCAGCGAATCAGGCGGCCAGCGGCCTGTTGCTTGATTTCGGACGGCGTTCCTTCGGCTAGCACTTTGCCCTTGTTGAGCAGGACGATCCGATGGGCGAGCGCGTCGGCCTCCTCGAGGTAATGAGTTGTCAACAGGACGGTCTTCCCGCGGCTCGCGAGCAGGCGGATCTGGTCCCACAGCTTGAGACGGGTCTCGACGTCGAGGCCCGCGCTGGGCTCGTCAAGAAATACAATATCCGGATTTCCGCAGAATGACAGCGCAAATAGAACTCGCTGGCGTTGGCCACCGGACATCGAGCCGAATAGCTTGTCGAGGATCCCGCTGAGTCCGGCAATGTCCACGATCTCGTCGACGGGGAGCGGATTCGGATAATAGCTGCGAAATAAGTCGATATGTTCGGCAGCGGTGAGTGTATGTGGCAACTGCCCGGCCTGGAGCATTGTCCCGATCCGGGCGCGAGTCTCCGGCTTCCTGGGGTCTCGTCCAAAGATAGAGATGCTGCCCTGCTCTGGGGACAGGAGTCCGAGCAAGAGCCGGATGGCAGTTGTCTTTCCCGCGCCATTTGGGCCCAATAATGCTAATACTTCGCCCGGAATGATGGAGAAACTGACGTCTTCGAGCGCTTTCGTCGAGCCATACGATTTCGTCACGCCACGAAGTTCCGCGGCCGCCGTCGGCGCAGGTGCCGACTGGCGCGCAGCCGCTACGCTGAGAGTGCTCATAATGCAGTGATCTCCTTAACAGGCCGTAGTTATTGTCAGGACTTAGGAGGGGATTTGCGACAAAGCTGCCGCACGGAAGTGTTTCTTCCGTGCAATTTGTTGTCGAAAAGGAAGTATATCCGGCGGATGACGAAGGTGTTGGCCGATGCCGGGCTTGGATACTGTTCTGACCTGCGGGACCGAGCGTGCCCGCTTTCGACTGAAAACACACTGGATTGTGGCTGAAAGCGAGGATTGGGATTGGGGCTTGCAGGATAGGATTGTGCCCGGCGCAAGCGGATTCGACGTTTTCAGGGCTTGGAGCGTCCTTCTGGTAGTGATGAAACCAGCGGAACGACTCAGCACGTTCGACTGGGTGGGCGTAGGCCTCGTGACGATCCTCGGGTTTTTCCCCGGCCTCATAATCGCGGTGCCAGCTTCGGACGGGGGAAGACCAAGCCTGGGTCTCCTCATATTGTTTCCAGGCTCTGGAGTGGGAATGATCGTCATGCGCATGTTCGGAATCACGCCCGGCGTCGTGGCCTCGGGTACTGTGAATGGTGCTGCCTATGGATTCCTTCTGTATGGATGGTGTCGCTTGGCTGGCGGTTTGCGGCGGCGCATTCCGAGGTGGATGGGCGCTGCCGGGGCTGCCTTGGCGGAGCGGCTTAGTTCGCGATAGGCACTCGGAACTAACGCCATCGCGCTCCACAATGATGTTCGCCGCGACCGGATGATAGACTGAAGCGGAGTTTTTAGTCCTGGGAGCGATTCGTACGTCAGATCAACGCCAGTGGCAGTGGCGAGCACTTGCGGGATTTCTCTTCTGCATGGTTGGCGGTGCGTCCATGCACGCGGCCGCGGATGAACCGCTGCTGAATCCCAGATCACAAGGCTACGTGAACCCGAGACTCTGTTTCGGCTGCCACGCGGCGATTGCTAAGACTTATCGTGAAACAGGAATGGCGAAGTCGTTCGGGCATCCCCGTCCGGAGAACGCGCCGGAAGATTACACCAATAAGAATCATTTCTATCACGCACCCTCCAACACGTTTTTCGAGATGACCCGGCGCGGCAACGACTATTTTCAGCTCCGCTATCAGATCGGTTACGAAGGCAAGCGCACGAACGTTGAAGAGACGAAGATCGATTACTTTCTCGGCTCCGGGATTCATGCGCGCGCGTATCTGCATCGCTCAACTGACGGACGTCTGCTGCAATTGCCGGTCGTCTGGTATTCGGAAAAGGGCGGCTATTGGGGAATGGCGCCCGGCTACGATTTTGCGAACCATATTTATGGACAGAGGGCCGCTAGCTATGATTGCCTGTTCTGTCATAACGGGTACCCGATCATCCCGGCGAGCCATGCCCGGCTTGGCGATGAGCCCGTGTACTCCGGCGAACTTCCCGAGGGCGTCGATTGCCAACGATGTCACGGGCCTGGTCAGAATCATATTGAGGTGGCTTCGAAGCCGGGCGCGACACCGGTGAGTATACGTGCAGCGATCGTCAACCCGTCGAAGTTGTCGCCGGATCGAGAGGCTGAGGTCTGCTTTCAGTGCCACCAGCAGACCACCGGATTTTCACTCCCGCACGTGGTGAAGCGTTACGATCGCGGCGATTTTTCCTATCGGCCGGGCGAGCCGCTCGCGGATTTCGAACTGGTCTTCGATTTCACGCGCGGAACGGAGCGCGACAACTGGTTCCAAAATGTGAGCACGGTGACGCGGCTTCGGATGTCGCAGTGCTTCCTGAAGAGCAACGGCAAGCTCAAGTGTGCGACCTGCCACGATCCGCATGATATTCAGCACGGCGCACAGGCGGCGGATCACTACAACGCGGTTTGCCGGGAGTGCCACGCTGCGGCCTTCACTGCGCTCGTTCGAGCGAAGAAGCATACAGCGGAGGCCGGATGCACCGGATGCCACATGCCCTTGCGGCGTCCAGTCGAGGTGGCGCACATCGTTAAAACCGACCACTACATTCAAAGAGTGAAGCCCGCGACTGATCTGCTAGCCGAGGTTCCAGAACGTCGTGAAACAGCAGCCAACAAGTATCGCGGCAGAGTCGAGCTTTATTATCCTAAGACGTTGCCCGCCACGGATGAAAACGAGATGTACCTTGCGATAGCGCAGGTCCGCGATGGGAGCAATCTGGCTGAGGGCATCCCTCGACTCGCGGCTGCGATCGCTGCCCGTGCACCGAAAATTCCCGAGCCTTATCTCGAGCTCGCAGCCGCCTACCAGGCCGCCGGCCAGTTGGAGCGCGCCATCTCGACGTATCGCGACGCGCTGCGCGTGCAACCGCGGTATTCGGCGGCGTTGCTGGGCTTGGGCTCGGCGCTGCGGGAGGCGGGCCAGCTTGCCGCGGCCGCGTATGTGTTTGAACAGGCCACCGTCGCCGCGCACGGCAATCCGAAGACCTGGAACGAACTCGGGCAGGCGGATCTCGATCTTGGCCGTGCGCCGCAGGCGCTCGAATCGTTGAAGAAGTCGATCGTGCTTGATCCCGGTGCGCCGCAGCCGCACAACGGATTGGGAATCGTGTTAGCCCAGAGCGGCGATTTCCCAGCCGCCGAAGCCGAGTTTCGCGAAGCGATCCGCATTCTTCCAAACTACGGCGAAGCCCATGGCAACCTGGCGGGCGTCCTCGATTTTGAACACGACTTGAAGCAGGCGCTCTACGAATTCGACATGGCCGTTCGCATCTCTCCCGGCGATGCCAACATTCACTTCAACTACGGCGCCGTCCTCAGCCGCGAGAAGCGCTTTGATGAAGCGCGCGCTCAGATGCAGGACGCCGTGCGCGCGAATCCGAATTTCGCCGAGGCGCACGAGATGCTGGGCCGTCTCTACGAACAAAACAACCAGATCGACAATGCGCTGCACGAGTACGAGGCGGCGGTTCGCATCCGTCCGGATTTGAGCCAGGCGCAGCTCGACCTGGGCGCAGTGCTCGCGAAGAAAGGCGACATCACGGGCGCGCAAGAACATCTTCACCAAGCCGCCGGCGCGGCCGATCCGAGGCTCCGCCAGATCGCGCTTCAGCTCCTCGAGCAATTAGCCGGAAAGCCATGAAGACTGGTCTTGCATTCGCTCTGCTGTTCACTTCGGCGCTTCCGGCGGCGACCCAGTACGCCAATTCAAAACTCTGTGCCGCGTGTCATCCGGCGATCGCGAAATCCTGGCAGCAAAATGGAATGGGGCGTTCCTTCGCCGCTCCACGGCCCGAAATCCTGGTCGAGGATTTTACGAAGAAAAACAGCTATTATCATCCCGCCTCCAACACCTACTATCAGATGTTGAATCGCAACGGAGTGCTCGTCCAGCGCCGCTATCAACTCGGCTTCGAAGGCAAGGAAACCAACCTCGACGAAAAACAGATCGACTACATTGTCGGCTCTGGCAACCACATGCGGACCTACGTGCACCGCAATGCCGATGGGACGCTCGTCGAACTTCCGCTCGCCTGGTATGCGGAAAAGGGTGGCTATTGGGCGATGAATCCCGGCTACGATGCGCCTGATTATCCGTATGCGCGCCGCCAGATCGCATACGACTGTATGTTCTGCCACAACGCCTATCCGCAGACGCCGGGCGGCCACGATCGTTTGGGTGACCGCCCTGTGTATTCTGGCAAGATGCCGGAAGGAATCGACTGCCAGCGCTGCCACGGTCCAGGTCAGAAGCATATTGATGTCGCGTCCACGCCGGATGCGAAACCGGCAGACATTCGAGCCGCCATCGTGAATCCTCGAAAGCTCGATAACGACCGTCAGATCGAGGTCTGTGCGCAGTGCCACCTCAAGACCACCGAGTTCCGCCTGCCGCACGCCATCAAGCGTTACGAGCGGCCCGACTTCAGTTACCAGCCAGGCCAGCCGCTGGCATCATTCCTGCTCGCGTTCGACGAAGCTCCAGGTCCGAAAAAGGATACTCGCTTCGAAACCGCCAGCGCCGTCTCGAGGATGCGCGCCTCCCAATGCTTCCTGAAGAGCAACGGTAAGCTCACGTGCACCACTTGCCACGATCCGCACGATATCCGGCATGGCGCCGAGGCTGCGGAAAAGTACAACTCCGTTTGCCGCGGATGCCACACTGGCGCGCTCGCCCTGAAGGCCGGACATCCCGCCCAAACCGGATGCATCGATTGCCATATGCCGAAGCGACGAACCGAAGACATCGTTCACATGGCTATCACCGATCACCTCATCCAGCGCAACAAACCGGAAGGGGATCTCCTGGCCGATATCACAGAGCGCCACGAGGACTCCACCAATTCCTACCGTGGCGAAGTCGTACCTTATTATCCCGGCCATCTTTCGAATTCCGCGGAGAATCTTTATTATCTGGCGCTGGCTCAAGTGCGCGATCGAGCGAATCTGGAAAAAGGACTACCCATTTTCGAGAAAGCGCTGTCCGCCGTCGATAAAAGACCCGAACCATATTTGGAATTCGCTCAAGCCCTTCTCGCCGCCCGACAGCCAGCACGCGCTCTACTTGCGTTTCAGGAATCACTGCGCCGCGATCCGTCGTATGTTCCGGCTCTGCTCGAATACGCAGTCGCACTGAAGGAGAACGGGCAACCCGCGCAAGCGGTCAGGGCCGCGAAGCGCGCCACAGGTGTTGCGCCAACCGATCCCCGAGGATGGAACGCTCTCGGCCAGGCGCAATTGGATATCGGGGACTTCAACGGCGCCCGCGCCTCTTTCAAGCAAGCTCTTTCTCTCGATCCCGAACTGCCGGAGGCTCACAATGGCGTGGGCATCGCGAGTTCCCAGCTTGGCGATCCGCTGGCTGGCGAAGCCGAGTTCCGCGAGGCCGTTCGCGTACTGCCCAACTACGGGGAGGCGCACGGAAACCTGGGGAACGTGTTGGCATGGAAGCAGGACTTCCCGCAGGCGGCATATGAGTTCGATCAAGCCGTGCGGCTTGGTCCCGCCGATGTCGCCGCGCGGCTGAATTACGGCGCCCTGCTGAACTCCATGCGCAAGTTTGGCGAAGCGCAAGTGCAAATCGAAGCCGCTCTGCGTCTCGATCCGAAGCTGGCGGAGGCTCACGATCTGCTCGGAACACTACTCGAACGTGCCGGCCATGTGGACGCAGCGTTGCGCGAGTATTCCGAAGCCGTCCGTTTGCGTCCCGATTTGAGCCACGCTCAACTGGATCTGGGTGGCGCGCTCGCCAATCAAGGCAACAAGGCTGCCGCCATCGAGCATCTTCGGCTCGCCGCAAAAAGCGCTGATCCGAATCTACGAGACCTCGCCCTGCGCCTTCTTAAGGATTTGGAATCGAAGTAGGCTACCAGAAATGCACTGCCAAAACCTTTGGCGGCCCGGGCGTTCCGGAAATCACTTGAACGGACAGCACGACCTGCATATTCTTCCGGAACCAATCCCGCGGAGCGCCGCGCACGGCGGCCGCGAAATACTCCTGGTTCGTCAAGAACTCGCCGGCGGCGTAAGTTCCATAACCGGTCGCGCCAGCGACGCTCACCACCGTCTGCTCGATGGTTGGATTGTAGATGCGGCTGACGATCGCATAATCCGCTTCGAGGGCTTGGGGCGCGGGCCAATTGCGCGACCCGATCCAGTCCTTTCGATTGGGGTCCTGACGATCCCGGATCATGGCTAAATCGTTGCTGGGCTCGAGCTCGAAGTAGAACCGCAATCCACTGGTCAGGCGCAACGTCCAGTCGTTATTAAACGCGCCGATAAATACACAGGGCCTTCCGCGGAGATCGGCCAGCGAGCTGACCCGCCAGCCGCGGATCTCGACCTTCTTTCCCTTCCGCGCGAGCAGATCGCTCAATGGCACTAGCGCTTGAACATCCACTAGGGAAACGTAGCGATCCCAAACCGGCTTCACCTTGGAGAACGGAATCACAGAAGCCGACCCAGGATTTCCCTCCTTGGAACCGTTCTCGATCCAATTCTCCAATGCCTGCCGGGCATGGGATTCGAACTTGTACGTCTTGGGTTGGCCCACACACATCACCACCGGCGAAGAGGCATCGACAACCGGCGCCCAGAAGCGATCGAGGTCCGTCTTCCTCAGAAGGGGAGCGACGAAAATGAAGCCTGCCGCCGCGAGCGTTGCACCGATCGCGATCGCCGCGATCCACCACCGCCTGCGGGGACGCGGAGGAGGCTCGGCCTCGACGGCAACGACGGGCGTCGTTTTTTCAGCAGGCTTTTCAGGAGATTTCTCAGGCGACGGATGTATCTCCGGGCTGTAAGATCCGGCCGGCAAGCTGATTCGGATCTCGTCCCGGTGGTCGGCCTCCAGGTAATACTGCGCCAGCCGCTTGCGAACTTCCCCAGCCGTGCTACGCACCACCGGGTCCTGGTTCGTATCGTAGTGGGCGTCGCGACCGAAGACTTCGACTCCCAGGGAACGCTCTTTCAGCGACTCCAGGTTGTTTCCGAGCGCATGTTCCACCACATGCCGAAGAAACGTTGAACAACGCTTGCTGGAGCGGAATTGTAGACTGTCGAGGATCCTGGTGAGCTGATTGAGCGCCGTTTGCCGCGGCACTTCAGTCCATCCGGTCGCCAACGGAGCGGCCTTGGCTCCATCTTTGTTTGAGACGCCCAATTCGGTACCTGCGTGATTCTATCACCCCTGACGGGCGTGCGTCGAAGGGGGGTGCAGCACTCCGCCTCGGGAGCTTTTAACGTTCGCTAAGTCTCGCGTTGCGAGATGTTTGGCTCGTAACGAGCCGTGCTGTACCGTAGAACACCTGACGTAGCGCGCAAACTAGGCGCGTAATGCCTAGAACGCCTTTGCTCGCGCAATTGTCGGTACAGCGTGAATCATTCAGGGGTTATCAGGGAGGTTATATGAATATGCGAAGTGTGTCTTCGAAAGTACTTGTTTCACTTTTAACAATCATGGGACTGGCTCATGCCCAGAACATCACTGGGTCCATGTCCGGCCGCGTCGTGGATCCGCAGGGGGGCGTGATCGCGAACGCGACCGTCACAGCGATTGAAACCAACAAGCGGGTGACCACCGTCACCAAGACGACGGAATCGGGCGAGTTCACACTTGCCGGTCTTCTTCCCGGCAGCTACACGGTGGAAGTGGTGGCTCCGGGATTCAAAAAGATGCAACGGGTCGAGATCCCGCTCAGCGCCCAGGATAAGCTGGCGCTCGGCGACTTGACCATGACGGTGGGGGCCGTGACCGAGTCGATCGAAGTATCCGCTACGGCCGCGTTGCTGCAGACGGAAAGCGTGGAGCGATCCGAAGCGATCGTCGGCAAGCAGATCGACAACATCGAGGTCAATGGACGCAATCCTCTCGACATGGCCAAGCTGATCCCCGGCGTCTTCAGCATCGCCAACGTTTCTGTCGGCGGCGTGGGCGGGCTCAGCAGCGTATATGTGAACGGCAACCGAGGGACGATGAACCAGCTCACCATCAATGGCATCGGCGATATCGACACCGGCGCCGATGGCAGCCAGAACGTCTCCGTCAGCACGGATTCAATCGCTGAGTTCAAAATGCTGAGCGGCCAGTATCAGGCGGAATACGGCCGAAACGCCGGCGGGCAAATCGCCATGGTGACCAAGAGCGGCACCGACCAGATCCACGGGACGGGATATTTTTACCACCGCAACGAAAGCCTGAACGCCGATACCTTCATCAACAACGCACGCGGCCTGCCGCGCACTTTGTATCGCTATAACGATCCGGGCTACACGATCGGCGGCCCCGTGATCATTCCGAAATTATTGAAGAACAGGAATAAGCTGTTCTTTTTCTGGAGCCAGGAATGGCAGCTCCAACTCGCCCCAACTGCCGCGAAGAACATCACCGTGCCAACGGCGCTGGAACGCCAGGGTAATTTCTCGGCGAGCGTCGATAACAACGGCAAGCCTCTGACGATCCGCGATCCGAATTTACAAACGCCGGTTCCCGGTAACATTATTCCCGCCAGCCAGATCTACGGGCCCGGCCAGAAGCTGGCGCAGCTTCTGCCGCTGCCGAATACATCCGGCGTTGGGTACAACTACACGTCACAGGTGTCCGCACAGACTCCCCGGCGCGAAGATTTGTTGCGCATGGATTATAACGTGACACAGAATCTGCGCGTTTTCGGTCATTGGATTAATAATACGCAGCCGGTAACCAACGTTTATGGTGCGTTCGTGCTTGGCGAGACGGTTCCTCTCGATTCGATCCACGTCGATACGCCAGGTTACAGTTTCGCCGGCGGTGCGACTTATATCATTAGCCCGACCATGACCGATGAATTGAACATCGGCATGACGAAGAACAGCATCAACATCTATGAGTCCGGCAATACGCTGACCCGCACAGCTTCCGGAGTGGATCTTCCGCTGCTCTATCCCAAAGCCCTACAGGACGATTATGTTCCGCAGATCCAGGTCAACGGATCCCACTTGGCTAACCAGCCGTCGTTCGGAACGGGTGATGCGCCTTTCGTCAACTACAACACGACCATCGACATCAGCAATAACCTGACGAAAGTCTGGGGAAAGCACACGGTCAAGGGCGGGATCTATATCCAGCGCAGCCGCAAGAATCGGACGTCGTTCAATGACAACAACGGCAACTACAATTGGGGCGACACCACGGCTAACCCGTTCGACACCGGCTATGGATATTCGAATATGCTGTATGGCGTCTATCAGACCTTCGATCAGGCGAGCGGTTATATCAACGGTCAATACAGGTACTGGAATATTGAAGAATTTATCCAGGACACCTGGAAAGTCACACCTCATCTCACTTTCGACTATGGTTTCCGTGCTTCCTGGTATCAACCGCAATACGATGCATCGCTGCAGGCATCGACGTTCGTTCTCGCGAACTACAATGCCGCGCAGGCTCCGAAGCTCTTTACACCCGCCATTAATCCGTCGAATGGTCAGCGGAGCGCTTACAACTCGCTCAACGGGCAATACTATCCGGTGTATGATATCGGATTGGAAATTCCTAACAGCGGTAATCCGTTTGACGGAATTTGCCAGGCCGGAAAAGGCGGCTGCAACCAGTACTTGACGAAGAATCGGGGACCGCAATGGGGTCCGCGTTTCGGCATCGCGTGGGATCCATTCGGAAATGGACGCATGGTGATCCGGACCGGCGGGGGTATTTATTACGACCGCGTCCAGGGTAATCTCGTATTTAACAATGTGAATAATCCGCCCGAAAGCGTTCAACCCACGCTTACCTACGGATTCGCACAGCAGATCAATCCGGCGAACGTATTCCTCGCGCCTCCGAATGTGGTCTTGAGTGATCCTCTTGGTAAGATTCCGACTACGTATAGTTACCAATTTTCAATTCAGAGTCGTTTACCTTGGGCAATGATATTGGATACAGCCTTTGTCGGAACCCAGGGGCGCCACCTCCACGACTACCGGAACCTTAACGGGATTCCGTATGGCACGGACTTCCTGCCGCAGAGCCAGGATCCGACGCTCGTCGCCGCCAACCCCAATGCTCTGCTCGGCAACAACTCGCTCAAACAGGCGTTTCTCGAGCCTTTTCAGGGATACGGCAGCATCACCGACTACGAAGCCGCTGCCACATCCAACTACAACGCACTGCAGGTGGCGCTCAATCGGCGAACTGCCAACGGTCTGTTTCTCGGGGCGAGCTACACGTATGGAAAGGTGTTGACGACCGCCTCGACCGACACTACGTTCGTTCGCATCGATCAATTCACGAAGGAAGCGGATTATGGTCCAGCTAGCTTCGATGTTACGCAGAACTTCGCGCTTAATTATGTTTATCTGATCCCCAGCGTGAGGCATGGCAATTCTCTCATCGACCTCGCCACGAAAGGCTGGCAAATCTCCGGCGTAACTTCAATACGTACGGGCCAGCCCTTTACTCCGGGTTTCAGCGTGTCTGGCGCCGGTAACGTAAATATCACCGGCTCGAACACTGAAGGGGCGCGAATCGGCGTGATCGCCGGTTGCAATCCCAACACCGGATCGAGCGATCCGTTCAATCGCATTAACGCGTCCTGTTTCTTCGCCCCTCCGATCGGCAGCACGGGCGTGGATTCGGGTGTGTATTGGATGAGATACCCCGGTGTGATCAACTTCGACATGTCTATCGAAAAGACGTTCTCGATCAAGGAAAGGGCGCGGATTCAGTTGCGGGCGGATGCCTTCAACATCTTCAATCACGCCAACTTCACGAGTGAGAATACGACGCTGAACTTCAACGCGTACCCGACCGCCAACGGCATCGTGACTGGTTCCCCGACGATCACTTCAACGGCGCTCGGACGCAATGCCAACGGGAGTCTCAACGTGACGGGCTTCGGCACGGTCACCTCGCCTGCAGCCGGCGCGCCCGGCGGCCCACGCGTGCTGCAACTGATCGTTAAGTTCATGTTCTGAGGATCATTCTTGACACTGAAACGCCGCAACGGTCGAATCCGCTGCGGCGTTTTCGTTTGGATGCTGATAGACTCCACTCATGCAGTTGCTCGAATGGATGAAGCGTGAGCCTCCGCCTTTCAGTGCTTAAGTTTTTGGTCGCTGTTTATCTCGGCGGCGCAACGCTGTGGGGCCAGTGCGCGACGTGCCATTCGCAGATCGCCGCCAGCTTCGCAAAGACCGGCATGGCGCGTTCCTTCTACAAGCCAACCGCAATCGAGCCGGTTCGTTTCTATCACAAACGTTCCGAGACATGGTACGCAATCGAAGAACGCGGCGGAGCTTACTATCAGCGCCGCTGGCGTGTTGGATTCGACGGCAAAGACACCGAAGTCCGGGACTCGCGAATTGATTTCGTGATGGGCTCAGGCAACCATGTCCGTACTTATCTGCATCGGACTGAGCGTGGCGCGTTGATCGAATTGCCCCTCGCCTGGTACTCGGAAAACGGAGGCGAATGGGCCATGAATCCAGGCCACGACCGCGACTATGCCTTGCGTCCGCGAGCGGTCGCCTATGAATGCATGTTCTGTCACAACGGGTATCCGAAGATCCCGGAGGGACACAGCGAACCCGGCAGCGAGCCTGTGTTCGAAAGCCCGCTACCGGAAGGGATCGGCTGTGAGCGATGCCACGGTAATGGAGCGCAGCATATAAGAATCGCCCAGACTGCTGGTGCGAAGGTGGAAGCGATTCGCGAGGCAATCCTAAATCCAGCGCGCTTGAGCAAAGACCGGCAGATGGAGGTGTGCATGCAATGCCACCTCGAAACTACCAGCCTGCAACTGCCGCACTCAATCGTCAAATATGGGCGCTCGCCTTTCTCTTATCAGCCTGGCGAGCCTTTGGGAAATTTCGAGATCTTTTTTGATCATGCACCAGGAAGTCCATATACGAATGATTTCGAAATCGCGCATTCCGCGTACCGTTTGCGAAAATCGCAATGCTTTATTAAAAGTAAAATGACTTGTGTCACCTGTCACAATCCACATGAAGAGCAGGCAAGCAGTCATTACAACGAAGTCTGCAGTCAGTGCCATCAGACTCTACCCGCGCAGCATACCAATGCGCCAGATTGCATCACCTGTCATATGCCGAAGCGGCGCACGCAGGATGTAGTTCACGCCGTGATGACCGACCACTACATCCAACGCCGTGCGCCTCCGCATTTGCTGGCGCCGCTCGCCGAGCGCAAGGATTTCGACGCAAAGCAGTATCACGGTCCGGTCGTGCCATATTTTCCGCTGCCTCGGACTCCGGAAAATATCCTCTATGAAGCGGTGGCGCAGGTGACGCAGCAGAGCAATCTTAAATCCGGATTGCCACAACTCGCGGCAGAGATCGTGAAGCAGCAGCCTGCGCGGCCAGAGTTTTATGTGGAGTTGGGCGAAGCGTGGGTCAATGCTGGCAATCCGCGCAACGCGGTCGCAGCGTTCGAACAGGCACGAAAGCGCGAGCCCAATTCGAGTGTCGCGCTCGTCGACCTTGCGGGAGCGCTGACGCATTCGGGCGACAATGCCGCCGCCGTCGAAGTGCTGAAGCGTGGCTTGGCGGCAGGTCTTTCCGATCCTCTCCTTTGGTATCAGTTGGGGCTCGCGTCCCACGAACCCGCCGCCTTAGAAAAGGCGTTGACGCTTGATCCTGACATGGCGGACGCGCACAACGAGTTGGGAGAACTGCTGGCCGGTAGAGGAGATCTGGCAAAGGCAGAGAACGAGTTTCGCGATGCGTTGTGCATCGAGCCTGACATGCCGTCCGCGCAAAGCAATCTCGCCCACGCTTTGGCTGCTCGAGGAAAATTACCGGAAGCGGCGTGGTACTTCGAAAGAGTTGTTCGGCGCGCTCCGAAGGATGCGGAGGTGCGGGTGAATTTCGCCGCAACACTCGCCGGACTGAATCGGCTTGATGATGCGTTGCGCGAGATCCAGGCCGCTCTAAAGCTGCGTCCGGATTTTGGACTGGCCCATCTGAATGCGGCCGAGATTCTAACTAAGCGCGGAGATCCGGCAGGCGCCAAGGCACATTTGTTGCGGGCGGCGAATGATCCCGATGAGGAGGTTCGGCGGAGGGCTAGAGCGATACTAGGGGCGTTGCGATAGGGCCGGGCGAAACGGCCTATCGCTAGACTTTACTGCCACCACGCAGTCCGAACTTGAACGCTTACGCCGAGCGGTTTGCCCGCAGCATCAAGGAATGCTGTTTGGAGCGGCCGATCCTGTTTGGAGAACATTCGTTGCGGACGGCGGTTCAGAACTTCGTCGAGCACTACCAAACTGAACGGAATCACCAGGGCTTGGAAAACCGGCTGATCCGTCCAGACCCAACTCACCTGAGTCGTTCCCTCTGCCGGATCTTGCCCATGTCCTAGCCCCCCCTTGACTGAATTGTTAAATTTTGTTCTCATGACAACATTGACTGGCCGGTACTAGCAGACGCGAGATCTGCGATGCCGGAAGTATTTTGAGTCTCGTTGTGGCTTTGGAATTCAAGTCTAAGACAAGGAAGCACGCATGCAATTCAGCATTCCCAGCCGTAAGCCGACCCTGCTGTCGGCAGTGGCCGCGTTGTGCCTCTTATCATGGGCCGGGTCGTTACCGGCACATGCCCAAATGATTTACGGGTCCGTGGTGGGTACCGTAAACGATCCTTCGGGTTCTGTCATACCCGGGGCAACTGTCACTCTCATCAACAAGGACACCGGCTTATCAAGAGAAGATAAGACGGACGCCGGCGGACGTTTCTCGTTCACCAACGTGAGTCCTGGCAAGTACGACGTAAAGGTAGGTTCCACAGGTTTCAAAACTTTTACGGCAACTGACATCGACGTGACACCCAACACCGTGTCGCGCATCGATCCAAGAATGGATGTCGGACAAATTAGCGATCAAGTTACGGTTGAAGCAAACGCAGTTGTACTTCAAACCGAGAAGGCCGACACGCACGGCGTGATCGAATCTGCTCAAATCACCCAAATGCCGATCAGCGGGTACCGGAACTACCAGACGCTGATCAACCTGGTGCCAGGCGCCGAGCCCGCGGCGTTGCAGAATTCGATCACCGACACACCCGGACGCGCGCTGCGCACCAACATCAACGGTGGCAACGCGAACACTAACATCACCCGAATCGATGGCGCCGCCAGCGTCAACGTTTGGCTTCCGCATCACGTAGGCTATGTGACGCCGTCCGAAGATATCGACGTCGTCAACGTCACGACCGGATCCGCCGACGCGGAGCAGGGCATGGCGGGAGCGGCGGCCATCGTCCTGATCACCAAGTCGGGAACGAACGAAATCCACGGCAGTGCGTTTGAGTTCCACGATGACCAGCATTTGAAAGCACGCAATTTCTTCCAGGCGGCTGGGACCGACAAACCGCTGAGCATCTACAACAACTTTGGCGGCACCGTCGGCGGACCGATCATCAAGAACAAGCTGTTCTACTTTCTGAGCTTCGACGGAACACGGCAGCGGCAGGCCTTGCCGGGCTTTTACACGGTTCCGACGGCAGCCGAGCTGAACGGAAACTTCGCTGGATTGGCCACGATCTATGATCCCCAAACCGGCAACCCCGACGGCACTGGCCGCACGCCATTTGCCGGAAATCAGATTCCAGCAAACCGGATCGACTCGATCGCGCAGAAGCTGCAAGGTTATTACCCGGCTCCGAACTTCGGCACCGGCGTCTCGAACAACTATTTCGCGGCGGGCGGTCCGATTCTCGACCGCAACTATTTTGACGGCAAAGCAAACTACAACCTGAGCGACAAGCAGACAGTGTTCGCAAAATACGGACGCATGTGGGCAACTTCGGGCGGCAAAGCAGTCTTCGGAATCGCCGGTGGACCGGGTCTTGGCGGCTCCGATCCGGGTCTCGGAGACACGACGATTCAAGTGGCAACCATCGGCACCACCCGAACGCTTTCGGCGAACCTGATCTTCGATTCGGTGCTCGGTTACGAGCGCACCGACCAGAAGGTAACTCCCAACGATTACGGCACCAATTATGGCCAGCAGTTCGGGATTCCCAACACGAACGGTCCCGATCCGCGCCAGAGCGGCTTCCCCGACATCTCCATCACCGGATTTACCGGTTTCGGTGTGCCGAACTGGATGCCGGTGACCCGCGTCGAAGAGAGCTACACACACAGCGACAACCTCACCTGGACGAAAGGGCCGCACGAATTCCGCTTCGGCTTCGACCTCGTCCGGCATCACTTGAATCACTGGCAGCCGGAGATCGGAAACTTCGGCCCCCGCGGTGGTTTGGGCTTCGCCGGCGGCGAGACCGCGCTGAACGGCGGCGCATCTCCGAACTTCGCGAACGCCTATGCCGCCTTCCTTCTCGGACTTTCGGATGACGCCGAGAAGAGCTTGCAGAACATTCTCGCCACCGGGCGCGAATGGCAGTTCGGGTGGTACGGCCGCGACCGCTGGCAGGTGACGCACAAGTTGACAGTCGATCTCGGACTCCGCTACGAACTCTATCCTTTGATGACCCGCGCCGGAAAAGGCATCGAACGGCTCGATCCGAGTACGAACCTCGTCTACCTTGGCGGACGCGGCAACGTACCGGACAACGCCGGAATCAGCGTCAGCCACAAGCTGTTCGCACCTCGCGTAGGCATCGCGTACCGCATTAACGACAAGACGGTCGTCCGTTCCGGCTACGGCCTGAACTTCGATCCGATTCCGTTCTCGCGGCCGTTGCGCGGCTGGTATCCGCTGGTGATCAACGGCGTCTTCGCTGCCTCGAACGGATTCAACTGGGGGACGACTCTGAAGCAGGGCGTGCCGAACGTGGTCGGTCCTGATCTGTCGACTGGTATCACTCCGTTGCCGGCTACGGTTTCTGAGCGCAGCCCCGACAGCTTCATCCATCGCGGATACGTTCAGACCTGGAACCTCACGCTCGAACGCAAGCTTCCGGAGAACATCATTGCCTCCGTCGCCTACGTGGGTTCGCACTCTGCCCACCTGCTCGCCGACTACGACATCAACGCCGGCTCGCCTGGTTCAGGCACGACAGGCCTGCCGTACTACGCCCAGTTCGGACGCACCATTCCGACCCAGATGTGGGACGGTTATCTGAGCTCGAGCTACAACTCGCTGCAAGTCGCCATCAACCGCTCGTTC
>DASXZC010000654.1:0-2753 GCA_036502165.1 Bryobacteraceae bacterium
GATGCTCCACGCCGCGAGCGGTCAAACTCCCGCGGCACCACCTGCTAGACCCGCGGCGGCTCCGGCGCTAAAGCCGCTTCTTCCACCCGAGTCGATCAAGCCCGGCGGATTTGTCGGCAGCCAAGTCTGTCGCGCCTGCCATCCGGACGTCTGGTTGAACTTCTACAAGAATCCCCACTTCAAGAGCCTTGTGAACGCGAGCCTTCCGCCCGCTGCGCAGGGCTGCGAATCGTGCCATGGGCCCGGTGAGAAGCACGTGCAGAATCACGGCGGCAAGACCACGATCAAGGCATTCTCGGTGATGGCGACGGGGCAGATCCTCGAAACGTGCTTGACCTGCCATAGCCAGTCGATGAGCCGCGCCAACATACGGCGCTCGAACCACACAACCGCGGACGTCGTCTGCACGTCCTGCCATTCGATTCACAAGGCGCAAACACCCAAGGCGCTCCTCGCGAAACGGCAGACCGAGCTCTGCTATGGATGCCACAACGATGTTCGCGCGCAGTTCTCGATGCCGTTCAAGCACCGCGTGAACGAGGGATTTATGGTTTGCACGGACTGCCACAATCCTCACGGAGGCTCGCCGCCGACATGGCGCACCGCCGGGCGTCCGCACATGATGGATCAGACCAACGGCGGCGAAGAGCCCTGCCTCAAGTGTCACGTCGATAAGCGCGGACCGTTCGTGTTTGAGCACGCCGGCGTTCGGGTGGACGGCTGCGAGAGCTGCCACCAGCCGCATGGATCGGCCAATGCCCGACTGCTGATTCGTCCGACAACCTTCGGCGTTTGCCTGCAATGCCACAATGGCGGCGGCACGGGGCGATCGGGTTTCGGAGTTCCCGTGCAGACTCCCGGCCACAATGTCGCCGATCCGCGATTCCAAAACTGCACCAACTGCCACATCCGTATTCATGGTTCGAACGCGGATCAGTATTTCCTGCGATGACGAGGAGCGCTCGATCCCAATGAAAACGCCCGTTGTCTCACTTCTCATCCTGATCGCAGCAGCCGCTGCCTTCGCACAAACGCCGGTCGCGCCTTCGTTCGAACCAGTAGGGCCGCCGAAGGGCGAGAAGTGGGGCGATTACAACATCAACGACAGCTTCGAGGCGGGCTACCGGTTTGCGACCGTCGGCGGATCGCTCGAGAAATATCAGAGCGACGTGAATTACGGCAATGGCATCCGGTTGCTTTCGAGTTCGTTTTCGATGTTCAGCCGCGATGGGAAGGGCAAGTGGTTCGACGATCTCCTCATCACTACGCAAGGGCTCGGCAACGATCCCTATGAATCGGCAATGCTGCGCATTGCGAAGAATCACTGGTACCGCTATGACATGACTTGGCGCGAGAACGACTACATCAATCAAGGACTCTCGATCGCCGCCGGTTACCACGCGATGGCGACCACGCACCAACTGCAGGACCACAATCTCACGCTCTTTCCGCAGTCGAAGACGAAGTTTTTCTTCGGCTACGGCCGGTCGTCGCAAGATGGCCCCGCGCTTTCGACGATCAATTTGTTCGGCACCGGCGGCAATGAGTATCCCGTGCTGATGAACGTCAAGCGTCAGCAGAACGAATACCGGCTGGGTGGCGAGACGGTGCTCGCCGGGTTCCGGATCAACATCATGCACGGCTGGTCGGACTATAAAGACGACACTCCGGTCGTCGCGCCAGCGAACACGACGGATCTTAATGGCGCCGGCAGCGTGCTCACGTCGTATTTCCGAGGTGAGCCGATTCATGGAACCAGTCCGTACTGGCGCGGCACGGTCTTCCGCGACGTCTCCCATTGGTTTTCCATGAACGCAAAGTTCAGCTTCACGAATGGCAAGGGACAATTCATTCAGGACGAAAGCTACGCCGGGGCGTCGCCTTTGTTCGGCAACTTCAACAGCCTGATCCTGGTCTACGGCGCTGCCAGGCGGCCCGTCACGAATGGCTTTATGACGCTTTCGCTGTACCCTTCGAAGCGGCTGACGATCACGAATCAGTCGAGCGTCTCGAACGTTCGCATGACCGGCGACAATTTCTACCAGGAATTTAATCTGGCTACGCTGGCGACCGCGCTCTACAATTTCCAGGTGCTTGACATCCGCACGGTTTCGAATTCGACGCTGGTCAATTTTCAGTTCAACAGGTGGTTTGGCGTCTTCGGCGGATACGAGTATTCGGACCGGCAGATCCGCTCCGTGCAAAGCCAGTTGATCGGCGATTCGAACGAATCCTTCTCGGCGACTCAGACGAACATCGTACATACGGGCTCAGGAGGACTTCGGATTCGACCTATAAAACCACTGACTATCGTCCTGGACAGTGAAGTAGGACGGGCCAACCTGCCGATCTATCCAACGAGCGAGAAGAATTTTCAGACGCTCGGAGCGCGTGTGCAACTGAAACTCAAGAACGTCACCCTCGGCGCCCGTGCCGGCGCCGACTACAACTACAACTCAACGGCGTTGAATGCGTTCAGCTCGCACTCCCGGACCTATAGCGTCGATGGATCCTGGACGCCCCGCACCTGGTTCTCGTTCACCGGAGGGTATTCGAAAATACACCTCGACACCGCCAGCGGACTGGTCTATTACCTGCTGTTCACCCAGGCGTCATCGCAGTACGATTACGTGAGCAACCTCCATTCGATCTATGCGCAGGCGCGGTTTTCAATCGCGAAACGCGTCGATCTCATGGCGGGCCTGAGTTCGGTTCAGGATTTGGGCGACGGCCGCAACTTGAACGGACCGCTT
>DASXZC010000655.1:0-3274 GCA_036502165.1 Bryobacteraceae bacterium
CATATGAGGATGGTTATGATTTTAACTGCCGCGGCAGTTGTGGCATCACTGGCGGCATTCGGACAGAATTGGCCCGTCGAGGCGCAGGAAGCGCAAGCGGCTCAGCAGGCGGCGCAAGCAAAGGATATGGAGCGGCAAGCGCAACGAGCAGCCGATCGGGCGATCGAGATCAAGGCTCGCGTCGATGCGCGAGGTTGGGACAAAGGGGATGAGTCGGAAGTCTATCGCCGGGCCGGCCGTCAACTCGACGAGCGGCAGTATGAAAAAGCGCTCGACTCGTACAATCGCGTGATCGAGGCCAAAGGAGCGCATATCGAGGGCGCGCTGTATTGGAAGGCATATGCGCTGAGCCGTCTTGGCCATGGCGATCAGGCGCAGGCAGCGCTCGATGAATTGAAGCGCAACTATGCAAGCAGCCGTTGGATGAATGATGCCCGCGCGCTCGAGCTCGAGATCCGCCAGAATGCGGGGCAGAAGCCGTCGCCGGAAGTGGAGGGCGATGAGGACCTGAAGCTGCTCGCGATGAATGGGCTGATCGGCACCGATCCGGAGCGCGTGATGCCGCAGATCGACAAGATCCTGTCGAGCGCGAAGAGCTCGCCGAGGTTGAAGGAACGGGCACTGTTCGTGCTGGCGCAGAGCAGCAATGCGAAGGCGCGGGAGATGCTGCTGAAGTACGCGAAGGGCGGGACCAATCCGGACCTGCAGTTGAAGGCGGTCGAATATCTCGCGGCGCATGGAGTGAAGGAAGACCGCGCGCAACTCGATGAGATCTACAAGGCGAATTCCGATTTTGGAATCCGGCGGGCGATCCTGCGTGGATATATGGCGTCGCATGAAACCGATGCGCTGCTGCAGATTGCACGCAATGAGCAGAACCCGGCGTTGCGCGGCGAGGCGATCCGCTATGCGGGAATCAGCGGGGCGGATGTGTGGCCGTTGTACTCGGCGTCGGCTCCGCCGGAAGTGCGGCGCGCGATCATCGAAACGCTGTTCATCAAGCGCGACGTGGATCATCTGGCGGAAATCGCGCGGAGTGAAAAAGACATGCACATGCGGTCGGACGCGATCCGGCATATCGGGAATCTGTCGCGAGAGAAGGCCGGAGAGCTGCTGGGATCGCTGTACGCTTCTGAGACCGATAAGGAAGTGAAGGCGGACATCCTGCGGTCGCTCGCTCAGCAACAGAATGCGAAGAAGCTGATCGAAGTCGCGCGGAAGGAAACGGATCCGAATTTGAAGCGCGAGGCGGTGCGGCAGTTGACGATGATCAAGACTCCTGAAGCGCAGGAATTCCTGGTGGAGTTGTTGAACAAATGAAATGGGCGGCGGCGGTTTTGACGATTGGAGTAGTGACGCAAATCGGCGCGCTTCCGTCAACGGCGGCGCTCTACGGTCAGCAGCAGAATGATGGAGGGGCGGCGAAACCGCCCCAGATCGCCGGCGGCAAGGTCGTCGAATCCGCTGCCAGTGGGAGCCTGGTGCAGCAGGTGCGGGGGGTGCCGGGGCCGGCGTGGGTAGGCTATGCGATCGCGGCGATCCCGGGGCATCGGGGATGCTGCTACTCGGTCAACAACGGCGTGTGTTCGACGGGATGCGCGCTCGAGGGCGGATATTTTCAAGGAGCGGCGTGCCCGGCGAATTCGAATGAATCGACCGTATTTCTTGAAGGCGAGAGGACTGCGAACATTATGTTCCGAGTCGATCATGGCGAGGTTGTGAAGGTGCGTTTGTTCTCGCCGGCGTGCCAGATCGACATTGGAGATCTGACGCTGCACTGGATCACGGGTGTGCGGACGAGCGACAGTATCGCGTTCCTCAAGACGCTGTCGCCGACAGACGGAATGCGTGTGGTGTCCGCGATCGGCGCGCATGCGGATCCTGCGGCGGACGCTTATTTGAGAGAGACGGCTGAGTCACAGACGGCCGATCGACGGGATCGGGAGCGGGCGGCGATGATGCTCGCGTCGACGCGTGGGGCTTCCGGAATGGCGGTTGTTTTGAGGCTGCTCAAAGACGACACGGACGAGAAATTGCGTGCGAGTTTGCCGGGTGCGTTGGCGCAGGCCCCGAACTTTGCGGGGACGAATACGCTGATGGATGTGGCGACGACTGATAAGGATCGTAAGGTGCGCGAGCGGGCGTTCTTCTGGCTGGGACGATCGAAGGATCCGAGGGCGCAGAAGTTTATTGAGGAGATCCTGTCGAAGTAAGTCGTCTTCAATCGGGTAGGCGGCGGAGTTTCAACGACCGGTACGAGAGCGGCTCATTGTGATGCTGTAGGGCGATTGGACATTGGCGCAACCAATATCCGCCGGCCTTTCCGCCACTTCGCAAGTGAGCCGCTATTTCGTCTGAATCGAGATCGGCTTCGGCCACCTTCACACCGTTCAACCAATGTTCGACATGGCTGCCGCGCACGAGGATCCGGCCGTTGTTCCATTCGCCCACCGGGTTCGAGTGCGCATCCACGGGCGCGATCAGGCCGTATACGGAGGCGGTGCGCTTGTTGGGCGTGCGGCCGTCGGAGTGGCGATCGTCATCGAGGATCTGGTATTCGAGGCCGAGTTCGTTGCAGGCCATCTTCTCGCCGGGGCGGATGTCGGAGCGTTGCGTTTGGCGGCTCGGAGTCCTTGGACCAAAGGGAAGCGAGGAGTCGCTGGCCATACAGAACCAACGTTGGATCAGATATTTGATGCCACCGTTCGCTCCGGAGCCGACGCGGAATTCGAAGGTCAGTTCGAAGTTCTTGTAGAGATCGAGCGAGATCAGATCGTCTTTATTGTGCGGATTGGGGCGCGTTTCGAGTGCGCCATCCTCGATCTTCCATCCGTCGCCGCGAGGATCCATGAGTGCGGGGTCGCGCCAGCCGGCGTAGGAATGGCCGTCGAAGAGGAGCGTCCATCCGGCGGATTTTTCCTCTTGCGTGAGGGTGTTGGGTTGGGCGAGTAGCGCGGCCATCGAGCAGACGGCAGCGATCAGGACTCGGGACATCGCTCGATGATAGCTCCTTTTCGCGGGGGCGATCGAGCGATACTAGACGTTTACCCCTGGAGGTCCTGTGAGAAATTTGCTTGTACTGCTCGGCTTGGGAGCGATGCTGCTTCCGGCGCAAACGAAGCCTTTGTTGACGCCTAAAGATTATGGCCAGTTCGAGACGCTCGGCCAGATGCATCTATCGCCTGATGGCAAGTGGGTCGCGTATGCGGTCATTCGCTCGAGCCGCGATAACGAACTGAGGATCACGGATGCGGCGGGCGCGTCGACCAAGGCG
>DASXZC010000656.1:0-2384 GCA_036502165.1 Bryobacteraceae bacterium
CGCCAGTAATTCGCGCGCGGAAAATGGTTTGACGAGATAATCATCGGCCCCGGCATCGAGGCCCTCGACGCGCGATTCTTCTCCGGCGCTGGCGGAAAGCAGAATCACCGGGATGCCGCTTAAATCCGGATCGGCCCGGACGGTTCGCAGGAGTTCGAAGCCGTCCATCTGCGGCATCATAACGTCCGAAAGGATGAGGTCCGGATGCAGTTCGCGGGCTTTTTGCAAGGCGGTTTGACCGTCGGCAACCGCGACGACCCCATACTGCCCGCGCAGAAGCCGCTGAACGTACTGGCGCATGTCCGCGTTATCGTCGGCGAGCAGGATGCGGGAGCCTGCCTCGTGCTTCAAAGTCGAGGGGAGCGACTCGGACGATGCGAACAAAGACACGGCTTGAACATCATTCACAACACTTTGATCGGTGGTCCCGTGTTCTTCCGGCAACCAACGCAAAGCTTCCTGAAGATAGGCCTCGCCTCCCAATCCGGTTGAAGCCAAGGTGCGCGCACCGCCGATGCGATCGGCGGATAAATGATCCTTGCCGAGAGGAATCGTAACGGTGAAGGTCGTGCCGCGATCCACTTCGCTTTCGACGCGCACATTGCCGCTGTGCAGTTTGACCAGTTCCTGAACCAGTGCGAGCCCAATGCCACTGCCCTCATACGAACGCCCACGCGCGCCTCTCATGCGGTGAAAGCGCTCGAAGAGCCGCGGAATCTCGTCCGCTGAAATGCCCGTCCCGGTGTCGCGCACTTTCATTTCTACAGATGAACCGGCCGGGCGCAGTGAGATCTCGATCTCTCCTTCAAATGTGAACTTGAATGCATTCGAGAGCAAGTTAAGTACGATCTTTTCCCACATTTCCCGATCGAGATAAACCGTCTCGGGAAGAGCAGGACAGTCGATAATGAGCCGCATTCCCGCGCGCTCGACGGCGGAACGGAACACGCTGCCCAGTTCCGCCGTAAGAGCAGCGATGTCGGTGGGTTCATAGGAGGCTTGAATGCGGCCCGCTTCGATCCGGGAAAAATCGAGCAGCGTGTTGACCAGTTTGAGCAGACGCAAGGAGTTGCGATGCGCCAACTCGATACGTTCACGGTTCGTGGCCGATATTCCGTCGGACTGGACGATTGCATCCTCGAGCGGGCCCATCATCAACGTTAAAGGCGTGCGGAACTCGTGGCTGATGTTGGCGAAGAACTCGGTCTTTAACTCATCGAGCTTGGCGAGTTCTTCCCGCTGGCGGGCAATCTCGCGCTCATGAGCCTTCTTCTCTGTAATGTCGCGTCCTTCGGCGGTAATGAAGACGACGTTGCCTTGCTCATCCTTGACTGGCATGAGGGAGGCGTCGATGATGATCGTTTCCTTGCCGCCGGCGCGTCCGTAAATTTCCGCATTCCAGCGAACAAATTCGCCTTTCGCCGCACGCCGTATCGCATCCCTGAGAGTCGCATTGATCTCGCTTGAGACTTGCCACCAGAAGGTGGTCCAAAACGGCTTGCCCTCTACTTCGGAAAGCTGGACCCCTACGGCGTCGAGCGCAACGTGATTGATTTCGAGAACAGTTCCGTTGGCGTCCAGCAGGCCGACAAACTGCACCATGGAGTCGAGTGTGATTCGCGCAATTTTTTCCCGATAGCGCTCGCGTGTATCGTCAACCAGAAGCTGGGTACCGCGGACGTTGACGAGATGAATGGAAGAGGATGGGCTCGGCGCGGGCTGCGATTGGTCGGTGCGCAGACTGCCCGTGCCATTTTTGAGCAAAGTATCGATCACTTTCACCAAGTCCTGTGAAAGATTCGATTTGTGGATAAAGCCGGCGGCTCCCGCCTCCGCTGCGGCCTTTTTCATAAGATCAGGATCGTTTTGGCTGACGATCAGAATGCGGCAGTGGGGAGAGTCCTGGCGGATCAGACGCGCAGCATCCAGTCCGTTCATCTCCGGCATGGAGACATCCATGACGATAAGATCGGGATTGAGGTGCTTCGCCTTCTCGACGGCCACCCTTCCATTTGCCGCCTCGCCGCAAATTTTCCAATCCGGGCGAGACTCGATCAGCGATCTTAGACTGCGGCGAATCTGTTCGTGGTCGTCGGCAATGAGGATTTTGATAGAACCCATATATATGGTCCCTGAGTGTTCACACACGGGTGCAACCGTCACTTAGGGCAAGCAACTCCATTTCAAGACTAAAAGCGATTAGGTGTTTCCCCGACCCTTCGGAGCAGGTAATGATCCGCGACCGACCCTAGTTCAAGAGTGCAACAACTTCCACCGGCCATATATACGGTCTTTCCTGTATTGCGGGGCTCCTTGGGCGGAAACCGGCGATGTTGGCGCTAACATGACGGGTGGGATGCGCGTATTGCAGCCAACGATTCTTA
>DASXZC010000657.1:0-5831 GCA_036502165.1 Bryobacteraceae bacterium
GTTGGCGGATCAACAAATCAGCATCGAGGCCGTATTACAATTGCCAAGCGACAGTTGGCGTAATTTGCCGTTCGTGATCACTGTCGAGCCGGCTACTGAACAGTCGATCCGCAACGCGCTGGCCGCGATGAAGAATATGCGATTCCTCAAAGAGCCGCCACTCGCGATGCCCATGGAGAAAGGACTTTAGAAATCCGATGCGCAAATGGATCCTCATCACTGCCGCGGCTGGAATCGGTCTCGCGGCCGCCTCCGCTCAGACTCCGGCCGACAACAACCGCCGTTATCAAACACCGGAAGGGCGCGCGGAAGTCTCGAAGATCCTCAACGATCCTCATCGCGACGGCAAACAGAAGCCGGCTGAATTGGTTGCCGCGATGGGACTGCGGCCTGGTATGTCGGTCGTCGATATCGGAACCGGTACGGGCTACATGCTGCCGTATCTGGATGGCGCCGTCGGCGAGAACGGACACGTTTTCGCTGAAGACATTTTCGACGATTTCCTGCGCCAGGCGCGGGAACGCGTGAAGGCGAAGGGGTACCACAACGTCACCTTTATCAAAGGAACGGTGAAGAGCGCGAGCCTCGCGCCAGACTCGGTCGATGAGGCGTTGATCCTCGATGTGTATCATCATTTCGACTTTCCAACGGACATGCTCACATCGATCGCAAAGGGGCTCAAACGGCATGGCCGTCTGGTGATCGTCGACTACTATAAACGCCCCGGAGCGATGCCGGGCAGCGACGCCGTGCAGCATATACGCGTCGATTACGACGGAGTCGTCAAGGAAGTGGAGGCGAACGGATTCCGCCTGGTCGAGAAGAAAGAACAGATCCCCAACAGCCAATATATGGCGGTGTTCGAGAAGAAGTAACGCGGCTCTTTATGCGAGCCGGTTACGCAGAAATGTCGCCGTATTTGAGAAAAATTCGTTGAGAATGCGCTCGGGCTCTGGGGGCAGAGCGGCTTCGGCGAGAGCGCGTGTCATGAGTTCGACCCAGCGGTTGCGTGCGGCTTCGGTAATCGAGAACGGATTGTGGCGCATCCTCAATCTCGGATGCCCACGGGTTTCCAAATAATGAACCGGACCGCCGAAGCGGAAAATTAGAAAATCTCTGAGACGTTGTTCGGCACCTTCGAAGTCGTCCGCCGGATACATCGGACCCAAAATCGGATCGCCAGGCACCTGCCGGTAGAACGCTGCGATCAGGCGGCGGAACCCATCCTCGGCCTATCGCTGCATAGACATCCGCTTCTTCCATTCCGTTCCCCAGCGTAGCACTAAGAGAAGTTAACGCCTGTGCGGGAAACATTAGCGGCTTGCGGAGCATCCATATCATCGGCAAGCCAGTATGGGAATGGTGTATTCTCAGACTGAGATGGTGGGTCCACGCCGCCGCCGAATGGTTTCGAGCCGCAGGCGGACCGCCAATCAGATTCAGATAGGAGGCCGCATGTTCGCCACGAGAAACGCGACCACGCGCAAGATGATGCGATCCGTTTTGATCCCGGTTGCCGGGTTGATTTTGTTTTCCGCCCTTTCCTTCGGGCAAACGACGCAGATCGAAGGTGACGTCAAAGGCGAAGATGGAGCCCCGCTGAAAGGCGCGTGGGTCAAGATCGATCGCACGGACATTACGGGTCATTACAAAGTAAAGACCGACAAGAAGGGCCACTATTTCCATGCCGGGTTGCCGTTCCCTGGCACGTACAACGTGTCGGTCGAAGTGGACGACAAGGTCATGGATATGGTCAAAGGTGTCAGGCCTGGACTCGGTGAGGACCACCCGGTGGACTTCGATCTCTCGGCGAACAAGAGGAAGCAGGCTGCATTGAACGCGGCCGTCGATAAAGGCACCGTGCCCGCTGAAGTGGAAAAGGGAATGAGCGCGGCGGATAAGGCCAAGCTCGAAAAATCCATCAAAGAACGCCAGGCCCAGATGTCGAAGAACAAGGCGCTGAACGATGCATTCAATGCCGGCCGCGAGGCCTTGGCTGCGAAGGACTACCAAACGGCGCTCGACAAGTTCAAGGCCGCGGCCGAGATGGATCCGAAACAGCATGTGATCTGGGGCAATATGGCGGACGCCTACATTGGATTGGCGGCGAAGGCGACGGGCGACGAAAAGACCAAGAACGATGAGGGCGCCGTCGATGCTTACAAAAAAGCGCTTGAACTGAAGGCGGATGACGCGGCTTATCACAACAACTACGGGCTGCTGCTGGCTCGTATGAAGAAGTTCGACGATGCACAGACGGAGTTGAAGACGGCGGCGGCACTCGATGCTCCGAATGCGGGCAAGTACTTCTTCAATCTTGGCGCGGTGCTGGTCAATGGCGGCAACTACGGTCCCGCGGAAGAAGCGTTCAAACAGGCGATCGCGGCCGATCCGAATTACGCCGATGCCTATTATCAATACGGCGTGGCTCTGATGGCGAAGGCGACCACGACGCCCGATGGAAAAGTCATTCCGCCTCCGGGAACGGCTGAAGCGTTTCAGAAATATCTCGAGTTGAAACCGGACGGCAAGGACGCCGAAGGCGCCAAGGGAATGCTGGCCGCGATCGGCTCGGGCGTGCAGACAAACTATCAAAACCCGGATGCGAAGAAAAAGCCGGTGAAGAAAAAGTAGCGGTCAAGCGAGGCAGGGGCGGATCATTCCCGCCCCTGTGGAAGTCCTATGATGCGACTTGTTCGATTCATGATGATCCTGCTGGGTGGCCTGTTCGTGATGGGCGCTCTGAGGATTATTCTGCAGGGTTTCCGGCAGGGTCTCGATGGTCAACGGCGTGCACATCAACCGATGCCGCAAGCCGATCCACGCCCCGAAGTGAGTGTGGGTGGAGAGTTAAAGAAGTGCGCGGCTTGCGGAGTTTATAATTCCGCCGGCAATTCGGTTACGAAAGTCCGCGGCGGAGTGACCGAGTATTATTGTTCTATGGAATGCCGCGCGAAGCACGCCGCCTGATCACGATTCGTACATCCATTTGCCGCCGACCAGCGTCCGCTCGATCGGGATCGTGACGAGTGTCGACGGATCCTCTTTCATCGGATCCCTCCCCAATACCACCAGATCCGCAACCATTCCAGGCTCGATGCGGCCTTTGATACGTTCCTCGAAAGATGCGTAGGCACCATTCACAGTCGCCGCGTTGATGAACTCAGTGACGCTGATCTTTTGCCGAGGTCCCCAGACGGTGCCGCTCATGTCGGTGCGCGTTACGCATGACTGCATCGCCATCATTGGTTCGAAGGGTCCTGGCGGATAGTCGGAACCGGGCGCGACGCGGATTCCGTAGTCGAGGAAGCTGCGCATCGCGAACATCCAGTCGAGGCGCTGCTGGCCGTAGTTGCGCATCTTTTCGCCGTGATAATAGACGTAGCTCCAGAAAGGCGCGGGAATCGCGTTGATGGCTTTCATCCGCGCGAGGATGTTGTCGTTGACGAGCGTGCAATGCTCGAATCGGAAGCGCGGATCGGGCCGGGGCGACTCCTTCTGCAGACGCTCATAGACGCGCAGGACTGTGTCGATCGCCACGTCTCCGTTGGCATGCGTGCCGATCTGCCATCCCGCGAGATGCGCCTTGCGTGCGATCTCGTAGAGCTCGGCTTCCGGCGTGACCATGATGCCGTAGTCATTGGGACGGCCCTCATAGGGCTTCGAGAGTCGCGCAGTGCGTTCCGAAATCGAACCGTCGGCGACGAGCTTGATAGCTCCGATGCGAATCCATTCGCTGCCCATGCCAGTGCGGATTCCGGCGGCGATCATACGGTCGAGCGCGGCGCTGCCGATGTGGCAATAGATCCGAGTGCGAAGGTCACCACTCTCGAGAGCATCCTGATAGGCGAGCAAGTCTTCTGGAAATCCGAAGGCGTCGGTCGCAGAAGTGACGCCGGCTTTGGCCAACATCCGCGAGATGATCTTGACGCCTTCGCGGCGATCGGCTCGCGAGTAATCGCGATTAGTGCCGCGCACGACGCGTCCGACGGCGTTTTCGCGTAATTCGCCAGTGAGCCGGCCGTCGGCGTCGCGTCCAATCTGGCCACCCGCGGGATCGGGAGTCTTCTCGTTGAGGTCCGCCTTTTGCAGCGCGAGCGAATTGACGTATGCGGTGTGACCTCCGCGATGTTCGATGGCGACTGGATTCGATGGTGCGGCTTCATCGAGGTCGTGATAAGTAAGCTTGCGGCCCTCGCGCGTCTTGGTGTCGTCGTACTTGAAGCCGAGGATCCACTCGCCTTTCGGAGTCGTGGCGGCGCGCTTGCGTACGGCCTCCTTGATCTCGGCGATCGACCGCAGATCGGCGTCGATCTCGCGCAGATGCCGGACTCCTGAGGAAGCTACGTGCGAGTGGGAGTCAATGAATCCGGGCACGACAGTGCTGCCACCGAGGTCGATCTTGCGCGTCGCGGCGTTCGCCAGAATGCGGATATCGTCGTTCGATCCGACAGCGACGAAATGCCCGTTCGAGATGGCGACGGCTTGCGCTCCGACCCAGAACTGACCGTTGAAGAGAATCAGTTCAGGGGTCTCAGTGCGAGTGGCGCCGCGCGCGACGGCTGCAGCGGCGCCTCCAAATAAAGTGAGAAAGTCGCGCCGGTCCATGATCCGACGACTCTATCACGCCTTCGCGAACGGCTGTTCGAGCGACAGGCTCCGCGGAGTGAACAACTCGGCGCCGTTGTCGAGGATGTGCATGTCGTCCTCGATCCGCACTCCGAACTCGCCGGGGATGTAGACGCCGGGCTCATCGCTGAAAGTCATTTGAGCGACGAGCGGCATTTTGTTCCCGCGCACGAGATAGGGCCATTCGTGTCCATCAAGGCCCATTCCATGGCCGACGCGATGGGTGAAGTATTTGTAGTCAGGCCCATAGCCGGCGTCGGTGATGACTTTTCGCGCGGCTGCATCGACGGCTTCACAGGCGACTCCGGGACGCGCCGTTTGCAGTGCGGCGGACTGCGCGCGGAACACGATGTCGAAAACCTTGTTCATCTTGTCGGTCGGCTTGCCGAGGACGAACGTCCGGCTGATGTCGGACGCATAACCTTCGACCTTGCAGCCGCCGTCAATTAACAGGATCGTTCCGGGCCGCACATGTTGCGGAGCGATCGATCCATGCGGCAGCGCCGAATACTCGCCAACCTGCACGCTGGCATCGCCCCGGAATCCAAGGCGTTCATGCGCGGTGGCAACCAGTTCTCCGAACTGATGCTGGGTCATGCCGTCCGCCAGGCACTTCCACGCGGCCTCGTAGGCCTGAAGCGTTACCGATGCCGCGAGCCGCATGAGTGCGATCTCCGCGGGACTCTTGATCATCCGGCATCCGGCGGTGACTGGCGTCGCGTTTACGGCCTTGATCGCCGGCGCGGCTTTGCCGACGCCTTCGACGAATACATATTTGGTCTGCTCTTCGAAACCGAGCGATCCGGAACTGACGCCACGTTCCTTCAATCCGAAAGCGACCTTCTGGTAAGGACTGTCATCCTCCTGCCAAGTCATGACGTGGGCGTTGTCGCCGATGGGACCGTTAGAGAGTTGCTCGCGAGTGCGGCCCTCTTCAAAACTCGGAGTGACGAAGAACGGCTCGCCGCGCTGAGGCAGGACCATGAACGTGAGCCGTTCGGAAGTCCACCAGTGCATGTTGGTGAAGTACTCGAGCGTCGTTCCGCCCATCATGCAGATGGCATCGATCTTGTTTTCCTTCATCAGGCGCTGCGCGTTCTCGATGCGCTGCAGGCGTTCCTGATTGGTGATCGGCACGGCCTCGGACCGCCGGCTCTTCAGTGCGGCGATCGATGGAGGCAACGATTCGGATGGCGCGGCAT
>DASXZC010000658.1:0-2317 GCA_036502165.1 Bryobacteraceae bacterium
TTGCCTGCACGCCGCGCGATGTTATACAGCTCGACTCCCTGATGATAGAACACCGTGCCATCCGCATCGCCCACCTCAATCAACAGCGGAGTCGTCATGTTCTGCACATTGAACACCGCCGAATTGCGTATATATGCCTGCAAATCGTCATAAAGCGGAACTTCCATCCGCTGCTGGCCCGTCTCGATGTGATCAGTCTCGGCGATGCCGGAACTCCAATGATGATTCCCGTAATTACTCACGAGATCAGTGATCGGCGCCCCCGCGACCGACGCCGCGAACAGCTTCGAATGCGTCGCGAGGAACGAGGAATCGAACCCTCCCCATGAATGCCCCAACGTCCCAACCCTCGCCGGATCCGCGACTCCCATCGCAATCACTTTCTTCACCGCCGCGCCCACGCAATCCGCCACCGACAACCCCGGCTCGCGCGGCTTGAACGCGATATCCGGCGTCAGGAACAGATAGCCATTCTCGAGGAACACCTGCGCGTTATAGTAATTTCGCTCCGAAGGCGCCACGAAATTGTGCAGCCCATCCGACAGCCGTTCGTACATATAAACGACCATCGGATACTTCTTTCCAGGCTCGTATCCAGCCGGATAATCCAGCACGCCTTGCAGCCGCAGCCCCGACGAAGTTTTGTATTCGATCAGCTCCGAATGTCCCCACGCATAATTCGACTGGAACGGATTCAGCTTCGACACCTGCTTCGCCGACGCCAGTTCCGGACCCGCCACAAACGCCTGCGGCGACTCCTCGAACGTCTCAGTCGAATACGCGTACACATCGGCGTCCCTCGCCTTCGTCAACCGCGCCACGCGCTGATCGGTGAACACGAGACGTTCTTCTTTCCCACCCGCATCGATGCGCGAGTAGCCGGATTTCTTGGTCCAAATACCAAACAGGCTCGCATACACGGGCTTCGAAAGATCGACGTAATCTTCATCCGGATCGAGGCCCATCACCAACCGGTGCCGCACATGATCGGCCGCGCCATCCGTCAGCCGCGTTGCACTCGAACCATCCGCAGCGACCTTCCAGATATCGAACTTGTCATACAAGAGAACCGAACTCTCATCCTTTGTCCACCCGCCCATCCCAAACGGAGGCTTCTGCTTCACCGTCGCGTCGGACTCCAAATTCGCGAACGCAGTCTTGACGTTCTTCGTGATGTTGACTACCGCGAGCGTGCCCGTATTCACCGTCCAATATTGATTGCCCTCGAAGAACAGCAGATACTTCCCTGTCGGACTCTCTTCCAGATATTCGTCATCGTTCAAACGGTCGCGCACTCTCGAGCGCACGCCCGTCTCGAGATCGATGATCGTGATATCCGCCGCCGGACGCCCGATCGAACGTTCCATCCCGTACGCCGACCAGTCAGCCGCATATCCGAACTTGCCGTTCTTGAATGGATGGATCTGCTCGAGCACACTCCGCCCCAGCGGAACAAATTTCCCCGAGTCGACATTCCACGCCGCCAGCAGATTCCGCTCGCGCTCGCGCCGCGCCGCCAGCTTCTGCCGGGGCATGACTTCGATATCGCGCCAATGCCACACATCGACCGCCGGAAGTTCGGGATCGTCTTTGTCCTTATCCTTTGCCTTCTTCGATTCGATCTTGTCTTCCCACTTCGCAAGCCCCACAAACACGACGTCCGCATCCTCGGCCCAGGTCGGTTGGCGATACGTCACCACGCGTTGCCCCGCCGGAAATCCCTTGTCTTTTGTAGGATCGTAAGCCTTCGCCGTCTCCCCCGCCCCCGCGCCGAGATTCGTCCACGCGAGCACAATATTCGAGGATCCCTCACGCTTCTCATCGCTCACCGATTTCAACACCGCCAGATCCGCGGTCGTCTTGCGCCACGAAAGGCCGGAATAAGTGGACGACGATGACGAATCCAAAACGCGCAGCGTACCGCTCTCGGCGTCGAACAGCTGCACGCCGTTGCCGGTCTTGTCTTCTGCGCCGATCGCGATCGCCAGCAGCTTGCCGTGCTTCGGAAGATTCTGCCATTCGAAATCCTGAACATTGCCGAACGTCGTATCGCGCCCCGAATCGAGCGTCCGCACGATCAACGTCGCCGATGCCGGTGGCTCATCCGTAGCAGGCGTCTCACCAGCCGCGGGACTCTTCTCCGGCGCATACTTCTTCATCGCCAGATGCTTCCCATCCGGACTGAACACAAACGTAGAAATCCCCGCAACCGTCGACTGCTCGCCAGTCGTCAGATTCATCAACCCGAGCTTGCGATGATACGGCTTCTTGTCCTTCTTCAACTTGTCCTGCGCCGCTTCGGACGCCCCAATCTCAT
>DASXZC010000659.1:0-8416 GCA_036502165.1 Bryobacteraceae bacterium
GACGCCGCGCCGCTCAACACCGCACAAAAGTTCGAACTTGCCCGGAAAGACTTCCTCGATCCATTCTCGTTCGTCATTAATGGCATTGTGGCAGGAGTCGGGCAGGTTCAAAATGCGAGCAAGGGATTCGGTCAGGGCGCACAAGGCTACGCCAAACGTTACGGCGCCGGTTACGCAGACTATGCGGCAGGTTCTCTCATCGGGAGCGTAATCATGCCTGCGATCTTCAAGCAGGACCCCCGCTATTTTTACAAAGGCACCGGCAGCAAACGATCCCGCTTCTTCTACGCCATCAGCCGAACCGTCATTTGCCGGGGTGACAATAAGCACGACCAGTTCTGTTACTCCAGCTTCATTAGCCGCCCCGCATCCGGCTTCCTGTCGAACTACTACTACCCCGCCGCGGACCGCAACAGCGCTGGCGTCGTCCTCCAAAACGCCGCCGTCGGCATCGGCGCCGAGGCGATCGGCAACCTCGTCCAGGAATTCGTCGCCCGGCGTTTTATTCGCAATAAACATTAAGTCCTCCGTACGCGTCCGGTTCAGGCGTATTATGGCAGGGCTGGGTTTCCGCTCACTCTGGGAAGGGAGGCGCCTCATGTTTTTGTGCCAACTCGTTCGGGTGTGGGCAAACAGGTGGCCCGCATCAGCGAGTTATCGAACTTACGAGGACAGCAGTCTTTCTCGTCAACGGCTTGGGTCCCGCTATCGCGCCATTTACTTGCAAGACGTATGCGGTGATATCAACGGTGGTTTCGTCCTTCATGTCCTCAAACTGAAAGAACGGGTCGTCCGCGGTTACCTGAAAGCGCGCGATGAGTTCGGCTGCCGTTTTCTCACCCCATCGGTCGATGAAGGTCTTGCCGGCCAGAGGAGGAACAAAGCCACGAGCGCCGATAAATTTTTGATAAGGAGCTGACAGGGAGCTGATTAGCGGAAGTTCGCCTTTGTCGCCTTTACGTCCCAACAATGTGTTGGTGTGGCATTTTCCGCAAGTTCTATCGTATGCCACGCGCCCTGCCTCGGCCTGAGCCGATGTAAAGATACCGGCTGGGTTGGATTGTTGGCCAGTCACGAGGAAGAGTCCTGAACCGAGAATTCCTAGAAGCAGTGTTACGTTGAGGCGCATTGTTATCCTGCGCCTCCAGTGTACGACTATTGGGTCTACGCCAACTTGGTGGGCGGTGAGCAAATGCGGGAGGATGGCGACGCCGGCCAGTTCGGTGGCGCACGTGATCAACTTCAACAGATTGGAGGCGGCAAGCACCGGCAAACGCAATTTACTGCCGAGGCGCGCTGCCATGTGACGTATTCGCCAGGCTCTCCTGGTTCCTATAAGTACTGAAAGCGCAATCAAAACGTGTTTTCGGATTCGGCCAAATTCGGTGTCGCTGGAGGGGCATCGCGACAGAAGCGGACCTCACGCTACAGCTCTCTTCGACGGCTGACCGAACTCCCGGATCGCGTGTCATCCCAGGCCGACTATTTAGGTGGACGTGAGCCGGTTATGAGGATGTCGACGAGTCTTCTGGCGCTCTGCTGCCAGTCCGGGCTGGTGGCCACGTTGGCGACACCGATCAGCGCCCGCAGCAGGTCGATCGGATCGAGGTCCTTACGGATGTCACCGCTCTTTATCGCGCGCTTCACCAGTGCGCGAAGCGCTTCGTGGATCCGGGCGTAGGAAGCCTCGAATACTTTCTTTGGATCACCCACCAACGCGTTAAGTGCAGGGGCGATGAGTTGCTTGGCGGCGATGTAGTCGACAAACAACAGCAACCAGGCCCGCAGTGCTTCGATCGGGGGTAATTCTTCAGCGAACTTCTGTTCCGCTGAGGCCAATTTCTCCATCTCAGTCCGATAAACCGCCTCCAGAAGCTCCTCGCGCGTAGGAAAATGACGATATAACGTTCCCGGTCCGACGCCGGCGTCTCGGGCGATGTCGTCCAAGCTCGTGTTTGCTCCGGAGCGGGTAAATGACTCCTTCGCTACTTCCAGAATTCGTTCGCGATTCCGCTGCGCGTCACTGCGCGGCTTGCGGATAGAAGCTTGTTTACGTTTAATGGGCATGTCTCGAAAAACCTTGCAACCGGAGATAGTCTCCGTTAATCTACAGATGCGGAGACCAACTCCGTTTTAGCAGGCGCGTAACGGTTCGTCAATATTATCGTTACGAATCGCCAGGCGAACGGAATGGAAGGAGAAAACAACGTGCGCGTATTTCTTACGGGGGCTACGGGCTTTATTGGATCTGCCATCATTCCGGAGCTCATTAACGCGGGTCATCAGGTGCTCGGACTGACGCGGTCGGATGCCGGTGCCCAGTCTCTCATTGCCGCTGGAGCCGAGGTGCATCGAGGAAGTCTTGAAGAACCGGAAAGTCTGCGCCGCGGAGCAGCCCAATCGGATGGGGTGATTCACTGTGCATTCGATCACAGCGCATTCGGAAGTGACTTTTCGAAATTCGCGGAGGTCTGTGAAAAGGACAGGCGCGCCGTCGAAGCTCTCGGAGACACGCTCAGAGGATCGGACCGTCCCCTGGTGATCACCTCCGGAACGGGGATGGGGAACGCTATTCCAGGTCATCCCGCAACCGAAGACCATTTCGATCCCGACCACCCGAATCCGCGCAGACTGTCGGAAGTCGCCAGTGCTGCCGTGTTGGAGCGTGGTGTAAACGTGTCGGTGGTGCGCCTACCTCAGGTCCACAACACGGTCAAGCAGGGCCTAGTCACCTACGCGGTCCACGTGGCCAGGGAAAAGGGGCGGCGTACATTGGCGAGGGACTCAATCGCTGGCCGGCGGCGCATGTCCTCGATGTTGCTCGTCTCTACAGGCTTGCGCTGGAGAAGCACGAGGCTGGCAGCAGGTACAACGCGGTCGCTGAGGAGGGAATATCGATGCGGGAGATCGCCGAAGTCATTGGCCGAGGCTTGATGGTGCCCACGATCAGCCTCACTCAGGAGGAAGCGCAGGCTCATTTTGGCTGGCTGGCGATGTTCGTGGGCTTCGACATCCCAGCTTCAAGCGCCCAGACTCGGCAGCGGCTCGGTTGGCGCCCAAGCGGACCCGGACTAATTGCCGATCTCGAACAAATGCACTGGCCCGAAGCCGTAACGAACTAATGAGGAGAAACCAATGACACAGGTATGGGTAGCAACTTCAACCACAGACGAGGTTCTGTCGGGGATCGATCTGCACGGGAAACGCGTTCTCGTCACCGGCGTGTCCGCGGGCATCGGGGTTGAGACGGCGCGGGCTCTTGCGGCCCACGGCGCGCATGTGACGGGAGCAGCGAGGGACCTTGAGAAAGCCGCAGCTGCGACCGTGCAGGTACGAAAGGACGCCGCGGCGAATGGTGGCAGCTTTGAGCTGGTCGCGCTCGATCTCGCCAATCTGAAGAGCGTCCGCGCCTGCGCCGATGAACTTCTGGCGCGCGGCGAGGCTTTCGACGTGGTCATAGCCAATGCAGGAGTCATGGCCACTCCATTTGGGCACACCGTGGACGGTTTTGAGACGCAGTTCGGCACCAACCATCTCGGCCATTTTGTGTTGGTAAATCGCATCGCCCCGCTGATCCGCGCGGGCGGACGCCTGGTCAACCTCGCGTCGGCCGGGCATCGTTTCTCCAATGTGGACCTGAACGACCCCAATTTCCAACGGACGGCCTACGATCCGTTCGTCGCGTACGGCCGGTCCAAGACAGCCAACATTCTCTTCGCGGTGGCCTTCGACCAGCGGCATCGCGGGCGCGGCGTCCGTGCGGCAGCCGTCCACCCCGGAGGCATCCGAACCGAGCTTGGCCGTCATATGGACGCGGCTCAACTCGAGAATATGATCGAACACATGAACCGGCAACTGGCGGAGGAAGGCAAGGCTCCATACGAGTGGAAGACAATCCCGCAGGGCGCGGCCACTTCAGTCTGGGCTGGCTTTATTGCCCCCGCCGATGAAGTCGGAGGCCGCTACTGTGAGAACTGCCATGTCGGCACGATCGTAGCGGAAGATGTGGTTATCAGCGCAATCAGTGAAGGCGTCAGGGCGTATGCGCTCGATCCGCACAACGCCGAGGCGCTCTGGAAGAAGAGCGAGGAACTGGTCGGAGAGTCTTTTTGAATCTTTCTGACAGCAGAGCAGAGGTGAAACGAAATGAGAGAACAGACGAGTCTCGGTGGCCGCTTTACGTTCGCGGGCAGTTCGCTGACTGTGAACCGGATCGGTTATGGGGCTATGCAACTCGCCGGACAGGATGGCGACAAGAGGGTTTGGGGCCCGCCACGCGATATTCCCGGTGCGATCGCGGTTCTGCGCGAGGCTGTCGCGTCGGGCGTGAACCACATCGATACCAGCGATTTTTACGGTCCGCATGTCACCAATCAGATCATTAAGCAAGCGCTGTATCCTTATCCCGACGACCTGGTGATCGTCACCAAAGTCGGCGGACGCCGCGGCGCCGACGGTTCCTGGCTTCACGCACGCTCTCGCCAGGAAATTATTGATGCTGTACATGACAATCTGCGCAACCTGGGCCTCGATACGCTCCAGGTCGTGAATCTCCGGCTAGGCGGATTCGCCGCTCCGGAAGACGAGCCATTTGAAGAGCCACTCTCCGCGCTCGCTGAATTGAAGCAGCAGGGTCTCATTCAACATATCGGGCTCAGCACCGTATCTCCGGGGCAGGTGGCGGAGGCGCAGGTAATCACGGAGATTGTCTGCATTCAGAACCTGTACAACGTGGCGCAGCGCGGCGATGACCGGTTCATCGACGATCTGGCGGCCCAAGGCGTTGCCTACGTGCCTTACTTCCCGCTCGGAGGATTCTCGCCGCTCCAGTCGGCGGCGCTCGATGCGGCTGCGGCATCTCTCAAGGCGACGCCGATGCAGGTCGCACTGGCATGGCTCCTTCAGCGCGCCCCTAACATGCTCCTGATCCCCGGCACATCGTCGATCGGCCATCTCCGCGAAAATCTCGCGGCCGCGACACTGGAGATTCCACCGGAAACCATCGCCCAACTCGACGGCATTGCGCGCGCCGCCAGGCGCTCAACGTAAAGGAGGACAACATGCAAGACAAACGAATCGCCCTGGTCACCGGGGCCAATCAAGGAGTCGGACTTCAGGTCGCTAAGGAACTCGTGGCGAACGGCGTCACAGTGCTGGTCGGGTCGCGCAATTTCGAACGCGGCGACGCCGCGGCCAGGGAGATCGGGGAGGGCGCCATCGCGCTCCAACTTGACGTGACGGACCGGGTTTCGATTGCCGACGCGGCGGAGCGTATTCGTAAGGAGTTCGGCCGCCTCGATCTGCTGGTTCAAAACGCGGCTGTCTCGAATACCAGAAAGGGCAGCTTGTCCCTTCAGGAGTACGCCCAGATAAGCCGCGCGAGCAACGCATCTCTCGATGAAGTACGCACCGTGTGGGAGACTAACGTATTCGGCGTTCTCGCGGTTTACCAGGCGATGTTGCCGCTCCTCCGTGAATCCTCGAACGCCCGCATCATCAATGTGTCGAGCGCCGTCGGCTCTCTGACGTCGAACGCGGACCCGGCCTACCCCTTCCACCCGATGTTCGGCCCCGTCTACCCTGCATCCAAGGCGGCGCTGAACGCAATCACGCTGGCCATGATGGTCGAACTGGAGTCAACCGGGATCAAGGTTAACCTGGTTTCGCCAGGCTTCACCAGGACAAACCTCAACGGCTATGAGGGGACACAGTCTCTCGAGGAAGGCTCCCGCGAGGTGGTGCGTATTGCACTGCTCGGCCCGGACGGCCCGACAGGGACGTTCACGCGCTGGGAAAACGTGACGATACCGTGGTGATTCGCAGAGAGAAAACACCATGTGTCAGCGGGTGCAGAATGAAAGCATGAAACGACGGCGATTCAATTCACTGCTTGGCGGTATCGGGCTGAGTTCGACGCTGGCGAATTCCGCACACGCGGAGAGTGAAAGCGCTGAACCTGAGATTCTGCAGCTATCCCCGAACGGATGGATGCCGAACAATTCCCGCCTCCCGGTTTTGTTGTATCGGACGGCCATTGCACCCGACGCCAGTGATCCCGCGGCGAGTTTCGAAAGGGCCTTCGCCCTCCATGGCTGGCCGGCTCAGTGGCGCGACGGAGTCTACGATTTTCATCACTACCATTCGACGGCTCACGAGGTTCTCGGCTTCGCGGGCGGACGCGCCCGGCTGATCCTCGGCGGGGAGAACGGGCGCGAACTCGCAGTCCGGGCCGGCGACGTAGCGGTTCTGCCTGCCGGTACGGGGCACTGCAAAATCGAAGCGAGCGGCGACTTTCTGGTTGTGGGAGCATATCCACCGGACCAGCATTGGGATATATGCCGGAGCGCTCCATCGCAGGAAGTGTTGCGGCGCATGGCAAGTCTGCCCTTTCCAAAGTCGGATCCGGTGAGGGGGACTGCCGGCCCCCTGGTGCGTTTGTGGCGCGCATAATAGAACCGTGACTCACTACGACAACTTCATCAACGGGCGATTCGTACCCGCAAAATCGGGTGCGAGAATTGAGGTCAGGAATCCTTCAACGGGACAGGCCATCTGTTCGGTACCAGACAGTTCTCAAGCGGACGTCGATGAGGCGCTCCTGGCCGCCACCGAAGCCCAGAAGCAATGGGGCAGGCGCCCAGCGATCGAACGGGCCAAGGCATTGCGGACCATCGCCGCGAAGATCCGTACCCGGGTCGATGAGATCGCGCGGATCATCGTGGAAGAGCAGGGCAAAATCCTGTCCCTGGCGCGAATTGAAGTGGCCTTCACCGCCGATTATTTCGACTACATGGCCGAATGGGCGCGGCGGATCGAAGGCGAGATCGTGGAAAGCGATCGCGCGGGCGAAACCATTTTCCTTTTCCGGCAGCCGATTGGCGTGATCGGCGGCATCCTGCCATGGAACTTCCCGTTTTTCCTGATCGCACGCAAAGCGGCGCCGGCGTTGGTGACGGGCAACGCGATTGTGATCAAACCCAGCGAGGAGACGCCGCACAACGCGGTGAAGTTCTGTGAACTGCTGGGCGAAACCGATGTTCCGGCCGGATTGATCAACGTGGTCCACGGCCGCGGGGCGACAGCCGGCAAAGCGCTCGCGGGTTCCTCCAAAATCGGGATGATCAGTTTTACCGGAAGCGTGGAAACCGGCTCGGCGATCATGGCCGCCGCGGCGCCCAATATTACAAAAGTCAACCTGGAACTGGGCGGGAAAGCTCCGGCGATTGTGATGGCCGATGCGGACATGGCGAAGACGGTCGAGGCCGTCCGCTCGTCGCGAGTGATCAATAGCGGCCAGGTCTGCAACTGCGCGGAGCGGGTCTACGTGCAAGGCAAGATCGCGGACGAGTTTACGGAAAAGCTGGCTGCAGCGATGAAGAACACCCGCTTTGGCAATCCTTTGGCGGACGAGACCGTCGAGTACGGTCCACTGATCAACGAGGGCGGATTCACCAAAGTGGAAGGCCTGGTGAAGTCGGCCGTGGCGAGCGGAGCGTCGATCGTGACGGGCGGCAAGCGGGCGGATCGGGGGAGCGGGTTCTTCTACGAGCCTACCGTGGTTGCAGGGTGCCGTCAGGATATGGACATCATTCGCCGTGAGATCTTCGGTCCGGTCGTACCCATCGTGAAGTTCGACGATCTGGATCAGGCGATCGAACTGGCCAACGATTCGGATTACGGTCTCACGTCTTCAATCTATACTCGTGACTTAAACGTTGCCTTGCGGGCCTGCCAGGAGATCCGCTTCGGAGAGACGTACATCAACCGCGAGCATTTCGAGGCCATGCAGGGTTTCCACGCCGGATGGCGCAAGAGCGGCATCGGCGGAGCGGACGGGAAGCACGGAGTTTACGAGTTTACCCAGACGCACGTAGTCTACATCCAAAGATCGTAGGAAATCCGGGTGGCTGCGAGGCGGCTACTCCGGCGCCTTCCAATGAGCAGCCAACTCGCCGGGCGGTTACGATAGCAGAGACGACTATGACGCAGCCAAGCAATTGCCGAATCGCCTGGTTCAATGGCAGTTTCATGCCTGAGAATCAGGTGCTGATCTCGTTTCGCGACCGCGGTTGGAAATATGGTGACGGCGCGTTCGATATGACGCGCACGTTCAACGGACACCCGTTCCGGCTGGAGCAGCACATCGACCGGTTCTATCACTCGCTTCGCTACCTGCGCCTGGACCCCGGAATGAGTCCGCAGGAGATGATCGACCTGTCGATGGAGATTGTCGCGCGCAACGAACACCTCCGCGCAGCGGCGGGCGACTGGTGGATCGGACAGCGAGTCAGCCGCGGGGTGGACCCGATCGATGGCGACGAACCGGGTCACCGAGGTCCGAATGTGGTGTTGGAGTGCACGCCCCTGCCCTTGAAGGCGCGGGCACGGCAGTTTCGGGATGGCCTGGACGTATGGA
>DASXZC010000660.1:0-24480 GCA_036502165.1 Bryobacteraceae bacterium
CTCGAATGAGAGCTGGCTACCCAGCAAGTTCGTAGATCCCGATACAAGGAATGGGCTACCCGCCCCGGAGAGGCTTCCACTCAATGACAGAAGTGCCGATTGCACGGCCAGCGAGCCGAAAGCGTCATCGAAGGTTTGTGAAGAAACGACATTTCCGTTGAGTGTCGCGATCAGTGTGGTTGCATACTGATCGGCGCGCTGGGTGACGGCGGTATCGCTAGCGACAAAACTGTACATCACCGAAGTCGAAACGGAGACCGCTTGGCTAAAATTATTCACGAGGCAGGCCGAGCTGGATGTCGAAGTACAGGCCGGAAGGCTCCCAGCCAAACCGGACTGCAGCGCCACTTGCTTCTCCGCCTCGATCACTTCGCCCTGCACCACATACCCGGCCGGACCGTTGGGAGGTATGGGAATCGTCTTGTCGAAGACCACGGCGCCCGCGGTCGTATAACCTGTGACCTCGGTGGTCCCCGTGGCGGCGATTGGCGTGATGATACTGTAGCCGCCGGGAGTCGCCTGCGCGCAACTGTATTGGAACTGCGCCCCACAGGCCGCTATTGGCGATGCGCTGGCGACTGGAGCCGCCAGACTCAGAAATCCAAAGACGCAGATAACTGTTCGAAATAGACGCATGAATGAAACCTCGCTACCGTTGGCGCGAACGGAGGGAAAACTGCATCACTCTTGAATGAAAATATCCACCGTGTTGCCGAACACCAGGTCTCGGGTCGCGGATCTCACTCCTCTAACGCCAGTGGCCGATACAACGCGGCAGTCGTATCAGCCGGACGTTGGCTCGATACCACCTAGATGGAGTGTCGGAGACATGGCTCCAGTGCTGCACGATCCAAACTCATCCCAGTGATGCAGTGATCAACACTTTTTACTACCGTTGGCTTCTCCCGGTCGGATTATGGGTGTTCGGCGCGGGCCTGGCCTACGGTGGTCACCTGTTGGGGCGAGGGCCCGCGTGACTGAGTTGCGCACGTCGCCACTGGTGGCTTTCTACCAGGCGCCCGTGATTCGACCGGATGATTGCGGATCAGCGGGCACATGCCGACTTATGAGGAAGTAATCGTGCCCGCCAAACGGTCTCCGCAGCAACCACCACGACCCCGATAGCGGCGAGCAATAAGTACCGCGCTTCAGCGTGCTGAACTGCTCCGCCAACGCCATTGTCGCCATCGTGCCCACCATGTATTCGATGCGCGGCCGAGTGAGACGCGTGAGCAGGAAAAGTGTGGGGTGGTGGCGTGAGGCTCCATCGCGGAAGAGGAACCCCTAACGTATGCGGTAGTCTATCTGAAGGGTGCGCGAGGGGAGCATGGTGAGGAATAACGAGGACGAGCGAGTTTTATACGCAGCAAGTGACCACATGCGAAATACCATCCTGTTTCTAAGCGCGCTCGTAGCTTGCGGACAGACGCCCGCGTCCGCTCCGGGTGTACCGGCCAAGTTCGAGACGGCGTGTGATAAAGCCAACGAGGGCAAGCGGCTGATGCTCGAAGGCTACCTAGATTTCCCGGAGCACGGCTTCGACGATAGGGCTACCAGCGTGATGATGCGCTTGCGGCCATCCCTGGCATCGTGGGAATTCACGGTGGCGGCCAGCGCCAAACTCGGAAAGGGCGCGAATCATGTGGAGATGCCCCCGTCCCCTTATAAGAAGACCGATCTCAAGCTGCATCTTTCCGATGGGCAGGTGGTCGGATATGCAAACAAGGTGAAGGCTTCCGGGACGATGTATTATGTGAAATCGGTAGGACAGGGCGCATACACGTGCGGACTCTCGAATACTCTCTTCGAGCGCGGCGGCGGCTGGCAACCGGCGCCGAAATAGAGAGTCAGACCATGTGGGATTCAGGTTCAATAGGAGCGGACATGAAAACAATAATTTGGGGATGCGTTCTTTTCTCGATGGGTGCGTCGACGGCCGGTGCGCAGCGGCTTACTACAGCCGATCCAAATTTCACGGAGTTGTCCCAACTCTCGAATTCGATCGGCTGGTATCACATCAGCGGCACCCAGGCCTGGTCGGTAGGCGATGCGGACGCGGATGCGCGCGGCGCTCATTGTATGGCCGCGCTCGATAAGGTGCGGGCGGCCGGGGTTCCGGATACGCGGACGCTCGACGTACATTATGAAACGCCGGAGTTCAAACCGGGTACGCATACGCTGGCGGAGATTCGAACGTCATGCGAACATGTGGCGCGAATCGGAAAGATCAAGGCCTTCGAAAAATGGGCGCTGCTGGCGATGGGGGCGGGCAAAAATGTGAGATCGGGGACCGACTACTACCGGCTCTGTATTCAGACGTACGATCAGATCGTCAAGGATGGGGTCGCGCCGACAGAACGCGTTCCAGAGCGTCTCATCGGCAACGTAAAATGGTCCGGATCTATCGAGGAATTGCGCAAGCAGTGGTGCGACGCCGGGAAGGCCGCGGCGGCGAGTAGCGCGGCGGCGAGTGAGGCTCCGTTTCGCAAAGAGCTAAAGGCGGATAAGCTCAAGCTCGCACTTAAGTACGGAAGCGTCTTCCTACCGGGAGGCGCCGGCACCGGCGATGCCCATAAAATGGCGGCGGCGGACGTATGGTACCTCGATTTGTCGCCGCCCGAGCATTGTGTGGATGGACGGCAAGTGCACAGGATACGGCGGTATCAGTTCGGCAGCGATCAGGTGCTCGTGAAGACCACTCATCACGACTATTGTGGAGCCGCTCCCGGATCTGCGTTTAGGTAAAGAATCGCCATTTAGAGTTAGCAATAAGGACGCACTTTCGCGGGTGCCCATGCGAAAGACCATGCCGGCAGTTTCGAGGATGTTGTATTTGATTCCGCTCGCGCGCAACGGGTCACTCCTGGCGCAGTGCGATGATCGGGTCAATTCTGGTAGCTCGCAACGCCGGCATCAGGCTTGCGAGTATGGCAACCACGGATAGGAACACCGCGGCTCCCAAGATGCTTACCGGATCCGCCGGACTGACACGGTACAGTAAAGGCGCGATCAGTGGAGTCGACGCCAGGGTGATGGCGAGTCCGGTGGCGACTCCCAATAATGCCAGCAACAAGCCTCGTCTCAGGACCATCTGAAGCACGCCTTCACGGTCGGCCCCGAGCGCCATGCGGATTCCGATTTCCCGCGTCCGTTGGCTTACGGCGTGAACCATGACTCCATAAAGGCCTACTGCGACGAGCAGGATGGAGATCACGCCGAGCACACCGAGGAAGACCGAGGTGATCCGCGGCCCGAACCAGGCGGCCGAGATGTAATCGGACAACGGCATGACCGTCAGGCCGGCCGATTTCGGATCGATGGCTGACATTTCGTGGCGGAGTACGGAGGTCAAGCCGCGAGCGTCGCGGCCTTCGGCCCGGGCATAGAGGGCCACGCCGCTTTCGCCGCTTCCGTAGTGCACCTGGTCGAACGCCATATAAAAGTACGGTTGAGGCGCTTCAGACAGGCTCGAGTACTTACTATCCTTCGCCATTCCCACGATCGTGAACGATTTTCCATTCACTTGCACGTGGCGCCCCACGGGATCACGCCCCTCGAAAAAACGCTGGGCGAAGGATTCGTTGACGATCATCACTCGAGGCGCGTCCGCGTTGTCCTCGGGCCTGAAATCGCGTCCGGAGAGAAGCGGCGTGCGCAGCACGTCGAAGTAGCCCGGCGACACCGAGGCGTGATGAACAGCCAGATTCTCGCCGGGCCTCGACGCGTAGCCTTCGACGATCACGTTATTCCATTTCCCCAGCCCAAAGCCGAGCGGAATCGAATCGGAATAAGCGGCGCCCGTTACGCCTGGCGCGGCAAGCAGGCGCTGCCGAAGTTGCCGCGAGAACTGCCGCTCCTCATCCACTGTATAGTCGTTTGTCGTCAGAAAAAGACGGCTTACGGTCACGTTGCGGGGATCGAAACCAGGCGAAGTATTCTCCAATCCGGACAGGCTCCGGAGAAACAATCCCAGCGTCACCAAAGCCGCGAACGCCAGGCCCACTTCTGCTACGACCACGAGCCCGGAGATACGCCGCGAGCTCCCGCTCTGTGTATCGCTTCGCCCTCCTTGCTTTAGTGCATCCACTACGCTGCGGCGCACGGATTGAAACGCGGGAGGCAGACCAGAGAGCAGGGCGGATGCCAGGCAGACCAAAGCGGCAAAAATGAACACGCGAGGGCTCGAATGGACGTTAAAGTACACCGGTATTCCCGTAGGCGGCACGAGGTTCACGGGGAGGCCCTGGAACCACAAAGCGAGAGGAAACCCTGCAAGCGTCGCAAGAACGGCCAGCAGCAGGCTTTCGGAAACCAACTGCCGGATCATCCGGCCCGGACCCGCACCCAGGGCGGCACGGATGCCGAACTCCCTCTGTCGAGATATGGAGCGAGCCAGCAGAAGATTGGTAACGTTGGCGCACGCGATCAGCAGCACGAGTCCGCCGGCCGCTCCGAGGATTCCCAGCGGCGATGCCAAAATGCTGGACGCGCCCTCCTGCGCCTTCCAGATCGGTACGATCCGGGCGCCGATTCCCTCGTTGGTCTTCGGAAAGGCGAGCGCAAGGCGAGCAGCGGCTGTCGCCACTTCGGCATTCGCTTCGGAGATGCTGACGCCGGGTTTCAGCCTGACAATGGCCTGGAAATTACGCGCGGCGCGATTGCCTTCCCCAGTCAGTGGCGCTGGTATCCAGCCGTCCATCGAGATTCCCGGAAAATCGCCGTGAAATTCCGCAGGCGCGACGCCGACGATTGTGACTTCGTGCCGGTTAATGCGCTCGACGCGGCCCAGAATGGACGGGTCGCCCCGGAAATACTCCTGCCACAGCCGGTAGCTGATGACCGCCGTCAACGCTTTAGCCCGGTCGCCGTATTCGTCGCGAGTGAACGTGCGGCCCAGGATTGGCTTTACGCCCAGGACGTCGAAGTAGTTTCCGGAGACCATTTCGAACCAGGCGGAATAGGCCTTCTCTCCGTCGCCGACGGAGATCGGACGTTTTTGGTTCAGCAGCATTCCGGAGATGCTTTGGAGGCTGTCCGCAAAGTCCCGGCAGTCGGCGTAGGAAACGCTGGGGGCCTGGATACCGCTGGCATAGACGGATTCGAGGACGGCTAGCCGCCCGTCGTCTGTAGCACCGCGAAACGGGTGCAGGACCATCCCATCGATCCAGCCAAAGACGGTCGTGGTGGCGGCAATACCGAGCGCCAAAGTCAGCACCGCGACTGTTGTCAAGGCGGGAGTCCGGCGGAGGACACCTGCCGCGTAGCGGAAATCTTCAAGGACGGCCCTCATATAGGTTCTTTTTCGAGTGCACTTCCGTTACCGAGGCTGAATGCTTGATTTTATTCAACGGTGAGACTAAGCTCAACTTCGGTTTTGGGCAGACGTGTCCGAAATCGGGACGCCGGATCTTCGGGGTTTGTCACTTCTTATAGGGTATTGCTGTCGTGGATGCTTAACACGAACTCCGACGTATGGAGCCAGCTTCACGACGAGCTTGATGGCTGCGCGCGAGGAAGATTGTTGAACAGACCTTCGGCTGTTCCATTGAGCAGACGCGGAGGATTAGCTCTGAGTGGATGGCCGGCGATGCGGACACAGGTCGCTCGGTGGTCGGCGTTCCTCGGTTCTTCGGAATTTACAATCCGTTCCGAAGTGTGAAATAGAATGTGGAGCCCTTACCAAGAATCGACTCGACCCAGATTGTGCCGCCATGCCGCTCGATGAGCTTCTTACAAACCGCTAATCCGATTCCGCTTCCGGGGCGCTCGGAGCCATGAAGCCTTCGGAACGCGGCAAAGACTTTCGTCAGGTATTCGGGCGCTATGCCGATGCCGTTATCACGGCATGAGAACAACCACATGTCTCCCTGTTCGGCAACCGAGACATGTATCCGCGGCGGAGCTTCGCTTCGATAGGCGATGGCGTTGCCGATGAGGTTTTGAAAAATCTGTCCAAGACTTGTCTCGCTGATAGCTACCGACGGCAGAGGGTCCTGGGTGACGACGGCTCCTGCTTCATCGATCTGGCTGCGTAAATTCTCTAGCGCTTTGGTTAGCTGCGCATTGGCGTCTATCGGCACTGGTGCCTGAACGGGGGTCGACGATGCTGTCGCGTACGAGAGCAGATCGTCGATGAGAGTGCGCATACGCGTCGCGGCGCTGGTGACGAAGTCGAGTAATTCCTTGCCTTCGCCCGCCGCTCCATATCTCTGCTCGAGAAGCTGCGTGAATTGCAGAATCGTGTTCAGTGGCGACCGCAGATCGTGCGAGGCGACGTAGGCGAATTGCGAAAGGTCGTCATTCGACCGGCGCAGTTCTTCGGCGCGCGCTCCTAACTTCTCGTGCGCGTCCCTCAGCGCCTTCTCCGCGGCGCGCTGCGCCGACACGTCGCGGAAGACCAGGACGCTGCCAATTACCTGCCCGGCTTCATCGCGGATCGGCGCGGCGCTGTCATCAATGGGAATGCGCCGGTCATCAGAGGATACAAGCACGGTGTGATTAGCCAATCCGACGATTGCTCCGTCGCGCAAGGCGATCAGCGCGGGATTCTCTACGGCATGTCCGGTCGTTTCGTGGGCCAGGACGAGCACTTCGTTAATATGCTTTCCGACGGCCGCGTCGTTATTATGTCCACAGAGCGATTCCGCCACCGGATTCATGAAGGTGATCAACCCGTCGCAATCGGTTGTGACCACACCGTCTCCGATACTGGCGAGCGTGGTCCGGAGAAGATCCCGTGTAGCGACCAATTGCCGCTCGTAGAGACGGCGTTCCGATGCGTTGAAGACGGTAAAGCGATTCAGGACAGGCTGGCCGCCAGCATCCCGTTTCTGTCGCGCGTTGATGAGGGCCGGCAGCACGCGGCCATCCTTGCAGACGAAGTCGAGCGCAATCTCGTCGACTGCGTTCTGCATGCGAAGAAGGAGGCTGAAATGCGTCTCATAGAAAATCCTGCCGCCGACCGTAAGGAGATCGGCGAAGCGCTTGCCGCTTGTGAGCTCCTCTCGGCTGTAACCCAGCCACTCAGTCAGGGTCCTGTTTACCTTGACGATTTGTCCGTTGATCGTGCTCGACAGATACCCGCACGGCGCCATCTCGTAGAGCTCTTCAGCGCTGTCGTCAATCGTGCCGCCGCCATGACTTTCACCCACGGCGACTGAGGAATTCCTTTATGCTCCGAGCGGTTTCCTCGGGTCCGCTGAGATGCGGGCAGTGGCCGCTCGCTTCGAGTTTAACGAACGAACTCCCACGCAAGTGCCTATGCACAAATTCCCCAACGCTATCCGGCGCGATACTGTCGTCGGAACATTGCAGGATGAGGGCGGGTGTGGTCAGCAGTGGGAGATCGGCGCGATTGTCTGAAAGGAACGTCACGCGCGCGAAATGCTTCGCGATCTCGGGGTCGGTGCGGCAAAAGCTTTCGGCAAGCTCTTCGGCAAGTTCCGGCCGCGATTCATTCTTCATGATCACCGGAGCCATCGCGCGGGACCATCCGAGATGGTTTTCGTCGAGCGTTTTCAGGAGACCTTCGATATCGGAGCGGCCAAAACCGCCTACGTATTCGTTGTCATTGATGTAACAGGGAGATGGCCCGAGAAGCACCAGCTTCTCGAAAGCATCCGGGCGTTTGATTGCGGCCAATACGCCGATCATAGAGCTGACGGAATGGCCGGCGAAAATCACTGGCGCGCCGACTTCGTCCACGATCTCCAGGACATCGTCGGCATAGCCGCTGAGCGTTCCGTACTTTTGCCGGCTGTAGGCCGACAGATCCGATTTACCGGCGCCGACGTAATCGAAGAGAACGATGCGGTAGTCATTTTCGAAGGCGGGAACGAGAAAGCGCCACATAGCCTGATCGCATCCATATCCATGCGCGAAAAGAATCGTTTTCGACCCGTGCCCTACGATGTTGATATTGTGCCGCCGCTGGACAACTGACATTGCCGAATGATCTCCTCCTCACGTATCTGTTGTTGGGAAGTGCCGCGGTTCGCCCTTCAGTCATTTTAACCGGTGCGCGGCGTTGGGCAGGATCGCGAACCGCCTGAAGGCATCTTTGTCCAGTGCCTGTTCGGACGCCCCGGCAGCATGAGCCGTTTGGCGGTGGTTGCCGTGTTCGTGAACTGCGTCGAATCAATTTGGCCTATCGAACCATCGGTCTAGTTTACAGCTTCGCGGACGGCGTCACGCACTCAGTATCATAAAGAGAACTTGAAAAAACGCTCTGTGAAGGCTGCTCCACCTGCCCTGCCTTCTCCTCCTCTTACAAGCATCGCAGAACGGCCGGCGCTGATCGGCTGCTTGCTTTTCGCAATCACTGCATTGGCGTATTTACCCGTGCGCCAGTTTGATTTCGTCAATTTCGACGACCCTGATTACGTAGTCAACAACCTGCACGTGCTCAAGGGGCTCACGCTCGATTCGATTGTTTGGGCACTGACCTCGTTTGACGCGGCTAATTGGTTTCCTTTGACACGGCTCAGCGAACTCGTGGACGTCCAATTTTTGGGCGTGCAGCCGGGTTCGCATCACGAGATGAATGTGCTGTACCATGCGATCGCGGTTGTCTGCCTGTTCGCCTTTTTGTTTCGCGGAACCAAGTCCCTTTGGCCGGCGGCGTGGGTCGCGTTGATGTTCGGGATTCACCCGCTTCATATCGAATCGGTCGCCTGGGTCTCTGAGCGCAAAGACGTCTTGTGCGCGTTGTTCTTCTTCCTGACTTTGTATCTTTACGTCCGCTATGCGGCGCAGCCATCCGTGGGGCGCTACGTGAGCACGATCGTCGCGTTTGCTCTTGCTCTGCTGTCGAAGCCCATGGCAGTGACCTTGCCCGTGGTGCTGGTGCTGCTCGACTATTGGCCGCTTCGACGTCCATGGAAAGAGTATTGGCTCGAGAAGCTCCCCTTCGCGGCACTTGCCGCGGTCGCCGGGGGAATCACGTTGTGGTCGCAGCAGGCAGCCGGGGCGGTCCGGACGTTCAGCACGTTCCCTCTCGAACTCCGCATCGAGAACGCGATCGTCTCGTATGTTTTCTATGCTCTCCAGTTTTTATGGCCGGCGAACCTCGCGGTTTTCTATCCGTATCCGACTGGCATTCCGGCGTGGCAGTGGATCCTCTCGCTCGCGCTGTTGTTGGCCGTTTCCGTCGCGGTCTTTAGATACCGGACTCAACAGCCATATCTTCTCGCCGGCTGGACCTGGTACCTGGTCACACTCCTACCTGTGATCGGACTTGTGCAGGTCGGCGCACAGGCGCGGGCGGATCGCTACACCTACTTCACAACTACCGGTCTGTGCATCGCAGCCGCTTGGGCGGCGGCGCATCTGATTCGTGAGCGGCCGCGAGCCCGAATGCCTGTCGCTATAGCGGCTGTCGGCCTCATCCTCGGGGCCGTTATCTCGACGGAAACTCAAATCGACTACTGGAAAAACAGCGAGACGCTCTTCCGCCGGGCGATCGCCGTAACCAATCGAAACGCACTCGCCCAGCACAATCTTGGTGTCGCGCTCGCAGCCGAGCCGGGTCACATCGAGGAAGCCATCGAACACTATAGGGCGGCGCTTGCCATCGAGCCCAATGCCGCGCGCACGCACACTGATTTGGGAACGGCTCTTTCGCAAATTCCCTCGCGGCTTCCCGAGGCCGTCGCTGAGTATCGCACCGCCCTGCAGTTGATTCCTGACGCACCGATCCCTCACAATAATCTCGCCAACACGCTCTCTCGAATGCCTGGAGGTTGGCCAGAGGCAATTGCGGAGTATGAGACTGCGCTGCGATTGGCGCCCCACTACACCGAAGCGCGAGCCAATCTCGCGAACGCCCACGCCGAATGGGGCGCGGAGCTTGCGCGATCAGGACGAACCCCGGAGGCGATCCGCGAACTCGAAGCAGCGCTGCGATTGCGGCCGGACGATGCCGCCACTCACAACAATCTCGGAGTCGTGCTGACCAGCGTCCACGGGCGCGAAAAGGACGCGCTCGATCATTTTGCAGCCGCGGTCAAGCTGGATCCCTATTATCCCGAAGCGCGGGTCAATCTGGGAATCGGCCTGCTGCAGCAGCCCGGGCATAAGCAGGAAGCGATCGCGCAGTTGCAGGAAGCGCTGCGGCTGAAGCCCGATCCGGAAATCCAGGCTTTGCTGCAGCGTGTGAAATGAAAAAGGCCAACCGGCATGCGGCTGGCCTTCATTCATTTTGGTTGTTACGGTTTTAGAACGTGAACTTCGCGCCGAGCTGCAGGTATCTGCCGCCGCCTGTACCGTTCACTGTTCCGCTGCCGCTACCCAACGTGCCCGTGATCACACCGAAATTGCCGGTGCAGCACGTGCCGTTCGGATTGGCGAATTGCGCCGTGTTCGTGAGGTTAAACGTCTCGAGCCGGAGTTGGAGCGCGTAATGTTCCATGATCTTGTAGTCCTTCGAGAGCGTCAGGTCCAGATCAAAGAATCCGGGGCCCGAGATGCTGTTGCGTCCGACATTCCCCAGGAACCCCGGGCTGCCGACAGGGCACGCGGCTGAGATCGCCGTGCAGGTCGGAGCCACAAACGAACTGGTCGTGAACCAGGGATTGCCCACGTTAATACCGTGAGTCACTGTAAACTCGCCGACCTGATTCGGTGTATTCGTGTTGCCAGGAGCGTTCAACGCGGTTCCGCTGAAGGTCAGGTTGACCGGAAGACCGGACATCATGGTGAGAATTCCGGATAGCTTCCATCCGCCAAACACGTAATCGGCGCTCCTGCCGGTCAACATGTGCTTGCCTTTTCCAAAGGGCAGTTCGTAGACGTAGCTTTGGACGAAAGTCTTGGCGCGATCATAGTCGGCGCGAGCGTAGTTGCGGCGCTCATTGATGTAGTACAACAAGCCGCCGTCGTCACCCGTCTGATAGCTCATCGCGCGTCCGAGCGTGAAGGACGTGGTGAGACTGAAGCCACTGGCGAACCGGCGATCGAGCTTGGCCTGGAACGAGTTGTACATCGACGAGAATCCCTGGAAGAATTCTGTTGTCGTCGCCGTTCGAGGATACTCGGGCTGGCATTTCGGACCGCATGCGATGCCTGCGACCGAGTTGACCGCATTGATGTTGGTTTGCGAGAGCGTACGAACGCCGTGGTTCCCTACGTAGGCAAGGTCGAGGGTGAAGCTATGTCCCAGGGCCTGCTGGACCGCAAAATTGTACGACTCGACGTACGGATTCTTGAAATCCAGCGGAACATACTTCCAGCTTCCGGTCTCGAGGTTGGTCACGCCGCCGATGTTCTGGCTGGCGTCGATAATCCCGTTCGGCGGGATAACCGCCGGCGCCGGAACCGGGAAACCGGTGGCAAAGGTGGCGACCGGGCCGTTAGCGCTCAGTCCAACCGGACCATAGGCGCCCGTGATTCCGTTAATCGGAACCAATTGGGCGTTGCCTTTGACCGGATAGTTGTCCCACGCGTAGCTGTTGTCGGGATACGGCGTATAGCTGATTCCGAATCCGGTCCGGATCACGGTCCGTTCCGAAAGACGGTAGGCGACGCCGAATCGGGGGGCGAAATATCCGAGATGATTTTGCAGTCCCAGATTGGCCGGGTTGCCGCCGACGCCGGCGACTACGAGAGTATTGTTCGTGGGGTTGTAGTTCGAGAACTCACCCGCGTGCGCCGCCACTCCGGGAGGATACATTTCCCAGCGCAGCCCGAGATCGAGCGTCAGCCTCTTGCTGACCTGCCATTTGTCCTGCACGTAGAAAAAGTGCTGCCAGGCGCGGAAGGTGGGGAAAACGATGCTGAAATCGCGGCCGCCGCTGCTCGGCAGGTCGAGAAGCAGGCTTCCCATCGTATTGGCCCAAGTCGTGTTGCTGTCACCAGGGGCGCCTGTCTGACCGCTGCCGAACGTATAGGCTCCGCGCGGACCAAAGGTCTGCGTCTGCAGTAGATCGTCGCGCAAACGGCGCATGTCGTAGCCGAACTTGATGGTGTGGTTCTTCCAGATCTTGGTCCAGTTGTTTACGAGGTCGATGTTGGCCTCGGCGCGAATCCAGGGAAGGCTGGCGGCGTAACCAATCATCGGATTCGAAAACGGTCCGTTGATCGAGACCAGTCCGCTCGTGAACTCACTCACGTTTACCCCAGGAATTCCCAAGGCTGAAGTCGCCTGCGTGCCGTAATCGGTGCTTTGCGCCGCATTATGGTAATGCGCGACACCGACACGCAGCTCGGCGAGGAAAGTCGGCGTGAAGATATGGCTCCAGTTGATTCCGGTGCTGTACGTCTTCTGAATGCCGGTTCCCATGAAGGCGCCGCCGGGTCCAGGGCCGCCCGCGAGTCCGAACAGTGGTGCCTGGAAGATGACGGGATGCTGGAAGCTGAAACGTCCGCTTACGCGATCTTTGTCGGTGACGTTATAGTCGATCTTCCCGTCCGTGAAATCGGTGTCCTTATGGAACGGAAGCAGTGCCGAATAGTTGTTCGAAGGATTGGCCGGATTGAAGGACAAGTTCGGCAGCGGCACCAGCGCCAGAATCTTCAGCGAGATCGGATTCAGGCGATCGGCGGGGATGATGTTTCCGGGAAATTGCGTACGTCCGACGCCGCTTCCATCTTGGGCACCCGTGGTGGGGTCATATACTTTGCTGGTTGCCTCGCTCAGGTCGCCCGTGCGCGCCTTCGCGGAAGGAACCGTCACGACGTTGTTGTTCGCCTCATGATCGGCCACGCGCAGGTAATCGGCGAAGAAGAACAGCTTGTTCTTTTTGATCGGCCCGCCGATCGTTCCACCGAAATAGTTGTACGCTTTGTGCCCGACCGACTGGCTGAAGAAGCTGCGTGCGTCGAATGCGCTGTTCTGCAGAAACTCGTACGCCGAGCCGTGAATCTGGTTCGAGCCCGACTTGAGGATCACGTTCGTGACTGCGCCGCCGCCGCGCCCGAGTTCCGCCTCGTGGTTGCTGGTCGATACGTCGACCGACTGAATCGCCTCGATGGGCGGAATCAGGACTTGCAGCAAACCGGTGCGCTCGTTGTCGTCGATGCCTTCGATCTGGTAATTGTTCTGCTGGCGGGGCTGGCCGTTGACCTCGGTTTGAAGAGAGTCGGATGCGTTGAAGAACTGTGAGTGCTGGAAGGTCGCCTTCGTGGTGCCAGGCACCAGGTTCAACAGAGTCTCATAGTTCCGGTTCGTGCTCAGGGGCATCGCTTCGGTGACGACCTGGTCGATGTTACGTCCAGTGTCTGCGCGCTCCGTCTGTAACGCGGGCGGCGCGCCCGTTACTTCCACTGACTCGCTGACGTTGCCGGGCTGGAGCGCCACGTCGACACGCACCGTCGAGTTCACGAGCAGTCCAATATTGCTGCGCGTCTCGCGTTTGAAGCCGGTAAGTTCGACGGATACGTTATACGTTCCAGGGGGAAGTTCGGGGAAAGAAAAATTCCCGCTGACGTTTGTTTCGGTAGTTCGAGCGACTCCGGTAGTCGACTCGGTAGCCGTAACTTTAGCGTTACCAATTACAGCGCCAGTAACGTCTGTAACGGTTCCCAAAAGAGTTGCGGTGACAGCTTGACCGAAGCTGGACACCGAAAATAATCCAAACAAAATCAAGGCAACTAGGCCGAGACTGCGATTCCTCATAATGTTGTGAAGTCTATCACTTGCGCGGACACAAATCAAATGACTGGCGGCGTGGAATCCGGTCAACCGTGAGTGTTCCACGCGAAAACGACAGCGATGTCCGTAACACCTGGTGGACTGGAGCCGCCGTACTTGGTCTTCATCCGCCAAACTGAAGGCGGCGTTCCGGAAAGCATCCAAACTTTCTGGATGGATGATTGTAGAATTCCGCTACCCGCCGTTCGTCGTTATAGTGAGGGCAGGGCAACCGGCCCCGCCTCGAGACTCATTACAGGAGAACGAATGCCGAAATTTTTGGTTGCTGGTTACCTCCCCGACAACTACGTCCCGTCGCCTGAGGACGCCGCGATGGGTGAACACATCCACGCGCTCAACCGTGAAATGATTGCCGCCGGAGTCCGGATCTTCGCTTGCGGCGTATCGCCGGTGAGCCAGGCGAAAACGCTGCGGTCGGAGCTCAATGGCGAGGTCCTCATCACCGACGGACCCTACCTCGAAGCCAAAGAGCACATCGGTGGTTTTTGGATATTGGAGTGCCCTGATATGGGCCAGGCGATGGCCTGGGCGCGCAAGGGCGTCGTCGCCTGCCGGATGCGGTGCGAAGTGCGAGAGCTACTCTTCTTTCCAGCGCCCGGGGAGTAAACAGTCCCGCGATGCCGGACATTCACAAGACGATTGAGGCGTGTGGAAGATCGAGTCCACACGGCTCATCGCGGCGATCGCTCGCGTCACACGCGACATTGGCATTGCGGAGGAACTCGCCCAGGATGCTCTGGTGACGGCCCTCGAGGTGTGGCCCGGCGAAGGGACCCCTGAAAATCCCGCCGCGTGGCTGATGACGGCGGCGAAGCGGCGTGCCATCGACGCTCTCCGCCGTGGACAGATGCTGACGCAGAAGCACCAGGAAATGGCACGGGAGCTCGATTGGCAACAGCAGCAACTCGGAGACGCTATGGACCAGGCACTCGATCAGGTCATCGGCGATGACGTGCTGCGGCTGATTTTCACCGCGTGCCATCCGGTGCTTCCAGTCGAAGGACGCGTCTCGCTCACGTTGCGTTTGATCGGCGGCCTCACCACTGCGGAGATCGCGCGCGCCTTCCTCGTTCCTGAAAAGACCCTCGGACAGCGAATCTTCCGCGCCAAGAAGACGCTTTCGGAAGCCCACGTTCCCTTTGAAACGCCATGTGGCGAAGAGTTGCGCCGACGGGTTCAATCCGTCCTTGCGGTGATCTACCTGATCTTCAATGAAGGCTACACAGCGACATCCGGAGACGAATGGATGCGGGCCGCACTCTCCGAGGATGCCCTGCGGCTCGGCCGCATGCTCGTGCAACTTCTCCCCGGCGAGTCAGAAGTCCACGCTCTTCTGGCACTGATGGAACTGCATGCATCGCGCGCTGCCGCACGGCGAGGATCCAATGGCGAGGCAATCCTGTTGCCCGACCAGGACCGCTCTTTGTGGGACTCCGCGCAGATTCAGCGAGGAATGACCGCACTCGAACATGCCCAAAAGCTGGGCGGCGGCGCCGGCAACTATGCGTTGCAGGCCGCGATTGCCGCGTGTCACATGCGAGCCCGCACGGCCCGAGAGACCGATTGGGAACGGATCGTTCTTCTTTACGATGCTCTGATGCAGATCACTCCGTCCCCGATCGTGGCGTTGAATCGCGCGGTCGCCGTGGGCATGGCGCACGGTCCCGCCCGTGGACTCGACGCGCTCGATGCGCTCGCCGGTGACTCTGCGTTGGCTGGCAACCATTTGTTCCCCAGTGTCCGCGGCGACCTGCTGATGAAGCTGAGGAAGTTCACTGAAGCGCGTGAGGAGACGGAACGCGCAATCACGATGACGCAAAACCTGCGGGAACGGGAGTTGCTGACGCAAAGGCTGAAGCAGATTGAGAAGATGGCCTCGGCAACGTAGAAGTCACTTCGGCGAGAAGAACGTATTGCCGAGCTTCCTCATAAACACCTCCGCGTCGTTCCCCGGAGTCCCCATGCCCGACGTCATCCACCAGAACAAACCCTTCGGACTCGGGTCCGTCACCGACTTCATCGCGGCCACTTCCAGTGCCGCGTCGACGAACGCCTTGTATTCCGCACGGCGTGTATCGTTGCCGTTATTCGCAATCGAAATCGTATCGGCGATCAAGTCTCGTATGCGCTTGATCAGCGTCGGGTAGCTCGGAAATCCCTCAAACTGAACCGGAGCGCGGATCACGTCCTGCAGACTCTTGGCGCCTGCCGAGGCCCACTTCACATCGGGTTTCTTCAACCGGTTCTCGACGACCACGCGCATCCAGATCATCGACGTCTTCGCATCTGCCAGGTTGTACCGCTTGTCCTCTGGCGAGGGAACCTCCGCAATGAACAGGCGTGCGAGCAATCCTTCGTCAGTCGCGTCGCTCGGCAGCGAGACGGGATCCTCGACGGTGATGTCGATCGGCCCCGTGACGTTTTTCTTCGTCGCGTCGGTAGCTACCAGCGTGGCGCTGCCTTTGGCTACGGCGAGAAGTTCGAACGTGCTGAAGTCCGCCCTGACGTGAGGTTTTACATTCATGACTTTCGCCACGGTAACCGGCGAGGCCGTGATCGTGGGCAGCGCCTCCTTCGCGCCGGGAATCACTTTCAAATTGACCGTGCTGCCCGTGACGGTGACAATCGGCGAGTCCACTTTCGTATCGTTCATGTGCTGGAACTGGGCCATCGGAATTCGCTTTCTTTATTTCTTGCGGTTATTGCCGATCTGATATTTCGCGCCCTGCTGTCCGCAATCCGCGATGATACGGTTTACCCACTTTCGACTGACCAAATACGTACTTCCGTGGCGATCGAACTCGGTGGCGACGACATCCCTGCGAAGGTCGATGATCCGGCGCGACTGTGCGATAGCGCCCCCATGCCAGAGGATGATCAAGTGGCCTTCCGTCCAATGGATCCAAGTCCGCTTATCGCCATCGGAGGAAGATGCCTGATATCCGGCAATACAGAAATGCTGGATCCCGTGAATGCCACGCGCGTGTAGATATTCTCGAAGCGCAGGTTCCGCGGAGGCCGCTCCGAAATCGGCGTCCAAGCGGGTGTCGAACATACGATCACCAGCGTCCTGCGCGGACCCGGCCAGCGCTACGAACAACAGCAAAAGCGGAAGCCTCGTAATCACGCACCGTTAGAATACCACCGCGCTTCCTGCCGAACGGCCGGATGCCGTTGTAAACCACACTTCGCGGAATTACGGCGCGGCCGGCGGCGGCGTCACCACTACCACCGTCGCCGGAATAACCTCGAATGGCCGTGTCTCACTCGGCTCTCGATACCCCTGACTGATCGATGGAGCCGGGCGTCGAGTGAGCCACCAGAGAGTGCAGCCGAAGACGACAATGAGGCATGCAAGCCCAGTGTCCACCCAGGTGATCTGGGTCAAGTCCCGCCCGCAGACGTAATAAAGAACCGAAACGAAATATCCGCCCAGAGCAAGCGAACTGGCGGTAAAGCTCCACCACGCCTCCGGAGTCGCGTAGCGGCCTTTGAAAACAGATTCCCGATCCGCCGGTAGCGTGAGTTGAGTGTGGCTGAGCACTGGCAGGTCCACTGAAGGACCCGGCTTCTTTGTACTCGCCGGTGCCGGACTTGGTTTCTTCGCCTCCGCGGGATCGGCATCCTCGAGAGTCATTCTGATGTTCCGGCCCTCTCCGTCGGTCGTGAATCGAATCGTCCACGTTTCGAGCGCTGGAAGTTCATCAAAAGCAGCGCACCAGACGGTCCGGTCCGCGGACATCAAGACCCTAAGCGGATTGCAGCCGGCATAGACCTCCGGATCCTTGCCCGCTGCGAACCGCCCCAGATTGTCGAGGATCCGAATCTTGAGAATCCGTTTGCCGGTCAGCGCAACATCCTCGTTATTTTGAATGGAAAACAGATAGCGGATTTGGCGGTTCGCCGCCACACCCGTCGACTCGTGGACGCGAAGCCCCGAAAAGCAGACTGAGTGGGCCGAGATGCTACCCAGTAGCTTCCAGGTCATCACGCTTGGAGGAACGATCAGAAGAATGATGTGCAGGACAAGGACAAGCCAACCCATTGCATCTGTCGGAAGAGTCATGGCTGAACTCCTTTTCGGGCAAGTTCTTCGGATTTCAAGTACGCGTTCAACTGCTTGATCGTCTCGTAGGGGACGGCATCCACGGTCGCGAAAATGCCTTCCATGCACAGTTGAAGAGGTCCTCCGCCAGCGGACTTCCTGGATGCCATGATCGGAGTTGCGGACACGCGCAACCAATCCAGATCTTCCTGCGCTGTAGGATCGGCCTGATCCGCCCGCTTCCGTTTGTAACTCAGCAAACCGTAGTAGGCGGAAGCTTCGCCACTTCTCCGCGCTTTATCGACATCTTCCGTTGTGATCCTGGTGAAGGGCGCGGAATCGGCGCTTGGTGATTCGTTGGCAACCAGCCGATCGCGAATCAAGTGTTGGAACCGCAGGCGCAGTCCAGGTGCTCCGGGCTTGGGAAGCTTCTTTGCAAACAGCTCCTCGGCCCGGTCGTTGCTTTCGAGAATCGAATCCGTCGCATCCACCAGGACAACGCCGACCTGCAGGTTGCGAAACAGAGCGAGACGATTCCGAAGCTCGGTGGCTTTCGGGCTGATGCGCCAGCTATATACACCAGCAGATAACGCCGCACCGATGGACAGAAGCCCGATGACAAGAAAGCCCTGGTCCGATGCGGGAAGCCCGGGACTCCGCGGATAGAGAAAGAGACCGTCAAAATGCCCGTCCATCAACCCGAGCGGCAGAACAAACGCCTTCTTTCCACGGAACGGGATGCGCGTAATTTCCCGCAGCAGGGCGCGCTGGTTGACGTTCTTCAATTCCGAATGGAGACCTTCACGAATTTCCTCGACCGTCAGCGAATTCTTCTGCATATCGAGGGCAAGGTCAAGCGCGGTGGGCTTCAGATCGTCTTTTTCAACCGCGATAGCCGCGCTGGAGTTGCAGCACGTTCCAACAATTCCGGCATTGATCGGACCGGTTAACTCGACCACCTTCGGTTGCTGCTCGGGAGTGTGCGGGCGATTGTTCTGCAGGACTTCGACCGAGAGATGTTCCAGATCGTTGTCGTCCGGCAGCGCAAAGGTAACTCGCGCCGTTTCGAAAAACAAATGGCGATGCAGAATTGCTTCCTGGTCCGGACGCCATTTCACGTCCATGCAGACGACACCGAGCAACTCGCCGTTCGGGAGATTTTTGTTGGTCCTGGGAAGTTCGACGGCATGACATCGCGTGCGAACCAGACCGTTGCCGCCGTAGTCGATGTAGGCGGCGGTCGAGTAGTCGTGCTGCTTCGGATTGTCCCAGAAATAGGAGAAATAATCCTTCGCCGCCCACAGCCGCGGTGCATCGAACTCCTCGCACTGCACGTGTCCGCGCTTGCTCCAGATGCGCAGCAGGCTATCCGGCGATATGAAGTAGGCCTGAACCAGACTGCCCGGCAATTTCTTTTGCGGAAAGGACGACGCGAGATCGTCGAGAGCTTTCTCCAGGTTCGCGGAGAGTCGCGCGGCCTGTTCGATTCTCGGCGAGAAGTGCTGCCCGTCTGGGCGGCGCATCTGAGCAGGAACCATAACAGCAGTCCTCGGCCCCTCCTGGCATACGACGCCCTCAGCGAGTTCCGGCCGGTACTCGGGCTCGCGCTTCTTCATCGGAACAATGTCAAATGTCTCGCCCTCGACTGCTGCGATGGCAGCCGGAGGCTTCGCCTGCAGCTCTTGATCCATCCTTTTTTCGAAAAGCTCGGGAAACTGCAACAGCAGTTCACACACTGCGGCTTCTTCGGCCGGGCAGTTCCAGTCCTGCCGGTTCGCGCTATGGGATTGGAATGGGCCCGCGGCGTTGACACGGGCGAGCGCGGCTGCGATGAGCCCGGCCTCTTTGACCGAGTCCGAGTCCTCCTGGCGCGTGTCCACCATCTCGAGGATTTCCACTCGGACAGCTTCCGCCAGCGCGGCATAGTCGTGCAGATACTTCGACAGGAAGACCGCGCCGAATGTGAACAGCGTGATGCTGATCAGGAACCCGCCGAAGCCTTCGTTCATCAACCGGCGCAGGCGAACCTTGATCCTCTCGACTAAAGCATTCGAGACCTCGACCTCTGAAAGTTGCCCGTCCATCGGATTCCCCCTGTTTCCATTAAGCGAGAACAATTTGGGAAAGGGGACAACTCAGCTCGTATAGCCTGATCTCACCGCGCTTGCCGGTTCTGACATAGATCTCGCTGCTCTCCGCGTCCGTCGTCGCCATCAATGAACCATCAGGAGTCAACCCCGATTCCGCGCGCCGGTAGCCAGATCCGGAATCGAGCCCATACCGGATCTGCGGACAGTAGGAGTTGTTCCCTAACGGACGCGCCGAGTTATGGCACTGTGGAAGCATGGCAGCAGACACAAAGGCTTTAATAGCTCAGGCCTACTCGGCCTTCAACCGGCGAGACATCGATGGCGCACTCGCCCTGATGAGCGACAACGTTGATTGGCCCAACGGCTGGGTAGGTGGTCGAGTCGTGGGAAAGGAAGCGGTCCGCGACTACTGGACGCGTCAGTGGGCGGAGCTCGATCCTCATGTCGAACCACTCGCGGTAACCGACAGTGGGTCGGGCACAACCGATGTCAAGGTTCACCAGGTCGTGCGAAACCTAAACGGCGATCTCCTCGTGGATCAGATGGTGTTGCATGTCTACACCATCGCGAATGGGCTGATCGAACGCATGGAGATCGGCGAAAGCGAACCGGCCGTTTGAACGTGACCGCGCGGATGTGACGTCTTTACGCTTGATCTGGGCCAAGACTTCACACTCTGGCACCGGCTCTGAGCGGCATCGATGAACTCGGATACCGCTCGCACACCTGACAGATGTCATGGTCCGTGTGCCGCTAGATCCGGCCACGCACTATTGCCTTTCAGTTTTCGAACTGTTCGCGCGAGTACACCAGCCGCTGGAGCGTCGGGTACAGCGAGCTTAGTGGTGAGATCGCGCGAGTCAAGACGGCCTCTGCGCTAGAATCTCTGGTGTGGACGCGGACGACGGAGCCGGCGGCGCGAAGTTATCAACCCCCCAATGGGCGCAGGTTTGGGAGATCTTTCAAGCGGCCGCCGCACTGCCTCCGCCTGAGCGCGACAGCTTCGTCCGCTCGAGCGGAGCCCCTGTCGGAGTCAGCGACCGCGTGCTCGTGCTCCTCGCTGAGAATGAACAAGAGCAAACCGAAGCCCCACCGACTCCCGGCCGCCAGTACGGACGGTATACGCTCGTAAAACTGCTCGGCGCCGGTGGAATGGGTGAAGTCTACGCCGCGCACGACTCCGAATTAGACCGTCAGGTGGCGCTGAAGTTTCTGGGCGCCAAGGCCAAGCTGCTGCCGAGTTCCGTCGAGCGTCTGGTGCGCGAGGCCCAGGCCGCCTCGGCTCTGAATCATCCCAACCTGATCACCGTTTTTGACGTGCTCCATTCCGAAGCGGGCACTGCGCTTGTGACCGAACTGGTCGACGGGCAACCGATGCGGGCACTATGCGGCCGCGTACATCCGGTACGCGAAGTGGCGGCATGGGGAGCGCAAGTCGCCCGTGGACTGGCCGCCGCGCACGGCCAGGGCATCGTTCACGGCGACATCAAGCCGGAGAACGTGATGGTGCGCGCCGATGGCTACATCAAAGTCCTCGACTTCGGCCTGGCGCAGCGCGAAGGCCGCTTGGGCGGTGTCGACGGCATCCCGCTGGGGACGCTCGGCTACATGTCGCCGGAACAGACTGGCGGCGAAACACTCTCGGGCGCGAGCGATGTTTTCTCGCTCGGAGTGATGCTGCTCGAGCTCAGTTCGGGACAGCATCCATTCCTCGAATGTACGGCCGCTTCGACCACCCAGGCAATCCTTCATCGCCAGCCGGAGATGCCGGAGCCAACAGGCGCCGGAGACCGTGAATTCGTCCGGCTGTTGGGGGCGATGCTGCGCAAGAGTCCGGGCGAACGCCCTGGAGCCTCGGAAGTGGCGGCGAGATTGGAGGCGATTGCGGAACGCACGCAGCGGCCTCGCTTCCCGCGCCGCAGAATCGCGGCCGCCGCTGCGGGACTGCTCGTTCTCGGGGGCGCCGCGGGCGCCGGAATCTGGCTGCGTGGCAGGGAAGATCCGATCGTCGCGAGTGCTCCCTACGCGCTGACCACTTACTCGGGGCTCGAGTCGCAACCCGCCTTTTCGCCTGACGGCACGCGTATCGTCTTCGTATGGTCGGGCCCGCAGGACGACAACCCCGACATCTACGTTCGTTCGCTGGCGCAGGGCGGAGACCCACGCCGGTTAACAACGGATCCGCGCGCGGAATTCAGTCCGGCCTGGTCGCCGGATGGCGCCTCGATCGCGTACATGCGAAGGGCGACCGACGGCGGCGCATCGCAAGTGATCGTGGTGCCCGCAGCCGGCGGAGCGGAGCGCGTCGTGGGCAGCGTCGTCGACCCGATGGGCTACCGTGGCATGGCGTGGTGGCCCGACTCGCAATCCCTAATTGTGCGGGATGCAGTAGGCCAAGGCCGTCCGCTGGTGCGCCTGTTCATTGGGGACGGGCGAAAACAGACTCTGACGGCCTCATTCGGCACCCAGGACTTTCGGCCGAGCGTCTCGCCGGATGGCCGCAGCATGGCCTTTCTCCGGCAGCAGCGTGACCGGTGGATGGTGTGCCGGATCGGGTTGCCCAACGGGCCGGAAAATTGCATGGAATGGAAGGCGAAGGCGAATTCGATCGCCTGGTATGGGGATTCCCTCCACCTCCTGGTCAGCGATCCGCGAGGCCTGTGGGCGGAGCGCCTCGAGGCTGCTGGCCATGGCGTTCCCACACGCTTGCAGGAAGGAGCGTTTGTTGATCTTGCCACCGATCGCCCCGCGCGTCACCTTGCCTTCGCGCGCAACTACTTAGACCTGAACATCTGGCGGCTGGATTTCGCAACTGGCCGCAGTGCGCGCGTCGCGATGTCAAGTGAAGAGGACAGCGATGCGGATTATTCGCCGGACGGACGGCTGATCGTTTTCCGGTCGAACCGTACCGGCACGTATGAGCTGTACATCAGCCAACCGGACGGCGCGAACGTCCGGCAGTTGACGTCGCTGGGCATTGATTTAGGGAGCCCGCGGTGGTCTCCCGACGGCAAGTGGATCGCATTTGATGCCGCGGATTTTCCGCAGGCCGGGTCCGGCGCCATCGTTACGGTCAGCAGTTTATATCTAATTCCAGCCGAAGGAGGCGCCGGAAGGCAGTTGACCGGTGACAGGACCGAGACGATGGTGCCCAACTGGTCACGCGACGGCAAATGGATTTATTACATGGAAGATCCGGGAGGGCATCGGGAGACATGGAAGCTCGCCGTCGATGGAGGAGCGAAGGTGCAGGTGAGCAAGGAGGAGATGTTCGACGTGGCCGAATCGGCGGACTCGCGCTGGCTCTACTACGCGCGGCCCGCGACTGAGCGCGGCGTCTGGCGGCGTGCGGCGGAGGGCGGCCCTGAAGAGTTGGTCAAAGGCACGGAGGATCTCGTGTTCCGGTCGTTCGACCTCCGCGGGAATCAACTTTACTTTCTGCGTGCCGGACCGCAGCCGGGATTCGTCGTCAAGAACCTGGATACCGGTGCGATTCGCCTGTTGGGGCCGCCGCCTACGCGGGTGTTCAATGGTCCGCGAGTGTTAGCGGCGTCGCCCGATGGCCGTTCCCTGCTCTATGTGCAAGAGGACCTTTCGCTCGGCGATCTCATGATGCTCGATCTCGTCCGGAAATAATCTATTGCTGGCCGGCCAGTTCCGTCTCGAGCCAGTTCCGGCAGAACGACCATAGTGTGCTCACCGTGCGTTCGGAACAGCCCAGGTAGGTGGCGATTTCGCTGGGTGACTTGCCGTGGAACACCCTCCACTCGATGACTACACGGAACCGCGGATCGATGGCTTCGACGCTCTTGAGCAGGCTTTCGACGTAGACTACACTCTCAGGATTCGCATCGTTGATTGCAATCAATTCGAGCGCATCCTCTCCTGTCCTCTGGACGCGCTGACGCAACGGGCGGCTGTGCTGTATGAGAAGCCGCTTCATGAGGAAGCCGGAGAGTCCCATAAACGCGCGCCGCCGGTCATCATCGGCAGCCGCGTCATCGAACGCCCGGTTCTTGAGCAGTTCCAAATACAGCTCGTGAACCAGAAGCGTCGGGTGCCAGGAATGGGCGCTGTTCTCGCGCTTCATATGAGCAACGGCGAGGCGCCGCAACTCGGGGTAAAGCAGGGCGAAGAGTTGGTCGACGGTGGCTTTGCGCCCGATGCGCGCGCCATCGATCAGGAGCCCGAGGTCCTCAGCGGCCGGGTGAGACTTCTGTTCCACCACGCTTCAGAATAGCGCGGTGAGAACCGTCTCAGGCTACCTTGGCGAACAACGTCTGCTCACAGATCTCCGCCAGGCGGGCCGGAGCAACCTCCGGATACGGGGTGCTGTAAGGTGATCCAGTGCCATAGCGCAGGTCCATGCGTTCGGTCGGTTCCCAACTACTGGCTTGGATGGTAGTTTTAACCGGACAGATCATGACCAGCGTCTCATTCTTGCCGAACCTGTGTTTCCTGCGAAAGACCCAGGCATAAAGCGGATCGGTGCCGGCATCGCTCATGATGCAGGGAGCGTTCCCCTGCATACTAAGAGACTGTATGATCGATTGGCGGCCGCCCAGTATGAACAGAATTTCGAATTTTGCGGCGCTGGTTCTCTGAAACAGAGCCTTGAGTCTGATCGCCGAGCCGGCCCGGTCGGCGATGACGCCAATCTTGTCCATGCAGCCGGTGAGTGAGGGCACTCCACAGAT